>JBGGME010000025.1:0-12752 GCA_041288195.1 Hyphomicrobiaceae bacterium
CGCGGGGCAAGGACGTGGCCGAGGGGCCGCGGCTCAAGATCGACCTCAACACCGGCATGTACCGCTACGAGCTCGAGTCGGAGACGGTCGCGGCGCAGTCGCCGGCCACCAGCGCTGCACCCGCCTTCACGGGCGACCCGGTCGCTGTGCTCGGTGCCCAATCGCCTACGGGGCGCGCCTGTCCCCCCGGCAAACAATGCCTGTTGTTCTACCCCAAGGAGGCGCAGGAGAAGGCCAAGGAGGTGATCAAGAAGGTGCTTCCCGATGGCGCCAAGAAGGACAATGGGTGGGAGCCGAGCACCAGCGCCAGCCCGGTGCTGCGGAGCAATTGACGGCAATGAAGCTGTTCCCATTCCTGGCCAAGAAGGTAGATGCGGGCGGGCCGCCTGGCGGACGCGCGCGCCGGCCGGGCAACGGCCAGGCCAGGGGGCTGGAGGCGTTCGATCCGGTCCACGGCGGCAAGGGCTGGCTGACGGTTGCAAACGTCAAGAAGTCCTACCGCAGCCGCCTGGTCGTGAAGGGCGTGAGCCTCGCCACCGGCCGGGGCGAGGCGGTGGGCCTGCTGGGGCCCAACGGTGCCGGCAAGACCACGGTGTTCTACATGGTCACCGGCCTGGTCCCGGCCGATGCCGGCAAGGTCACCCTGGACGGCTACGACGTGACGCGACTGCCCATGTACCGGCGCGCCCGCATGGGGATCGGCTATTTGCCGCAGGAGGCCTCGATCTTCCGCGGCCTCACGGTCGAGCAGAACATCATGGCGGTGCTGGAGCTCACCGAATCCAACCGCAAGCGGCGCAAGGAGCAGCTCGACAAGCTGCTGGAGGAGTTCAACATCACGCGCCTGCGCAAATCCCCGTCGCTGGCTCTGTCAGGCGGCGAGCGACGGCGGTGCGAGATCGCGCGCGCCTTGGCGTCCCGCCCCTCGTTCATGCTGCTCGACGAGCCGTTCGCCGGCATCGATCCGCTGGCCGTCGGTGACATCCAGCAGCTCGTGCGTCAGCTCACGGGCCGGGGCATCGGCGTGCTCATCACCGACCACAACGTTCGCGAGACGCTGAGCCTTGTCGACCGGGCCTACATCATCTACGACGGGCAGGTGCTAACCCACGGTAACCCCCAGGAAATCATAGCCAATGAAGATGTACGGCGGGTTTACCTAGGAGATATGTTCAATTAATGCGGCGACCTTATACCTTGACCCCATGACACGTCCTGGGGACGATTGGGGCCATCATGGCGCTTTTGCCGAAATTGGAGCTGAGGCAAGGCCAGCAGCTGGTGATGACACCCCAGCTGCAGCAGGCAATTCGCTTGCTGCAACTGTCCAACGTCGAGCTGTGCTCGTTCGTGGAGGCGGAGGTCGAGCGCAACCCGCTGCTGGAGGCCGAGGCGGTAGCTCCCGAGCCCGGCCCTGAGGGAGAAACCAAGCCGCGCAGCGGCGACTCCGACGGCGACGAAGGCGATGATCGCGAGTGGGCCGCCGCTGGCGACGCGTTCCCCCACAACAGTGATGCGCACGAGGCGGCTGGCGCGAACGCAGCGCCCGCTCTCAACGGTGCCGGCGGCGATGTCGGCGGGTGGGCCTCCGTGCGACAGCGCACGAGCAATGCTTTCGGCGGCGAGGAGAGCAACCTCGAGGACTACGTCGCGGCCGGCCAGTCCCTGGCCGATCACCTGACCGAGCAGCTGCACGTTGCCCTCACGGACCCCGCCGAGCGCCTGATTGGCGCCCATCTCATCCACATGGTGGACGAGACCGGGTATCTGCGCGGCGACCTCGGCGATCTCGCCGAGAGGCTGGGCGCTCCGGCAGGGTTGGTCGACAAGGTGCTGGCCGAGCTGCAAGGCTTCGATCCGCCGGGCGTGTTCGCCCGCGATCTTGCCCAATGCCTCGCCCTGCAGCTCGAGGACCGCAACCGCTACGACCCCCAGATCGCCAGGCTCCTCGACAACCTGACCCTCCTCGGCAGCCACAACCTCGCGGCGCTGAAACGGGCCGTCGGCGTCGATGCCCAGGAGCTCGCCGACATGATCTCCGAGATCAAGGGCCTGAACCCGAAGCCCGGTCTGCGGTTCGGCACCGTCCAGATTCAGCCCGTGCTGCCAGACGTCAGCGTACGTCCGGCCCACGACGGCAGCTGGCTGGTCGAGCTCAACAACGACACGTTGCCGCGCGTGCTGGTCAACCGCAGCTACTACGCGACCGTGTCCAAAACCGCGCAGCTGCCGAAGGACCGCGACTATCTCCTGGAATGCCTGCAGAACGCCAACTGGCTGGTCAAGAGCCTCGACCAGCGCGCCCGCACCATCCTGCGCGTGGCGGAGGAGATCGTGCGCCAGCAGGACGGCTTTCTCACGCACGGCATCGAGCACCTCAAGCCGCTCAATCTGAAGACGGTGGCGGATGCCATCTCCATGCACGAATCGACGGTGAGCCGCGTCACCTCCAACAAGTACATGGCGACGCCGCGCGGGGTGTTCGAGCTGAAATATTTCTTTACCTCCGCCATCGCCTCCGCGGACGGGGAGGAATCGCACTCCTCCGAGTCCGTGCGCCATCGCATTCGGCAACTGATCGCGGCCGAGACGGTCGGCGGCGTGCTTTCCGACGACAAGATCGTCGAACAGCTGAAGCAGGACGGCATCGACATCGCTCGCCGCACTGTCGCCAAATACCGCGAGGCGCTGCGCATCCCCTCCTCCGTGCAGCGCCGGCGCGAGAAGCAGATGGCGGCCCGACTCGGCAACTGAGCAGGTCGGCTGGCGCCACCTCGGAACAGGCCCGACCACCCTGGCCGAGCCCCAAAAATGGCCGCCCCACCGCCTGTTTTTCTCTGCAACAGGAGGTGACGCAACCTTGTTTGACAGGGCAAGGTTGCTGATCTAGTTTCCGCGCCGCTCTGCAACCCGTGCCAAGTGATCCTGCGCCGCCAGCTGATGGCTGGTCCAGTAGCCAGGCGCGGCGGGTTTTTTTTGGGGAGGCTGTTGAGGTTGGACCAGGAGGGACGCACCAGACGACCCGCTGACAACCTCTCGTTATGGCGAATCCTCGGGGGATACTCATATAGGTGGGCGCCGTAGTCGCCCCAGAGCCGGTTCCGGGCCGGTCGCATGCGCTTTTGCCCGGTCGTGGGTGCCGACGGCGGCACGGAAGATGCACGAGCAATAAGGGTCAAGAGACGCTCGAGCGTCGGGCCCGGACAACAAGAGACGGTCAATGGATCTGAGCGATCTCATAGCGCCGGATGCAATATTTCCGGAGCTGAAGGCCAAGAGCAAGAAGCAGGCGCTGCAGGCCGTGGCGCAGCGTGCAGCCAAGCTCACGGGGCTCGACGAGCGGGCCATCCTCGACACGCTCCTGCAGCGCGAGCGGCTGGGCTCCACCGGGATCGGCCGCGGCATCGCCATCCCCCATGGGCGCGTCCAGGGGCTGCAGCGGATCGTCAGCGTCTTCGCGCGACTGGAGGACCCCATCGAGTTCGAGGCCCTCGACGACGAGCCGGTGGACCTGATCTTTTTGCTGCTGGCGCCCGAGCACGCCGGCGCCGATCACCTCAAGGCCCTGGCCCGCATCTCCAGGGTGCTGCGCGAACCGGCCTCGATCGATCGGCTGCGGGCCTCGCGCGATCGCGCGACGATCTATTCGGTGCTGACCGAGCCTGCCGTCCACGCGGCCTGAGCCGACGTCGGAGGATATTTCCGTGCGTGTTACGTGCGGAACAGAAGCGATTGCTACAAAGTAGTGAACTCGGCAGCAGACCCATGGTCTGCCCGCGATGTCGTCGCGCGTAGCGGCACGCTTTGCCGATCGCCGCGCGCGGCTGCTGCGTCAGGCCCAAAACAAGGAGCTACGCAGATGAGAATGAGGATCCTGGCATCGGCATCAATCGCGGCCGCCCTGGCGGTCACGATGGTGGATGCGACACCCGCAGGTGCGGCCGAGCGCAAGCTGATGGTCCGCAAGGTCCAGAAGCCGTTGGTCGTCAAGACCGCGCCCAAGCAGTCGCACGCGCTCAGGCACATGAAGCGCGTGCAGAAGATCGAGAAGAAGCCGGTCTTCACCAAGAAGGATGCACCCAAGCTCAAGGTCATCACCAAAAAGGACACGCCCAAGCTCGTCACGACCAAGCCCCTGCTCAAGAAGGGCATCTCGCCGGTGCTGTTGAGCGGCGGCGGATCGCACTTAAAGCTGGGCAAGGCCGGGAAGCTCCCGGTGTTCAAGCCGGTCATGGCCACCGCTGCTCTCAAGGGCCGCGTTGGCGTGCCGATGCAGAACTTCAAGCCCAAGCTCACGCTGATGAAGGCGCCGAAGCCGCAGTTCGCCCACAAGCTGTCGCCCTTCGTCCAACGCCATTGGAAGAAGGCCTTCCTCTGGGTCGCGGTCGCCGGCATCGGCTATATGACGATCCCGGAGCTCTACTACGACCGCTTCGTGAGCTACGTGGAGGCCGACGACTACGACGGCTGCATCCGTCTGCTGTCGTATGCGGCGGTCGAGGAGGAGGACGAGATTGTGCGCGTGCGCAAGCCGATGCCGCAGAATGCGTCCTACCGCTTTACCGCCAAGACGGCGCCGGAACCGGCCAACCTTTCTGCCGCCGCCGACTCGGCCTGCAAGTTCGATCCGTTCGTCGAGCGCAACTGGGGCCGGCCCTACGTGTGGGTGCAGATCCCCAAGGTCGGCAACGTCACGGTGCCCGAGGACTACTACGACCAGTTCGTCGGCCATGTCAGCGCCGAGCCGTCGGACTTCACCTCGGCCTGCAACGTGCTGAGCGAGGCGGCGGCCATGGACACGGTTGCCATGACAAGCCCGACCGCTCTCGGTCAGGACACGCAGTGACGCCAGAAAGGTTCGTTCAGCCGAGCACGGCGAGTGCGCCGAGGCCCATGCCGCCGACGATGATGCGCCACCAGGCGAACGGCGCGAAGCCGTGCCGGCTGACGAACCCGAGGAGATAGCGAACGACGATGGCGCCGGCGATAAAGGAGACGACGAAGCCGAGCGCAATGCCCTTGATGTCCTCTGGCGACAGGTTCGCCCAGTTCTTTGAGAGGTCGTAGGCGAATGCTCCCGCCATGGTCGGCATCGCCAGGAAGAAGGTGAATTCCGTGGCGGCGCGCTTGTCCGAACCGAGCAGGAGCGCCGCCACGATCGTTGCGCCGGAGCGCGATACGCCCGGCACCAATGCGAGACACTGCGCGAGCCCGATCAGGAACGACGTCGCGACGGGATAGTCCATCACGTCGTGATAGCGGGGCTGGAGCTGCATGCGGTCGACGGCGAGCAGAATGATGCCGCCGAAGATCAGCGTCGTGCACACGAGCCAGGGCTCCTCGAACAGCACGCCCTTGATGTACTTGTGCAGCGTCGCGCCGACCACGGCCGCCGGCAGAAACGCGACCAGCACGCCGAGCACGAACCGCCGCGTGCGCGCATCGCTTGGCAGGTCGAACAGCAGCCGCATCAGCTTGCCGAAATAGACCGACAGGATCGCCAGGATGGCGCCGAGCTGGATCAGCACCTCGAAGGTCTTGCCGGGCGACTTGAAGTTGAGGAAATGGCCCGCCAGCAGCAGGTGCCCGGTCGACGAGACGGGAAGGAACTCGGTCAGCCCCTCGATCAGGCCGAGCAGGATCACGTGCCAGGTCGACATGCCGGCCCCTCCGGGGGGTGAGGTGGTGAGTGGCGAGATCGTGAGATTCAGCGCTCCGCTCCACTACGCTTCACAGTGATGCGCCTCAAGCACCGGCCAATACAGTGCCGAATTTCGATGCTGGTTGTGGCTGCTCTGCACCTCTAATCTTGGCCTCGCCGCAACACGCTGACCCACTCACGGACAAGGTGCCCACCGATCTGAAACAACTCGTGCTGGAGGAGGCCCGTGCGGCCGGGTTCGATGCCGCGCGCGTGACCACTGCGGTCGGCATCCGCCGGGATATGGGCGAGCGGCTTGCTGACTTCCTGGAAAAGGGCCGCCACGGCGACATGGCCTGGATGGCGACCACGGCCGAGCGACGCCGACATCCCCTCGAGCTGTGGCCCCAGGCGCGCTCGATCGTCATGCTGGGCATGAGCTACGCACCGGCAACCGATCCGCTGGAGGCCCTGGCCGACCGCAGTCGCGGGGTCATCTCCTGCTACGCGCAAGGCAAGGACTACCACGACGTGGTTCGCTCGGGCCTGAAGCGCGTCGCCGACAGCCTCGCCAAGGCCAGCGGCGCCGACGTCAAGCTGTTCGTCGACACTGCGCCGCTGATGGAGAAGCCGCTTGCAGCTGCCGCGGGCCTCGGCTGGCAGGGCAAGCACACCAACCTCGTCTCGCGCGAGTTCGGCTCGTGGCTGTTCCTCGGCGCCATCCTGTCCGCGGCCGAGATCGAGCCCGACGCATCCGAGACCGATCATTGCGGGAGCTGCAGCCGCTGCCTCGATATCTGCCCGACCAAGGCGTTTCCCGCGCCCTATCAGCTCGATGCGCGCCGTTGCATCGCCTACCTGACCATCGAGCACAAGGGCCACATCGCGCCCGAGTTCCGCGAAGCGATCGGCAACCGCGTGTTCGGTTGCGACGACTGCCTGGCCGTGTGTCCGTGGAACAAGTTCGCCGAGACCGCCCGCAACACCCGCCTGGCCGCGCTCGGTCCCGGCAACTCGCTGCCGCTCGCGGAGCTGCTGATGCTGGACGACGCGGCCTTCCGCTCCCGCTTCGCCGGCACGCCCGTCAAGCGCACGGGGCGCGACCGCGTGATCCGCAATGCCCTGATCGCCGTCGGCAACTCGGGCGACCGCAACCTTCTTCCCGCCGTCGAGCGGCTGCTCGCAGACGCGTCGCCGCTGGTGCGCGCCATGGCAGCCTGGGCGCTGCAGCGACTTGCCGGGCCAAGGCAGTGGTCGCAGGCACGGGAACGTCGCCTCTCGCGCGAGACCGATCCCCATGTCCGCGCCGAGTGGGCCGAGCCAGTCCCCTGATCCCGCCCGCCGCACTCAGGCTGGGCCGGCGGTTCCACCTGGAGGTTTCGGGGCGCGCGCGAGCAGGGCGAGCAGGACGCTCAGGAAGGACAGCGCGGCGAAGCATTCGAGCGAAAGGTAGTAGTTGCCCGTCAGGTCGCGCAGCAGTCCGGACACCAGCGGCCCCGCCGCCTGCGCCGTCACCTGCATGGTGAGCGCAACGCCGCGGATGGCGCCGAAGCTCGCGCGCCCGAAATAGTCCGCCCACGCGATCGGCAGCACGGTAAGGATGCCGCCAATGCCGCCTCCGAAGAAGCACGCGGCCACGTAACCCTGCGAGGGCGTGGCTATGCCGAGCATCAGGATGGCGCTGATGCCCAGCGACGCGCCCGCTGCCGCGAGACAGGCGCGTACGCCAATTCTCCGCGCCAGCAGTCCGAAGCCCAGCCCCGCGATCGCCGAGACGAACGAGAAGGTGCTGACGATGGTTGCCGCCGACGCCGCGCCGAGCCCGCGCTCGATCAAGTACGGCGCCTGGTGCAGGCTGATGCCCGCCTGCACGGGGAAGACCGCCATAGTGTAGAGCGACAGCAGCCAGAACGCAGGTGTGCGCAGCGCCTCGCTGCGCGTGAACGAGGGCTCGGCAAGCGCGGGCGCTTGCATTCTCGTGGCCGATGCGGAATCGGTCGCTTGCAGGCGATCCGGAACCAGCCCCACGTCTTCGGGGCGCCGCACCATGAACAGCCACGTCGGCACGAAGCCGACGATCAGCACCGTGGCGCCCACCGCCAGCCAGCCGGCCCGCCAGCCATCGGCCTGCATGGCGAGATGCGCGATGAAAGGAAGCACGACGAGGCCCGCCATCATCGCCAGGTTGGCGATCGCCGTGACGAAAGCGCGCCGCGCCGCGAACCAGCTGTTGAGCGCACCGTAGATGCCGAGGTCGAAGGTGGCGGCGAAGTTCATGCGGCCGATGCAAAACAGGATGTAGAAGACGAGCAGCGACTGCGTCAGCGACAGCAGCATGGTGGTGGCGCTGGTGACGAGCACGGCCGTGCAGAGGATTAGCCGGGCGCCCTGCCGGTCGAGCACGGGGCCGATGAGCGGCGAGGCGACGGCAGCCAAGATTCCGCCGAGAGAGACAGCCCCGGACAAGGCCGTGCGCGACCAGCCGAACTCGCTCGTCATCGGCTCGACGAAGATGGAGAGCGTGGCGACCGCCGGCCCCTGCCGCGCGAAACCCGCCGAGCACACGCACGCCAGGATCACCCAGCCGTAGTAGAACGGCAGGCGCGGTATCAACAGGGCCGCAAGGCCTCGCTGGCTCGAAAGCATCGGCGGTCCCTCTCGCCTCTCCTCAATGCCAGCATTCCGCGTCCCACCTCAAGCGGCATAGAGCCACGTGCGCAAGCGCAGGAGGCTCACAACGAGGAACAGCGCGAGGCCAACGGCGACCCAGAGGAAGGTGAGCTGGAACCCCGCCAGGAAGGCCTCCGGCACGCCCGCACCGGCCGAAAGCGCCGACGCCTCGAAGGCGCGAAATGCGGCCGAGAGGCCCGTTGCCGCGCTGACCACACCGATGGTGCGCGTGACCATGGTGAGGCTGCCGGCGACGCCGCGATCCTCGGGCGGCAGCGTAGCGGTGACCCGATCGGTATAGGCCACCTGGAACAGCCCGGCGCCGAACCCCTGGGCCGACAGCGTCGCGGCGATGACGGCGAAGCCCGTATCCTGCCCCCACAGCGAGATGGCGCCGAGCCCGCACACGTTGAGCACGATCCCGGTGAGGGCGATGAGGCCCGACCTCACGTGCCGCGCCAGACGCCCCGCCAGCCAGGCGCCGAGCACCGTGCCGCTTGCGCTCAGCGCCAGCACCAGGCCGCCCAGGCCGGTCTCCAGGCCGACGATGCGCACGAGGTAGTAGGGCACGAGCAGCAGCACGCTGAAGGCAGCGAAGTTCACGGCGATGCTGGCGGCGTTGAGAACGGCGAAGTCAGCGTCGCGGAACAGCGATGGCCGGATGATGGGCTCGGGGTGGCGCGCCTCGCGTACCAGGAAGGCGGCAAGACCGATCATGCCCAGCGCTCCGAGCACCAGCGGTGCAGACGGGCCGAGGACCTCTGCGGGAATGGCGAACGCGAGCAGCAGCGCGCTCATCCAGACGACGAGCAGCAGTGCGCCCAGCGCATCGAAGCCGCGCCTCGCACCGTGCTGCGGGACGGTGGGCGCAATGCGCCCGGACAGCGCCAGTGCGACGACGACCAGCGGGGCGCGGAACCAGAACACGGCCGCCCACCCCCACCATTCCACAAGGATGCCGCCGATCAGCGGCCCGAGCGCACTGCCGACTGCCGTGATGGCGGCATAGGCGCCGAGCGCGCGCACGCGCTCGCTCTCGCCGTAGAGGGATGTGGCGAGCGCCGGCCCGCAGCTCAGCACCAGCGCGATGCCTACTCCCTGCAGCATGCGGCCGATGAGCAGCAGCCCGTACGTTGGCGCAAGCCCGCACCCCACGAACCCGACCGCGCTCACCAGCAGGCCCAGCCGGAAGATGCGTGCATAGCCCCAGAGGTCGCCGAGCTTGCCGAACACGAGCATCAGGCTCGAGTAGGTCAACACGTAGGCGATCACCACCCAGCGGATATCCTGCACCTCCAGCGCGAACGCGCTCGTGATGCTCGGGAAGGCGATGTTGACGGAGGTGTCGAGCGGCGCGGCCAGCGTGCCGAGGCCTACGACGAGCAGCCCTGCGCCGGCGCTCCGGGAGCGGGCCATGGCCGGCTCAGGCGATCAGCCGGGAGAAGACGGCCACGAACCGGTCGACGTCGGCTTCGTCGTTGTAGACGTGCGGACTGATGCGGATGCGCCCGAGCCGCTGGGCGGCGAACACCCTTTCGGCTGCGAGCCGCTGCAACAGCCCCTCCGGCATGCCCTTCGGAAATCCGGCGCACAGGATGTGCGGGGCGCGCAGGCGCGCGCGCGGCAGCGTCACGCCCGTGGGGTGGAGCCCGTCGGCGAGCCGCCCCGTGAGCATCGCGAGACGCTCCTGGACCGTATCGGTCCCCCAGCCGGCGACCAGCTCCATGCCCATCGCCGCCATCTCCATGGAGATGAAGTGGTCGCGCTCGCCCATGTCGAAGCGCCGGGCATCGCCCAGATGCGCTGTGTCCTTGAAGTAGACGTCCTGCTCGGCGCGCACCGAGCGGCGGCCATGACTCGTCTGCTCCAAGGGTATGCCGCCCTGGTGGCGCTTTGCCACATAGAGAAAGGCGCGTCCGTAGGGGCCAAGCAGCCACTTGTAGGTCGGAAACACCACGAAGTCGGGATCGAGCGCGCCGACGTCGAATTCCATGACGCCGGCGCCGTGCGTGGCATCGACGAGAAGCGCCGCGCCGTGCGCCTTGAGCGCAGGGGCGACGCGGCCCAGGTCGATCTTGCCCCCGTCCGACCAGTGGATCGACGAGAGCGAGGCGACCGCAATCGGCGCCGCGCCTGTGCGCGAGACCGCCTCCAGCACCGCCTCGGTCCAGTCGCCGTTGCCGGGACGTCGCACGGTCTCGACCGCAAATCCCTCCGCCTCCGCGCGCGTCATCCATTCGAGCACCGGCGAGGAATGATCGTCCTCCAGCACCAGCACGCGCGATCCCCCGCGCACGCGCAGCACCTTGGCCGCGGTCGCCACCCCGTAGGCAACCGAGGAAATGAGCGCAACGTCTGCGGGGTTCGCATTGATCAGGCGCGCGGCGGCCCGGCGCGTGCGCTCGTACTGGGCGGATTGGAACTCCGCATCGATGAGCCAGGGCTGCGCCTTGCGCGCGACCGCTTTGCGAGCCGCCTCGACCGTGGCCAGGGGGAGCGGGCTCCAGCCCGCCGCGTTGAAGTAGCAGACCTCGCGCGGCACATCGAACAGCTGACGCTGCGAAGGAAGCATCTCGGGAACTCCTGGATCGGCGGGCCTCCGCCGCAGCCATTGGGCGACGCACCCTTGCATGGGCGCATTGCCCAAGCTAGCAATGCCCTCGCCAGATTTCGACGCCTATATCCGGGGACCTGCAATGACCACACACTCTCTCCTGCTGCTGCCGGGCGACGGCATTGGTCCCGAGGTGATGGCCGAGGTGGAGCGGCTCGTCGCCTTCTTCAACAAGAAGGGCAGGGTCTCCTTCAAGACCGACACCGCGCTGGTCGGCGGGGTCTCCATCGACAAGCACGGCACGCCGCTGACCGACGAAGCGCTCAAGAAAGCCGAGGCCGCGGATGCCATCGTGTTCGGCGCCGTCGGCGGCCCGAAGTGGGACAAGGTGGCCTACGAGATCCGGCCGGAGGCCGGCCTGTTGCGGCTCAGGAAGGAGCTCGATCTCTTCGCCAACCTGCGCCCCGCCATCTGCTATGCCGCGCTCGCCGAGGCCTCGAGCCTCAAGCGCGAGCACGTGGAAGGCCTCGATATTCTCATCTTGCGCGAGCTCACGGGCGGCACCTACTTCGGCGAGCCCAAGGAGATCGTGACCCTCCAGAACGGCGAGAAGCGCGCCGTCGACACCACCGTCTACACCACGCACGAGATCGAGCGCATCGCCCGCGTCGCCTTCGACCTCGCGAAGAAGCGCCGCAACAAGGTCTCCTCGGCCGAAAAGCACAACGTCATGAAGACCGGGGTGTTGTGGAAGCAGGTCGTGACCAAGCTCCACAAGGACGAGTTCGCCACGGTCGAGCTCGAGCACGTGCTCACCGACAACTGCGCCATGCAGCTCGTGCGGAACCCAAAGCAGTACGACGTGATCGTCTGCGACAACCTCTTCGGCGACATCCTGTCGGACGTCGCCGCGATGCTGACCGGCTCGCTCGGCATGCTGCCCTCGGCCTCGCTCGGAGCCGAGGATCCGGCAACCGGCAAGCGCAAGGCGCTCTACGAGCCGGTGCACGGCTCGGCGCCCGACATCGCGGGGAAGGGCGTCGCCAATCCCATCGCCATGCTCGCCTCGTTCGCGATGGCGCTGCGCTATTCCTTCGGCCTCGGCGAGGCGGCGGACCGGCTCGAGCGCGCGATCACCGACGCGCTCGCCGGAGGCGCGCGCACCAAGGACATCGCCGGGCCGGGCGTCAACGCCGTCGGGACGCCTGAGATGGGCGACGCGATCGTCCGGGAGCTCGAGCGGCGCGCGTGAGGCGCGATCCTCAGTAGCCGATCGCCCCGAACGGATTGCGGGCGCCGATGAAGGGACCGTTGGTGACCGGATCGGGCAGCACGCTCGCGCCGAAGCGCTCGCGCATGCCGAGATAGGGCGGCAGGTTGAGGTGGGACACGGTCTGGCCGTAGCCGCTCGCCGGGTAGTTCATGGAACCGACCGGCACGACGTTGCCGGCATCGAGATAGCTGCGCGGGCGAACGTTGAGGATCAGCACCTCGCCGTTCTGCCGCCACGTGCGGGTCTGGGCCTCGGCCGGGACGGCCGAGACGGCGGCAAGGCTGAGCGCGGCGAAGGCGGTAAGACGGCGCATCGGAAACCTCATGGGGAGCGGCCAAGCTGTCCGGGGCCACGTTAGCGTCCCGCGACCAGAATGAAAGGCACCGCCGCATCAAAAGTTCCGGAGCGGTTAAACCCGCTGCCATCCGGACGGTCAGGCGGATTTGCGCTTCATCTCGCTCGTGCGCGGCGGACAGCCCTCGCCGCGCCGGCGCTCCGCCTGCGCGAAGACGGCGTTGAGCGTCGCATCGTCGCCTGAGGGCAGGACGGCGAGGCGGTCGACGAGGCAGGCGACCTCGGCCCGGTCCGGCGCCTGTCCGCCGGCGGCGCAGTGC
>JBGGME010000026.1:0-2536 GCA_041288195.1 Hyphomicrobiaceae bacterium
GACCGTGGTCTCGAAGTTGCGAAAGGGACGACGGTTCTCGAGATCGTCGAGATGAGCGCGCCAGGCCGGGTTGTCGTAGTCGCTGCGCGGCACGTCGGTGCGCCGCTTGCCGACCAGCGAGGATACCGGAAGGCCAAGCACGGCCTGCAAGCGGTCCGACACGAACATGAACCGCAGATCGGCATCCATCTCCCACCACCAGTCGGACGCAATGCCGGCCAGAAGCGAAAACCTGTCTGCAGCCATGCCGCATCATCCTCCCGCGAACCGATGCTCCCTCTTCGCCCAACAGTTGATTCCTAGGGTGCAGGCGGCGTTTCGTCACCCGCAATCAGGTTCAAACTGGACAGGCGGAGGCCAGCCGGGACCGGCCTGCTCCCCGTTGCCGTGGGCCAAACGGCATCCCATTTGAGAACAAATGGCCTTGGCCACCTCCCATACGACCTTCGGCGACCTCGCCCGCGACGAGCTGGCCATCGAGGTCACCTGCCCCAACTGCGGGCACACCCGGACGATCGACGGCAATGCTCCCCGGCTGCGCAACCGGCGCATCGCCGGCGCCCGCTTCCGCTGCGAGCAGTGCGGCTCGGTGGGCCTGCCCAGCATCGGCAAGCAGCGCCGCTGGACCGGCCGGTTGGCCGAGCACGCGCGCAAGCTCAAATAACGTGCTATTGGCTGGCGCCATGCGCGCCGCCGCTCTGCTTTTTTCACTCCTCGGCCTGCTCGCTTGGGCCTCGCCTTCGTCCAGCCAGACCACCCGGGACTGGATCACCGGGGCGCCGCGCGAGGCCATGCCAATCAAGGCCTGGCCGGACGGCAAGAAGGTGGCGGTCTGCTTCGTCCTCTACGTCGAGGTCTGGGGCAGAGGTCAGGGCCCGAACTTCCGTCCCGACATGACGGCGCGAAATCCCGACGTGGTCGACGAGTCGTTCCGCCAGTACGCCATCGAATGGGGCGTGCCGCGCGTCGGCCGCCTGTTCAAGGAGCAGGGTGTGCCGCTCAGCATCGCGCTCAACGCCCAGTTCCCCGAGCAGCATCCCGAGATCTGGAAGCAGTTCCGGGCCTCGGTGCCCAAGGCCTCGATCGTCGCCCACGGCATCAACAACTCGACCGAGATGCTGCCGCTCGACAAGGGCATGGACGCCCAGAAGGCCTACATCAAGCGCGTGCTCGACATGATCGAGAAGAGCACCGGCGTGCGCTCGCGCGGCTGGTCGAGCCCCAGCGTGTTCCCCAACGTCGACACCTACGCAGCCACCGCCGCCGAGGGCATCACGTATTCGCTCGACGGCATGGACACCGACGTGCTGACGCGGCTCATGACCTCGGGCGGGCCGCTGGTCATGATCCCCTACCACGCACAGACGGTGGACATGGGCCAGTACCTGTCGCGCCTGAAGGAATCGGTCGATCTCGAGCGCCTGTGGATCGACTACGTGAGCGAGCTGGCGCGCGAGGCCGGCCGCGATCCCGAGCGGCCCGCCACCGTGGTGGCGATCGGCGTGCATCCTTTCGTCATCGGCACGCCATCCGGCGCCGCCTCCTTCCGCCGCGTGCTCGAGGCCCTGAAGGCGCAGCCGCTGGTCTGGCTGGCCGATACCGACGCCGTGATGGCGGCCGCCGGCCAGAAGCAACCCTGAAGCGGTTCCGTTTGTTGACCGTCGTGGCCAGCGCGCAACGACAAGCCGATTTGTTTCCTGGCGGGCAGGCGATGCCCGAAGGCTTTGCCTATCGCGAAGATGTCCTCTCGGCCGAAGAGGAGCGGCACTTCGTCGACCGTCTGGCCCTGCTGCCCTTCGCGCCTTTCGAATTCCACGGCTTTCAGGGGCGACGGCGGGTCGTTTCATTCGGCTGGCGCTACGACTATGCAGGACGACAGATCCGTCCATCGGTGCCTTTGCCCGAGTCCCTTCTGCAGTTGCGCGAACGCGCAGCGCAGGTGAGCGGACTCGCAGCGGAAAGCCTGCAGCAGGTCCTGGTCACCGAATATGCGCCGGGAGCGCCGATCGGCTGGCATCGCGACAAGCCGGAATTCCAGGACGTGGTCGCCATCTCGTTCCTCGCACCCTGCCTTCTGCGGTTCCGCCGGCGGCGCCGCGACGGTTGGGAACGACGCTCGCTCGACGTGATGCCGCGATCGGCATATGTCCTCCGCGGCGCCGCCCGGACCGAATGGGAGCACAGCATCCCGCCACTCAGCGCGCTGCGCTATTCGGTGACGTTCCGCAATCTGCGCGACTCATGACCAGCTCGACGATCCGATCGGCCGCCTGCTCCGCCGTCAGCTCCACCGTGCGCAGCACCAGGTCGGGCGCCTCCGGCACCTCATAGGGCTGGTCGCGCCCGGTGAGGTTCAGCACCGTGCCGCGATCGGCCTTCTCGTACAGCCCCTTGGGGTCGCGGCGCCGGCAGGTCTCGATGGGCGTATCGACAAAGATTTCCAGAAAGCGTCCTTCGGACACGAGCGCGGCGGCGCGCCTGCGGTCGGCGCGGAAGGGCGAGACCAGGGCGACAATGGCGATCAGGCCGGCATCGG
>JBGGME010000027.1:0-3157 GCA_041288195.1 Hyphomicrobiaceae bacterium
GCGAGATCGCGGTGCTTGTGATCGAGCAGAACATCGGCGTCGCCACCGAGGTTGCCGACACCGTTGCCATCATGGTCAACGGCCGCATCAACCGGCTGATCGAATCGCGCGAGCTGGCGGCGGACCGCGAGCTGCAGGAGCGTCTGCTCGGCGTCGGCCGCCACGGCCACGAGGACACGCCTGCGGCCGGCGCCACAACGGCACTCGCCGCGCCCGCGCTGGCGGGCGCCCCGCCGCCTGGCCCCACCCGCATCTACATGTCGAACCCCAAGCTGCCGACGCGCTGGTCGCAGCCGGTGCCAGCCGCCCAGATCGAGGCGCAGGCCCGCACCACCTCGGCCGCCGTGCGCCGCGTCGCCGAATTGCCGCAACGCGGCGCCGCCTCGGCTTCCACCGCCGCAAGCGAGCCCGTCGTCGTCGTCGCCGGCACGCTCGACACCAAGGGCGACGAGCTGCGGCTGATCCGCGATATCCTGAAGGAAGCGGGTCTGCGCACGCGCCTCGTCGACCTGTCCACCAGCGGCAAGCCCTCGGGCGCCGACGTACCGCCGATCGAGGTGGCGCTGCACCACCCGCGCGGAGCATCGGGCCTCTTCACCGGCGACCGCGGCACCTCGGTGGCGGCGATGGCGCAGGCGTTCGAGGCCTGGATCAAGCGCCAGACCGGGGTCGCCGGCATCATTTCGGCCGGCGGCTCTGGCGGGACCGCCATGGCGGCACCGGCCATGCGCTCCCTTCCGATCGGCGTGCCCAAGGTGCTGATCTCCACCGTGGCGTCGGGCAACGTGCAGGCCTACGTCGGCCCCTCCGACATCATGATGATGTACTCGGTCACCGACGTGCAGGGGCTCAACTCCATCTCGCGCCAGGTGCTCGCCAACGGGGCGCAGGCGATGGCGGGGATGGTCAGGCAGCGCCTCGCCGAAGCTCGCACCGCGGCCCAGCGCCATGCGGCAGCAGACCTGCCCGCGGTCGGTCTCACCATGTTCGGCGTCACCACCACGTGTGTGCAGCAGGTCACCGCCCAGCTCAAGGGCGAGTACGACTGCCTCGTGTTCCACGCCACCGGCATCGGCGGCCAGTCGATGGAGAAGCTGATCGACTCGCGGCTGCTGTCGGGCGTCATCGACGTCACGACCACCGAAATTTGCGACTTGTTGATGGGCGGCGTGTTCCCCGCCACCGAGGACCGCTTCGGCGCCATCATCCGTGCGCGGCTGCCTTACGTCGGCTCGGTCGGTGCGCTCGACATGGTGAATTTCGGCGCCCCCGAGACGGTTCCCGAGCGCTACAAGGGCCGCACGCTCTATCCCCACAATCCGCAGGTGACGCTGATGCGCACCACCGCGGAGGAGAACGAGCGCATGGGGCGCTGGATCGGCGAGCGGCTGAACCGCATGGAGGCCCCGGTGCGCTTCCTGCTGCCGGAGGGGGGAGTCTCCGCGCTCGACGCGCCGGGCCAGCCCTTCCATGATCCCGTCGCCGACGCCGCGCTGTTCAAGGCGCTGGAGGAGACATTGCGGCGCACCTCTAGCCGGCAGCTGATCCGCCTGCCATACCACATCAACGATCCGCAGTTCGCCGCGGCACTAGTCGATGCGTTCCGCGCCCTGCACGGCAACGGCCGGCAGCAGCGCCGCCGGGTGGGGGGAGGGCGCTCGTGATGATCGGGACACCCGCACCGTGGCGCTCCACGGACGTCATCCCGGCGCCGCATGCGCCCGGCAGGGCGCATGCGGGACCAGGCCGGGACCCAGACACCTTGCACCTTGGGCTGCGTCGCGGGATTGAGCCCCGCCGGTCCATGCATGCATCACTGCAGCGGAGCCTGCGGACACGGCGCCTTCTGCGCGACGACCAGGGGCGCCCGAGGAAGGCTGCATGGGTCCCGGCCTGGTCCCCCGTCCACCCTACGGGCAGACGCGGCGCCGGGATGACGGGAGGATAAGGCCATGCCGCGCTTCGAGCGATCCGCCCTGCTCGACAAGTTCAAGGCCATGGTGGCCCGCGGCGAGCCCATCGTCGGCGGCGGCGCGGGCACGGGCCTCTCCGCCAAATGCCAGGAGGCCGGCGGCATCGACCTCATCGTGATCTACAACTCGGGCCGCTATCGCATGGCCGGCCGCGGCGCGCTCGCAGGGCTCCTGGCCTACGGCGATGCCAACCAGATCGTGGTCGAGATGGCGGCCGAGGTGCTGCCCGTGGTCAAGCGCACGCCCGTGCTGGCCGGCGTCAACGGCACCGACCCATTCCGCCTGATGGACGTATTCCTCGACCAGCTCAAGGGCATGGGGTTCGCCGGGGTGCAGAACTTTCCCACCGTTGGCATCATCGACGGCAACTTCCGCGCCAACCTGGAGGAAACCGGCATGTCCTACGGGCTGGAGGTGGACATGATTGCCGCCGCCCATGCCAAGGACCTGCTGACCACCCCCTATGTGTTCAGCGCCGACGAGGCGACCGCCATGGCCAAGGCCGGCGCCGACATCGTCGTCTGCCATCTGGGGCTGACCACCGGCGGCTCGATCGGGGCCGAGACGGCTCTCGGGCTGGAAGACTGCCCCGCCAAAGTCGATGCCTGGGCGGAAGCCGCGTTGAAGGTGCGACGCGACATCATCGTGCTGGTGCACGGAGGACCGGTATCGAGCCCCGACAATGCGGCCTTCATCATAAGCAATACGAAGAACTGCCACGGCTTCTATGGTGCGTCATCAATGGAGCGCCTGCCCACCGAGGCGGCGCTCACCGAGCAGACGCGGAAGTTCAAGGCCATTGGACGTCAGCGAGGGTGAGGAAGGAAACGGCTGGACGGGGCCCGGCGGCGGGCCTCGTGCGAGTGGAGTGAGTACATGACTGCACAACTGATCGGGGCCATCATCCTGTGGCTGATCGTGGCGATCATCGCGATTGCGATCGTCGTCTATCTGGTCAACTGGCTGTACCGGCGCTCATCCAAGGAGGTGTCGTTCGTCCGCACCGGTCTCATGGGCGAACGGGTGGTGATCGACGGCGGCGCCTTCGTGCTGCCGATCATCCACGACATCACGCCGGTCAACATGAACGTGCTGCAGATGAGCGTGGCGCGCGCCAAGGACGATGCGCTCATCACCAAGGACCGCATGCGCGTCGACATCGACGCCGACTTCTACGTGCGCGT
>JBGGME010000028.1:0-49548 GCA_041288195.1 Hyphomicrobiaceae bacterium
AAGGGCGAGCTGTTCGCCTTGTAGGCGTAGGCCACGTCGCCAGGGAAGTGCTGGAGAAACCACTGCGCGGCACGCCCCGCAGCGTGCGGGCGCAAACCGATAACCGGCTTGTCAGGCTTGGCTGCGCCGATCAGTGCGCTCGCAGATGTGTAACGATCCATCGCATGGGACCTCCACCAGTCGGGTTGGACCAGGGCGCTGCTCGAACCAGCAGAAGCCGCCGTGTGACTTGCGAGGAGGGGAAATAGGGTCTGGTGGGGGTGGTGTAAAGTGTTTTTTCCCCCCGGGCGGCCAAAATACTTCGAAAAGCTAACGCGCCGCTGCCGACCGTCTCGCGCACCTCACCGGACGGTCGCGGGGTTGGTCTCGACCAGCATGCCGTGCTCGAGGCGCAGCACGCGATGCATGCTGCGCGCGAGCTCCAGATTGTGCGTCGCCATCAGGGCCGCCACCCCGGTGTGCTGGATCAGCTCGAGCAGCTCGCGGAAAACCAGCGCCGAGGTGGTCGGGTCGAGGTTGCCGGTGGGCTCGTCGGCCAGCAGCAGCTTGGGCGAATTGGCGAGCGCGCGGGCAATCGCGGTGCGCTGCTGCTCGCCGCCCGAGAGCTGCGCCGGGAGGTGATGCAGCCGCTCGCCGAGCCCCAGCATGGAGAGGAGCCGCGTGGCGCGCGCCTCGCCGGCCGAGCGCCCGACGCCGCGGATCAGCTGCGGCATCAGCACGTTCTCGACCGCGGTGAACTCCGGCAGCAGCTGGTGGAACTGGTAGACGAAACCCATCTCGGTGCGGCGCACCCGCGTGCGCTCGGTATCGCCAAGGCGCGAGCAGTCCGCCCCGTTGACGATGACACGGCCGCCGTCCGGCGTCTCGAGCAGCCCGGCGATATGCAGCAACGTCGACTTGCCGGCCCCCGAAGGGCCGACGAGCGCAACGGCCTGGCCGGGATAGAGCTCCGCCGAGGCGCCCTTGAGGACGGGAATCTCGCGGTCGCCCTGCTTGAAGGTGCGGGTGAGCGCCTGCAGCTGCAAAACGGGGCGGGCGGTGGCGTCCTGCACTGGGCTTGCTCCTCGCCTCTCCTCGCTCACTCGTAGCGCAGCGCTTCGACGGGATCGAGCTTTGAAGCGCGCCAGGAGGGATAGAGCGTCGCCAGCACGGACAGCGTGAGCGCCATCAAGACGATGGTGGCAGTGGTCTTGGCATTGATGTCAGCGGGAAGGCGCGTCAGGTAGTAGACCTCGGGGTTGAACAGGTTGGTGTTGGTGACCCAGGCCACGAACTGGCGGATCTCGTCGATCCTCCAGCAGAACAGCAGCGCAAGCCCCGCCCCGGTCAGCGTGCCGACCACGCCGATGCTGGTCCCCGTGATCAGGAACACGCGCATGATGGCGCCCTTGCTCGCCCCCATGGTGCGCAGGATGCCGATCTCGCGCCCCTTGTCCTTCACCAGCATGATGAGGCCCGAGATGATGTTGAACGCGGCCACCACCACCACCACCGACAAGATGATGAACATCATGTTGCGCTCGACCTCGAGCACGGTGAAGAAGCTCTCGTTCCGCTGCCGCCAATCCGAGAAGTGCAGCCCGGGGATGCCGGCCCCGCGCATGAGGGCCGCGTGCTCCGCCACCTGGTCCGGGTCGGCAACGAACACCTCCAACACGTCGACGGCCTTGCCCTTGTTGAAGTAGCGCTGGGCCTCGGCGAGCGGCATGAAGATCATGGTGCGGTCGTATTCCGACATGCCCATCTCGAAGATGGCCGCGACCTTGTAGGGCTTGATGCGCGGCGCCGTGCCGAACGGGGTGACTGCGCCGCGCGGCGACACCAGCGTGACGGGATCGCCGACATTGACGCGCAGGGAATTGGCAAGGCGCGTGCCGATGGCTATGCCCTCGGAGGTGTCGAAGCCGTCGAGCGTGCCGAAGCGGACGTTGTTGGCGATGAGGCTCAGCGACTTGATGCCGTCCTCCTCGATGCCGCGCACGAGACCCGCCAGCGCCAGGTGCGGCGTCGATGCCATCGCCTGCCCCTCGATCAGGGGCACCACATGCTTCACTCCGGCGACCGTCTTGAGGCGCTCGGCCACCGCGGCGTAGCCGTCGAAATCGTCGCCGCCGACCTTCTGGACGATGACATGGCCGTTGAGGCCCAGGATCTTGCTGAACAGCTCCTTGCGAAAGCCGTTCATGACAGCCATCACCGTGATGAGCAGGAACACGCCGAGCAGGATACCGAGGAAGGAGAACAGCGCGAGGACGGAGATGAACCCGCGCTCGCGGCGCGCCCGCAGGTAGCGCAGCGCCAGCATCCACTCGAACGGTGAGAACGGCCTCGTGTCGGTCGGCAGCGTGGCCATGGGCCGAAACCCCCTTCCCCTCTCGCGCCCCCCGCGGGGGCGCGGTGCTCAAGACAGGACGCGACGCGCGCTCAAGAGCTCGACCAGGCGCTTCACAGCCGCATCGCTTGCGAGGCTCATGCGCTCGCCCGACTTGCGCTCCTTGACCTCGATCTCACCGCTCTTGAGACCCTTCGGACCGACGATCAGCTGAAACGGCAGGCCGATCAGGTCCATGGTCGCGAACTTGGCGCCGGCCCGCTCCTCGGTGTCGTCGTAGAGCACCGACACGCCTGCCCGCTCCAGCTTGCCGTAAAGATCCGAGCAGGCCTTATCGGTCTCCTTGTCGCCGGCCTTCAGGTTGACGAGGCCGACCTCGAACGGCGCCACCGGAACCGGCCATACGATGCCGGCGGGATCGTGACTGGCCTCGATGATGGCGCCGGCAAGCCGCGACACGCCGACGCCATAGGAGCCCATCTGCACCGTGATCATGCTCCCGTCGGCCCCCTGCACGCGGGCGCCCATCGGCTCGGAGTACTTGGTGCCGAAGAAGAAAATGTGACCGACCTCGATGCCGCGCGCCGACACCTGCTTGTCGGCCGGCACCTCCTTGGCAAAGCGGACGGGGTCGTGCTTCTCGTCAGTCACGGCGTAGGGACCGGTCCACTGCTTGATCAGGGTGTCGAGGTCGCCCTCGAAGTCGATGTCGGCCGGCGGCGTGCGGATCTGGAGGAGGTCGGCGTGGCAATAGACGTGGCTCTCGCCGGTATCGGCCAGGATGATGAACTCGTGCGAGAGATCGCCGCCGATCGGGCCCGTGTCGGCGGCCATCGGGATCGACTTGAGCCCCATGCGCGCGAACGTGCGCAGGTAGGCCACGAACATCTTATTGTAGGAGCGGCGCGCGGCGTCCGCACTGACGTCGAAGGAATAGGCGTCCTTCATCAGGAACTCGCGGCCCCGCATCACGCCGAAGCGCGGACGCACCTCGTCGCGGAACTTCCACTGGATATGGTAAAGGTTGCGCGGCAGGTCGCGGTAGGACCTCACCCCGTCGCGGAAGATGGTGGTGATCAGCTCCTCGTTGGTCGGCCCATACAGCATCTCGCGGCCGTGCCGGTCCTCGAAGCGCAGCATCTCCGGGCCATAGGCGTCGTAGCGCTTGCTCTCCCGCCACAAATCGGCGGACTGGATGGTCGGCATCATCATCTCGATGGCGCCGGCGCGGTCCTGCTCCTCGCGCACGATCTGCTCGATCTTCTTGAGCACCCGGAACCCCATCGGCAGCCACGAATAGATGCCGGCGCTCGCCTGACGGATCATGCCGGACCGCAGCATCAGCTGGTGCGACACGATCTCCGCCTCTTTCGGCGTTTCGCGCAGCACAGGCAGGAAAAATCGGGAGAGATGCATGGATCCCGTGACTAAATGTTGGGCAGGCGGGGTCGCTGTACAGACTCGCGGCAGCGCGGCCGACCGGCCATCGCCAGCGAAGGGCCTAATATCCTGTTCCCGGCGAGGTGGCAATCTGGAGGGCTCAGCATGGGCATCTTGCGGTGCAGATCGGGGGCGGAAAAAATTGTCGCGCCCGCTGCATTTCCTAGGGTGACAGAAGGCCGCGGCTTAGCTAGGGTGTTCGCCACAAGAATGGTCACAAAGACCGCAGGTTGAGCAGGGGCTTCGCAGCCCAAGTCTGGGGAGAGAATTCCCGCTCCAGGTGCCGGAAAACGAGCCCGAGCGGTGTATCAAAACAGCGTGGGTTTATCTCGAGCAAGGCTGACAGCCTTGCTCATTTCATTTCTGGGGTCAGCGCATTTCTGAGGATCAGCTCGGTTTGCGGCCGAGCAGGCGCTCCAGATCGACGATGCCGTAGCGCACCGCGGCCCAGCACGCGCCGAACACCAGAGCCGACACGACCGTCGTCAGCAGCACGACGCGGATGAGCCGCGGCCGCGTCGGCGCGCTCTCGGGCGTGCCGGGCACGACCGCCCCGTCCTCGCCCTGCGTGCGCACGCCGATCGGCAGGATGGCGAACAGCACGGTCCACCAGATGACGACGTAGATGGCGATGGCGAACGGGACGCTCATGGCGCTCAGGCCTGCTCCAGCTCGACCAGCGTGCCGTTGAAGTCCTTGGGATGCAGGAACAGCACCGGCTTGCCGTGCGCGCCGGTCTTGGGCTCGCCGTCGCCCAGCACGCGCGCGCCGGAGGCCTTGAGCTTGTCGCGCGCGGCGATGATGTCGTCGACCTCGTAGCAGAGGTGATGGATGCCGCCCGACGGGTTGCGCTCCAGGAACGCAGCAATCGGCGACTTCTCGCCCAGCGGCTCCAGCAGCTCGACCTTGGTGTTGGGCAGGTTCACGAACACTACGGTGACGCCGTGCGCGGGCTGCGGCACCGGCTCGGACACCTCCGCGCCCAGCGTGCCGCGATACTGCGCCACGGCGCCGGCGAGGCTCGGCACGGCGATGGCCACATGGTTCAGGCGTCCGATCATCGAAACTCTCCTTCGTACACGCCGGCCGTCAACGGTCCGTGGCGCGTGTCCTCGCGCGCCAGCGGTGTAGCGCCACGGCGGCCCATACCGCCTCCACCACGCCGAACGGCCATGCGCCCTGCAGGAAACCGTATACCGAGGCCAGCGCGCACGCACCAGCGAACGCCAGGATGAACCAGGCGCTTCTATCTTCCAGTGCATAGAATACCAGCATGGCCGTGACGGCCAGCAGCCCGAACAGCGTCAATCCGTCCATCCGGCTGCTCCGGAGCTCAGCGCGGCGCCTGCACCAGAAGCACCTTGGCGATGGGACGCTTGCCCCAGGCATTCTCCACCGCCGAGCGCACGGAGCGCCGCACGGCCTCACGCACCATCTCCCCGTCCTTGCGGCGGTCGCGCGGGATGCTGACGATGGTACCCTCCACCGCATCGCGCACGATGTCGCGCATGGGCCGGCCCTGTGCGTCCGCCGTCGGCACGCCGTCGAGCGCGATCTCGGCCTCCGGCGAGATCTCGCCGCGGCCCGAGCGCACCAGCGCCACCACGACGATGCCGGCGAAGGCCAGCGAGCGGCGCTCGCGCACCGGCCCGTCCACGGCCGGCACCAGCAGGTTGCCGTCGCGGAACAAGCGGCCCACGGGCGCCTCGTCGATGATCTCGGGCCTCCCCGGCGCGAGGCGGACCATCTCGCCGTTGCGCACCGAGAGCACCTCGCCGACGCCGGCAGCGCGCGCAAGCTTGGCGTGCTCGGAGAGATGGCGGGCCTCGCCGTGCATGGGGATGGCGATGCCAGGACGAACCCAGGCGTACATCTCCTTCAGCTCCTCGCGGCGGGGATGGCCCGTCACGTGCACCAGCGCATCGCCGTCGGCGATGATGTCGCAGCCCAGATCGACCAGCCGGTTCTGGATGCGGCCGACCTCGCGCTCGTTGCCGGGGATGGTGCGCGAGGAGAAGACGACGAGGTCGCCCTTGCCGAGCTCGACGGCGGGGTGCGTGTCGTCGGCGATGCGCGCCAGCGCCGCGCGCGGCTCGCCCTGGCTGCCCGTGCACAGCAGCACCACTTCGTCGGGCTCGAGATAAGAGAAATGCTCCTGGTCGTGGTACTTGAAGTTGGTGGGCAGATAGCCCGTCTCGATGGCGACCCCGATGATGCGATGCATGGCCCGCCCCGCCACCACGAGGTGGCGGCCGGCGCTCTTTGCGGCATCGGCCACCGCCTTGATGCGCGCGACGTTGGAGGCGAAGATGGTGACGGCGACGCGCCGCTTGGCGCCCTTGATGATGCCGGCGAGCGAGCGCGCCACGTCGCGCTCGCTGGGCGAGCGGCCCTCGCGTAGCGCGTTGGTGGAATCGCAGATCATGGCCGTCACGCCCTCCGCGCCCAGCTCCCTGAGGCGGGACTCGTCGATCGGCGTGCCGATCAGCGGCGTGGCGTCGATCTTCCAGTCGCCGGTATGGAGGGCGATGCCGTGGCGCGTGCGGACGGCGACGGCATTGGGCTCCGGGATCGAGTGCGCCACGGAGATGAGCTCGAGATTGAAGTGGCCCACGTCGAAGCGGCTGTTGAGGGCCACCTCCTTGATGGGCAGCTGGACCTTGCCGCCGAACTCCGCGAGCTTGGCCTTGAGCATCGCCGCCGTGAACGGGGTTGCATAGATCGGCACCCTGAGCCGCGGCCACAGCTCGATGACGGCGCCGATGTGGTCCTCGTGCGCGTGGGTCAGCACCAGGCCGGCGAGCGCGCCGCGCTCCTCCTCGATGAAGCGCAGGTCGGGCAGGATCACGTCGATGCCGGGGTCGTTCTCGCCCTCCGGGAAGGTGATGCCGAGGTCGATCATCAGCCACTGGCGTGCATCGGCGGGCCCAAGGCCGTAGAGATAGCAGTTCATGCCGATCTCGCCGATGCCGCCGAGCGCCATGAACACGAACTCGCCGGCCGCGGATTTGTCGCGCTGGCTCACGGCCGCTCTCCCATCACGCGCGCTCCGCCGCTGGCTGGCCGCGCGCCAGCGTCACATCGCCGAAGGTGAGACGGCGCTCGACGCCCTGCGCGTCGCGCAGCAGGAGCGCGCCGCCCTCGTCGAGGCCCAGGAAGCTGCCGGCGATGCGCTCGCGCCCCGTGTCGGCGATGATGCTCTCGCCCACCGCACCGCCGTATGCGAGCCACGCGCGCCGCACTTGCGGAAATCCCGCGCCGCACGCCCAGACGTCGAGCCAGCGCTGCACGGCGGGTGCCAGCACGCCCAGCATCACCTCCGGGGCCACGTCGACCCCATGCGCAGCAAGATCGGTCGTGGCGCGGCCGAGGTTCTCGGGATGCGAAACCAAGTTGATGCCGACGCCGATCACGACGACGACCTCCTTTCCTGCGCCCACCGACTGGCTTTCGGGCAGTATGCCCGCACACTTGGCCTCGCCGATCAAGACATCGTTGGGCCACTTGAGCCTGAGACCCGCGATCCGGCGGCCGGCCGCGGCCTCGATCGCCTCGATCACCGCCACGCCCGCCAGGAGCGAGAGCTGATGCACCACGGCCTGCGGGCACGCGAGCCGCTGCAGCAGGCTCGCATAGAGGTTGCCGGGCTCGGACGCCCACTGGCGGCCCGAGCGGCCGCGGCCCTGGGTCTGGCGCCGCGCCATGATCCACAGCGGACCCGCCTCGCCCGCCGCCGCCCGCCGGAAGGCCTCGGTATTGGTCGAGCCGGTCTCCTCGAGAATGACGGTGGCAGCCGAGGATGATGGGAGCGACCGGTCGGTCAACGGCTCACGTCCTAGAACAGGGTCTTGGCGGCGGCGCCGGCAGCCTCGACCAGCGGCGCAGGCCAGGCCACGTAGAGCAGCACGAAGACGCCGGCAAGCGTCATCACCAGCCCGGCCTTGGCCGGCACGCCGAGGAACGCTTCCTTCGGCGCGTCGAAGAACATGACCTTGACGATGCGCACGTAGTAGTAGGCGCCGACCACGCTGGCGAGCACGCCGAACACGGCAAGCCCCCACAGCCCCTCCTTCACGGCGGCGGCGAACACGTAGAACTTGGCGAAGAAGCCCGCGAGCGGCGGGATGCCCGCCAGAGAGAACAGCAGCAGCGCCAGCACGGTCGCCATGCCGAGGTTGGTCTGGGCCAGACCCGAGAGCTCGTCGATCTCCTCCACCATGCCGCCCTGGCGTCGCATCGAAAGGACGCAGGCGAACGCCCCGAGCGTCATGGCGACATAGATCACCATGTAGATGATGACGCCGCGCGCGCCCTCGGGCGAGGCGGCCGCAAGCCCGATCAGCGCGTAGCCGATATTGCCGATCGCCGAGTAGGCGAGCAGGCGCTTGATGTTGGTCTGGCCGATCGCCGCGAACGCGCCCAGGCCCATGGAGGCGATGGCCAGCGCCGCCACCACCTGCTGCCACTGCGGGCCGATGCCGGCGAAGGCGCCGAGCGTAACCCGCATCAGCAGGGCGATCGCCGCGGCCTTGGGCGCGGCGGCGAAGAAGGTCGTGACGGGCGTAGGCGCACCCTCGTAGACGTCGGGCGTCCACATGTGGAACGGCACGGCCGAGATCTTGAAGGCAATGCCGACCAGCAGGAAAACGAGGCCGAAGATCAGGCCGATGTCCTGGGCCGCGCCGCCGGCCTTGGCCGCTGCCGCGATCGCCGTGAAGCTCGTCGAGCCGGTGAAGCCGTAGATCAGGGAGGCGCCGTAGAGCAGCATGCCCGAGGACAGCGCGCCCAGCACGAAATACTTGAGGCCGGCCTCGCTCGAGCGCACGTCGTCGCGGCGGATGGCGGCCACCACGTAGAGCGCCAGGCTCTGCAGCTCGAGGCCGAGGTAGAGGGCGATCAGATCGTTGGCCGAGATCATCATGCCCATGCCCGCGGTGGCGAGCAGCACCAGCACCGGGTACTCGAACTTCTGCGAGCGCGTCTCGCGCATGTAGTCGAACGACAGCAGCAGCGCGCCGGCGCTGGCTGCGAACGTCAGCACCTTCATGAAGCGGCCGAAGCCGTCGACCACGAAGGCGCCGTCGAACAGAGTCTGCCTGCCTGCCGGCTGATCGAGCGCGAGCCAGGCCGCAACGGCCAGGACCAAAATCGCGAGCCAGCCGATCGCCTCCGCCGTGCGGTCGTTCTCGGGCCGGAACACGCCCAGCATCAGCAGCGCCATGGCCCCGCACACGAGCACCAGCTCCGGCGCGATCGGGGCATAGGAGGCGAGCAGCTCGTTCATGGTCTGGCGACCTCAGGCGGCGTCACTGCAGCCGCGCGCTTCCCCTCCCCCTGGTGGGGAGGGGGTAGGGGTGGGGGGAGTCCCGACGGCAGAGGTTCCGCAATCCCCCCTCCCTGGCCCTCCCCCACGAGGGGGGAGGGGACCCTGGGGCCGAGGCCGCCTTGATGGCGGTCTCGTAGCCGGAGACGAGCTTCTGCACCGACACCGCCGTCACGTCGAGCAGAGGCGCGGGATAGAAGCCGAAGAAGATGGTGAGCAGCACCAGCGGCGTGAACACCAGGATCTCGCGGGCGCCCATGTCCGTGATGAACCTGAGCGAGGGCTTCTCCAGCGGCCCGAAGATCATCCGCCGGTAGAGGTAGAGCGCATAGCCCGCCGATAGAATCACGCCGAACGTCGCGAGGAACGCAACCCAGGTGTTGGCCTTGAAGGCGCCGAGCAGGGTCAGGAACTCGCCGATGAACCCCGACGTGCCGGGCAGGCCGACGTTGGCGAGCGTGAACACCATGAAGGTGAAGGCGAACAGCGGCATGCGGTTGACGAGGCCGCCGTAGGCCGCGATCTCGCGCGTGTGCATGCGGTCGTAGACCACACCCACGCACAGGAACAGCGCGGCCGATACGATGCCGTGGGAGAGCATCTGGAAGATGGCGCCGTCGACGCCCTGCACCGTGAAGCTGAAGATGCCCATGGTGACGAAGCCCATGTGGGCGACGCTCGAGTAGGCGATGAGCTTCTTGACGTCCTCCTGCGCCAACGCCACCAGCGAGGTGTAGATGATGGCGATGATCGACAGCGCGAACACGAGGGGCGCGAAGTCCTGGCTCGCCAGCGGGAACATCGGCAGCGAGAAGCGCAGGAAGCCGTAGCCGCCCATCTTCAGCAGGACGCCGGCGAGAATGACGGAGCCCGCCGTCGGCGCCTCCACATGCGCGTCGGGCAGCCAGGTGTGCACCGGCCACATCGGCATCTTGACCGCGAACGAGGCGAAGAACGCCAGCCACAGCCACCACTGCATGTCGTAGGGGAACTTGTGGGTCAGCAGCGTCGGGATGTCGGTGGTGCCGGCGTGCCAGTACATCGCCATCATGGCGAGCAGCATCAGCACCGAGCCCAGCAGCGTGTAGAGGAAGAACTTGAAGCTCGCGTACACGCGCCGCGGGCCGCCCCACACGCCGATGATGAGGAACATCGGGATCAGGCCGCCCTCGAAGAACAGGTAGAACAGCACGAGATCGAGCGCGCAGAAGACGCCGATCATCAGCGTCTCGAGCAGCAGGAAGGCGATCATGTACTCCTTGACGCGCTCCTCGATCGACTCCCAGGAGGCGAGGATGCACAGCGGCATCAGGAACGCGGTGAGGACGACGAACAGCACGGAGATGCCGTCGACGCCCATCTTGTATTTGATGGAGCCGCCGAGCCAGTCCATCTCCTCGACGAACTGGAAGCGATGCTCGGTGGGATCGAACTGGCTCCACAGGTAGAGCGAGGCACCGAACGTGATGAGCGTGGTGTAGAGCGCAAACCAGCGCGCGTTGCCCTTGGCTTCCTTGTTGAGCGCGGCGATGCCGAGCACGCCGACCAGCGGGAAGAAGGTGACGAAGGAGAGCAGCCCGAAGCCGGTGTTCATCGCACCGCTCCGCCGTAGAACATGAACCAGGTGATGATGAGCGCCACGCCGATCAGCATGGCGAAGGCGTAGTGGTAGACGTAGCCCGTCTGCAGCTTGACGATGCGGCCGGTGGTCCACAGCACGCGATTGGCGACGCCGTCGGGACCCAGCCCGTCGATGATCTTGCCGTCACCGCCCTTCCACAGCACGCGGCCGATCCAGAAGGCGGGCCGCACGAAGATGTAGTCGTAGAGCTCGTCGAAGTACCACTTGTTGAGGAGGAAGAGGTAGATCGGCCGGAACGCCCGCGCGGTCGCGGCGGGCAGCGACGGGACGGCGATGTAGTAGAGCCAGGCGAGGCCGAAGCCACCAGCCATCGCCACCGTCGACGACCACACGGCCCAGCCCGGGATCTCGTGCATCGCATGCAGGATGTGGTTGCCGGGGCCCTCGAAGATCGCCTTGCACCAGAATTCCTTGTAGCCCCCGCCGATGAAGAAGTACTGGAAGGCCAGGCCCGAGGCGACCGCACCGACGGCCAGCACGGCCAGCGCGACGAGCATCACGAACGGGCTCTCGTGCGCGTGCTCGTAGGTCTCGTGATCGGCGCGCGTCCTGCCGTGGAACGTCATGAACATGAGGCGCCAGGAGTAGAATGCGGTCATGAAGGCGGCGATCACCAGCAGCCAGAAGGCGTAGTTGTTGGGCGTGTGCGCGGCGTAGGAGGCCTCGATGATGGCGTCCTTGGAGTAGAAGCCGGCAAAGCCGATGAGATGCGGGATGCCGACGCCGGTCAGCGCCAGCGTGCCGATCAGCATCATGACGTAGGTGAACTTGAGCTTGCCGGCCAGTCCGCCCATCTTGCGCATGTCCTGCTCGTGGTGCATCGCGTGGATGACGGAGCCGGAGCCCAGGAACAGCAGCGCCTTGAAGAAGGCATGCGTGAAGAGGTGGAAGATGGCGGCGGAATAGGCGCCGACGCCGCAGGCCACGAACATGTAGCCGAGCTGCGAGCATGTGGAGTAGGCGACGACGCGCTTGACGTCGTTCTGCACGAGGCCGACGGTGGCCGCGAAAAAGGCCGTGACGGCGCCGACCAGGGTCACGACCTGCAGCGCCACCGGCGCCAGCTCGAACATCGGCGAGAGGCGCGCCACCATGAACACGCCGGCCGTCACCATGGTCGCCGCATGGATCAGCGCGGAGACCGGCGTCGGGCCTTCCATCGCATCGGGCAGCCAGGTGTGCAGCAGGAACTGCGCCGACTTGCCCATGGCGCCCATGAACAGCAGCAGGCACAGCACGGTGAGCGTATCCCACTGGTAGCCCAGGAACTCCATGGGCTTGCCGGCCATGTCTGGGGCGGCGCGGAACACGGCGTCGAAGCCGATGGTGCCGAACACGGCGAAGGTGCCGAAGATGCCGAGCGCAAAACCGAAGTCGCCGACGCGATTGACGACAAAGGCCTTGATGGCCGCGGCGTTGGCCTCGGGCTTCAGGTACCAGAAGCCGATCAGCAGGTAGGAGGCGAGGCCCACGCCCTCCCAGCCGAAGAACAGCTGCAGGAAGTTGTCGCTCGTCACCAGCGTCAGCATGGCGAACGTGAACAGCGAGAGGTAGGCGAAGAAGCGCGGCCGGCTGTCGTCCTCGTGCATGTAGCCGATGGAATAGAGGTGCACGAGGCCGGACACGGTGTTGACGACCACCAGCATGACGGCGGTGAGGGTGTCGATGCGGAGCGCCCAGGAGACGTCGAGCTCGCCCGAGGTGACCCAGCGCAGCAGCGGGATGCGCAGCGTCTCGCCGCCGAACCCGACCTGCCAGAGGGCGACCCAGGAGAGCACGGCGCCGATCATCACGAACGAGGTCGTGATGATCTCGCAGGGCCGCGGCCCCAGCACGCGCCCGAGCAGCCCCGCAATCAGCGCGCCGAAAGCCGGCAGGAAGACGATGGCTTTGTAGATCATCGCGTGCCCCTAAGCGTCCCCGCCCCCCTTGTGGGGGAGGGACAGGGAGGGGGGGATTGCAGGACGCTCATGGTCGGGGTTCCCCCCACCCCTAACCCCTCCCCACGAGGGGGAGGGGGACAGGTCGGCGTATTTTTCGCGCGGCCCTGCATCTCACCCCTTCATCATGTTGATGTCTTCGACCGCGATGGAGCCGCGGTTGCGGAAGTAGACGACGACGATTGCCAAGCCGATGGCGGCCTCGCCGGCGGCCACGGTGAGCACGAACAGCGCAAACACCTGGCCCACCAGATCGCCCATGAACGAGGAGAAGGCGACGAGGTTGATGTTGACGGCCAGCAGCATCAGCTCGATCGACATCAGGATGACGATCACGTTCTTGCGGTTGAGGAAGATGCCGAAGATGCCGAGCGTGAAGAGGATCGCCGCGACGGTGAGATAGTGGCCGAGCCCAATCGTCATGGTACCCGCTCCACGGCCGCCGGGATGATCGCCTCGCCGGGCGCGACCTTGACCACATCCATCGCCGTCTTCTTGCCGCGCGCCACCTGCGCCGCGATCGACTGGCGCTTGACGCCCTCCTTGTGCCGCAGCGTGAGCACGATGGCGCCGATCATGGCGACCAGCAGGATCAGGCCGGCGCCCTGAAAGTAGTAGACGTACTTGGTGTAGAGCACGCGGCCGATCGCCTCGGTGTTGCTGATGCCGGAGCCCGCGGTCGGGATCGGCGCGGAGGGCGCGGCCAGCGCGCCGGGCTTGATCACTGTGAAGCCCACCACCAGCACCAGCTCGACGAGCAGTATGAGGCCGACGAGTGCTCCGAGCGGCGCGTGCCTGATGAACCCGGCTCTCAGCTCCGCGAAGTCGACGTCGAGCATCATGATGACGAACAGGAACAGCACGGCCACCGCGCCGACGTAGACCACCACCAGGATCATCGCCAGGAACTCGGCGCCGAGCAGCACGAACAGGCCCGCCGCGTTGAAGAAGGCGAGGATCAGGAACAGCACGGCGTGCACGGGGTTCTTGGCGGCGATCACCATGAACCCCGCGGCGACCGTGACGGCCGCGAACAGATAGAAGAAGAAAGGCGCCAAGCTCATATCGCCGACCCGCTCGACTTCTGTCCGTCAGCATTGCACGAAGTAGTCCAGCCTGATACTAGGGCCATTCCGACCTCCCTAAGTCCTTCCCCTCATTCTTCCCACCAACCTTGCTACGGAGTCCCAAAAAAAGTAGCGCAAAGTGACGCGCACAGCTCGACGCCATTGTGGGTGTAACATGATCAACAATACGAATCCTATTCCCGCTGCCGCATATGAGCCAAAAAAGAAATCAAGCCAAGCGCTCATAATTGGGCCAGGACGGAATCCTAAAATACTGGAGACCAGCATATATGCACCACCCGTTAGTATTATCACCAAGAAAAACGCCATCAACACGTTAATGGTGGAGAAATACAAAGCCAGATGCTCTGAGATTGCGACCCCCCGAAGGGGTTCCGCATGGAACTCTATCAGTTGCGATTGCTCTTGCTCACATAGAGCAGTTACCGTTATTTCATCACGCTGCCGAATAATCGAAAAGGGAATTCGAATCGTGCTCGTGCCTTCGACCGCGCTTGGGTTTCCCCATCCCGACTTACCTACCTTTTCTGATCGAAGCGATCGAATCGCTTTCACGTTACGCAAATGGATCCTTAGGTCTTCGTTTGTTGCGGCACTCGACACCTCGGAGTGACCTCCATTCCCAACGGCAAAACGGTACAAACTAGCGCAATAAAGGGGTGTGTGCTGAGCTCCGGCGTCGTCCCCACTGTATAACAATGGAACAGCCCCAATTCTATCGTCTATCACAGTAAGATCTGATTTTACATGATAAAAAAGCCTCTTGGATCGAATGGATTTCAGGTAAAAGAAATAGCTGAGCAGAATAGAAACAAACAACCCCGCCAGGAAAGAAAGAGATGGGTCCGAAAATGGCTGGCGAATGCGCGCTAGCCAGATGGGCCGCGGGTTCCAGTCGAATCCTTCCACCGAAAGACTGTATTCGAGGGCTTTCGCTTCCTTCGACGGTACAGGGTCCGCAAAAACAGCGACCATGTCCACCTCTGTGTTCGGGTCAATTACAAATTCGGCCGCGTACCATGACTTTGCAAGGTCACGCATTTCCACCGTATTGTCGGACCTATCCAAGGGATACAGACGAGGATAAAAAGCGGCGGAATTCACCACGATTCGCACCCATTTTCCCCGCAAAGTTCTGTCATCCAATCGGTAGAAATGCGCCGAACCTCCACCGAATTGCTCAGCATCTTGCTTGAGGTCCTGATGAAAGGAGGCCTCCTTGCTAATCATTCTGTACTTTCTCATAGGATCCACCCCCAAGCCGGGTTGCCTTGGTTGGAACAAGCCAACGCGGAACGGGATCGATTTTTCGGCCTGACTCGTGCCGATTACGAGAAAATATTCCACCTCCGGCTTTAAATCGATCTCTTTGACCTTTCGAAGCCTCCTCTTGGCCGCGCTTTCTAGGACCGCAAGGACTTGAGCTGTTCTATCCAATATCACGGCAGCAAGCTCAGCGTGATCTGACGAGACCTCAACGCGGTAGGAGCCTGGCTGCACCACTGTCAACCTGACTATTTTGTGCCAGTCCGCTAGTAAGATGTGATCTTGTTGCAGAAGCCGGAATGATGGATCTGAGTTGGTGAAAGATAATTCAAGAGCTGGATCACCCGGCTTAAGAGAGAAGAAAGGCCGCAATTCGGACGCCCCTAGGAAGATCGTCGGTTCGGTCTTCTGAGCGCTTTGAGTATAAGCAGGTGCACCCCAGCAAGCCGTTAAGCCGATGAAAGCGGCAGTCATTTTTGGGCAATGAAGCATTTCCGAAGTCGCTCTGGTTATTTTTTCGGCGCGATCACCGATACGGCGCATCGAGCTCGATCGCCTTGGCGATCTCGCGCTCCCAGCGGTCGCCGTTGGCGAGCAGCCGGTCCTTGTCGTAGTAGAGCTCCTCGCGCGTCTCGGCGGCGAACTCGAAGTTGGGGCCCTCGACGATGGCATCGACCGGGCAGGCCTCCTGGCACAGGCCGCAGTAGATGCACTTCACCATATCGATGTCGTAGCGCGTGGTGCGGCGCGTGCCGTCGTTGCGGCGCGGGCCCGCCTCGATGGTGATGGCCTGCGCGGGGCAAATCGCCTCGCACAACTTGCAGGCGATGCAGCGCTCCTCGCCGTTGGGGTAGCGCCGCAGGGCATGCTCGCCGCGGAAGCGCGGGGACATCGGACCCTTCTCGAAGGGGTAGTTGAGCGTCGCCTTCGGCTTGAAGAAGTAGCGCATCGACAGGAAGAACGCCGAGACGAACTCCTTCAGGAACAGCGAGCTGATGGCTTGTCCGACCGCCATTGGGGAGCCTCTAGGGTGCGAGCTCGAAGAACTGCAGCACGCCCGCCACCGCCACCACCATGACGAGCGAGAGCGGCAGGAACACTTTCCAGCCGAGCCGCATCAGCTGGTCGTAGCGATAGCGCGGCACGAACGCCTTCACCATCGCGAACATGAAGAACACGAACACGAGCTTGGCCAGGAACCAGAACAGGCCCGGCACCAGGTTGAGCGGCCACACGTCGATGGGCGCGAGCCAGCCGCCCAGGAACATGATGGTCGTGAGCGCGCACATGGTGGTGATGGCGACGTACTCGCCCAGCATGAACAGCAGGTAGGGCGTGGAGGAGTACTCGACGGCGAAGCCGGCGACGAGCTCGGACTCGGCCTCGGGAAGGTCGAACGGCGGCCGGTTGGTCTCGGCCAGCGCCGAGATGAAGAACACCAGGAACATCGGCAGCAGCTTGAGCCAGTGCCAGTCGAGCGCCGAGTTGGGCAAGCCCGCCCAGGTTCCGGGCCCGACCTTCTGCGCGTTGACGATCTCGGTCAGGTTGAGCGAGCCCACGCACAGCAGCACGGTGATTATCACGAAGCCGATCGAGACCTCGTAGGACACCATCTGCGCCGCCGAGCGCAGCGAGCCGAGGAAGGGGTATTTCGAGTTCGACGCCCAGCCGCCCATGATGATGCCGTAGACGCCGAGCGAGGAGATGGCGAACAGATAGAGGATGCCGACGTTGAGGTCGGAGATGACCCAGCGGCCCCAGCTGTTCTCGTTGAGCGGGATGACGGCCCAGGCCGCCAGCGCCAGCACCGAGGCCACGAGCGGCGCCAGCAGGAACACGCCCTTGTCGGCGCCGGCGGGGATCAGCGGCTCCTTGAGCACGAACTTGAGGAGGTCGGCGAACGACTGCAGCAGCCCGAACGGACCCACCACGTTGGGGCCGCGCCGCATCTGCACGGCCGCCCACACCTTGCGGTCCATCAGCAGCAGGAAGGCGATGATGACGAGCAGCGCCACCAGCAGCACGACGCTCTGGAACACCATCACCAGCAGCGGCCACAGGTAGGCCTGCCAGATCTCGGACCAGGACCAGGTGCTAGCCATGGGTTCCGGTCGTCCCCTGCTGTCTGGCCTTGGCGAGCGCGCTGAGCTCGGCCATGACGGCGGAAGCGCGCGCGATCGGGTTGGTCAGGTAGAAGTCGCGCACGGCGCGACCGAAGGGCTCGGTCCCCAGCGCACCGCCACGGGCGGCGAGCGCCTCCACGCCCGCGATGCCGGCCGGCTCCACCGTATCGAGCCGCGCCAGCCCGGGCGCCTCCTTGTACATGGCGGCCCTGAGCGCCGAAAGGTTGTCGTAGGGCAGCTTGCGGCCGACATGGCCCGACAGCGCGCGCACGATCGCCCAGTCCTCCTTGGCGTCGCCCGGCGCGAAGGCCGCGCGTCCCGTCATCTGCACCCGACCTTCGGTGTTGACGTAGGTAGCGCTCTTTTCCGTATAGGCGGCGCCGGGCAGCACCACGTCGGCGCGCTGGGCCCCGGCATCGCCGTGGCTGCCCTGGTAGACGACGAAGGCCTTGCCGAGCCGTGACATGTCGATCTCATCGGCGCCCAAGAGGTAGACCACGTCGAGGGCACCCTTGCCGGCGGCCGCGAGCATGCCCGCCACGTCGAGCCCGCCCTCGCCCGGAACGAAGCCGAGGTCGAGGCCGGCGCCCCGCGAAGCGACGCCGCTCAGCACGTTGAAGCCGTTCCAGCCCGCCGCCTTGCCCCGCATCGCGGTTAGCGCGATGTGCGCGGCGGCAGCCAGCACGCCTGCGCCGTCGGCCCTTGCCGCTGCGGCCGCACCGACGATCACCATGGGGTGCTTGGCCTCGCGCAGAACCTTGGAGAAGCCCTGCTTGCCGTCGGCCACCTCTTTGAGCGTCTGCGGACCGGCACCCAGATAATCGTAGCCGTAGGTGAGATCGACCCTGTCGCCGATCAGGCCCACGGCGAATCCGCCATGGCGCCAACGCTTGCGGATGCGGGCGTTGACGAGGGAGGCCTCCAGGCGCGGATTGGTGCCGACGAGCAGGATGGCGTCCGCCCGCTCGATGCCCTCGATGGTCGTGTTGAAGAGGTAGCTCGCCCGGCCCAGGCGCGGATCGAGCTTGGCGCCGTCCTGGCGGCAGTCGAAGTTGGGCGAGCCCAGCAGCACGAGGAGGTGGCCCAGCGCAAACATCTCCTCGGCTCCGGCGAGATCGCCGGCGATGGCGGCAATGCGCTCGGGCCTGGCGGCCTTGAGCTTGTCGGCGACGACACCGAGCGCCTCGTCCCAGCTCACCGGCTCCAGCCTGCCGCCCTTGCGGATGTAGGGCCTGTCGAGGCGCTGTGTCCTGAGGCCGTCCGCCACGTAGCGCGTCTTGTCGGAGATCCACTCCTCGTTCACGGCATCGTTGTTGCGCGGCAGGATGCGCAGCACCTCGCGGCCGCGGGCATCGACGCGAATGTTGGAGCCGACGGCGTCCATGACGTCGATCGACTCGGTCTTGCGCAGCTCCCAGGGGCGATAGTGGAAGGCCCAGGGGCGATGCGTGAGCGCGCCGACGGGACATAGGTCGTTGACGTTGGCGGACAGCTCCGAGGTGATGCCGCGCTCGAGGTAGGTGGTGATCTCCATGTCCTCGCCGCGACCGATGGCGCCGAGCTCCTCGACGCCGGCCACCTCCGTCATGAAGCGCACGCAGCGGGTGCAGTGGATGCAGCGGTTCATGGCCGTCTTGATCAACGGCCCTAGGTATTTCTCCTCGACGGCGCGCTTGTTCTCCTCGTAGCGCGAGCCCCCGAACCCATAGGCCATCGCCTGGTCCTGCAGGTCGCACTCCCCGCCCTGGTCGCAGATCGGACAGTCGAGGGGGTGATTGATGAGCAGGAACTCCATCACGCCCTCGCGCGCCTTCTTGACCATGGGCGTGCGGGTATTGATGACCTTCGGACTGCCGTCCTTGTTGGGGGGGAGATCGTTGACGCCCATGGCGCAGGACGCGACCGGCTTGGGGCTGCCCTGCACCTCCACCAGGCACATGCGGCAGTTGCCGGCGATCGACAGGCGCTCGTGGTAGCAGAAGCGCGGGATCTCGACGCCCGCCTGCTCGCAGGCCTGGATCAGCGTGATCCCATCCTCGACCTCGATGGGCATCCCGTCGATGATCAGCTGCTTGGGCATGCAATCTCCCAACCCTTGCCTGCCGAGCCCCGCATTATCCCCAGCATCATGCCGCCCCGCTCGGCTTGGCCGTGTAGCGGATGAGGACGCCCAGGATCAACCCGGCGAGGCCAAACCAGAACAGCATGGGCTCGTAGGCGGTCTTGCCCGCCAGGACGGCAACACTTGAAACCAGACCGCAGATGCCGCTCGAGCTGTAGAGGCAGCCCACCACGTCGGAGACGCTACCCTCCCCACCTCCCGTCACCTTGCCGATCTCGCGCACCACCGAGGAGTAGAAGACGAACCACCAGATGCAGGCTGCAACGAGCACCGCCGCGCCGGCGATGATGAGGAGAGTGCCGAGCTTCTTGAAGTCCACCGCCGCCTCCGCAGCCGGACACACCCGTGGGCTCACCGGCAGACCCGCGCCCGCCGGATCCGGACAGGGCTTCCTACACGGGCGCAAGCCCGTGCGCTAGGGCGACAATTGGCGCGGGGTCCGAGACGCCGCTCGATCTCGGCGTGACGCACGTCGAAGCGCCTATCGATGAGATCGAGCCGCCGTTCTTCGGACACTTACCGACTATCCGGTCACGTCGGCGATTCACCCGTTACTTGTCGCGCTCGGCCAGCATCTCGAGCATGACCTCCGCAACAACTCTGGGCAAAGCGTCGACCTTGGCTGGAAGCTCCCGCAGCTCTGCGACGTCGCGGGAAAGGCGAGCGATCTGGCTGTTGGTGAGCCGGAACTCTGCACGGATCAGATCCGGGATGGACTGCATGTCTGTTTCGTTTGCGCCGACGCGAGCCTTGAGCGCGGACATCTCCCGCTCCAGCGTCGTCACCCGCTCCTCAATGTCCGGCATCTCATGCTCCCGCAGCTCGTCAACCGCCGGAACAAATGTAGTACAAACAACTGGGACTGTCCAGTGCTTTGCAGCAACGGGTCGGCGCCTGTCGCCGGGAGCTACTCGGCAGCTTCCTTGAGTGCGGCCTGCCGCTTGTCGATGCGGGCCTCGATCACGCCCCGGAAGTTGCGGATCAGCCCCTGCACGGGCCAGGCCGCAGCATCGCCCAGCGCGCAGATGGTGTGGCCCTCGACCTTGGTCGTCACGTCCCAGAGCAGGTCGATCTCGCTCTTCTCGGCGTGCCCGTGCTCCATGCGTTGCAGCACGCGCCACATCCAGCCGCAACCCTCGCGGCACGGCGTGCACTGGCCGCAGCTCTCGTGCTTGTAGAAATAGGCGATGCGGCGGATGGCAGCGATGATGTCGGTCGACTTGTCCATGACGATCACGGCCGCCGTACCCATCCCCGACTTGAGCTTGGAGAGCGTGTCGAAGTCGAGGGTGAGGTCCTGGCAGATGGTCGACGGCAGGCACGGCATCGACGAGCCGCCGGGGATCACGGCGAGCAGATTGTCCCAGCCGCCGCGCACGCCGCCGGCGTGGCGATCGATCAATTCCCGCAGCGGAATGCCCATCTCCTCCTCGACCACGCAGGGCTTCTCCACGTGGCCCGAAATCTGGAACAGCTTGGTGCCGGTGTTGTTGGGCTTGCCGAGCCCCGAGAACCACGTGGCGCCGCGGCGCAGGATATCCGGCGCCACCGCAATCGATTCGACATTGTTGACGGTGGTCGGCGCGCCGTAGAGCCCGACATTGGCCGGGAACGGCGGCTTCATGCGCGGCATGCCCTTCTTGCCCTCGAGGCTTTCGAGGAGGGCCGTCTCCTCGCCGCAGATGTAGGCGCCGGCGCCGTGGTGGACGATGAAGTCGAAATCCCAGCCGTGGATGTTGTTCTTGCCGATCAGCCTGGCCGCGTAGGCCTCGGCCACCGCTGCCTCCAGGCGCTCGCGCTCGCGGATGAACTCGCCGCGCACGTAGGTGTAGCAGGTGTGCGCCCGCATCGCGAAAGAGGCCAGCAGCGCACCCTCGATCAGCAGGTGCGGGTCATGGCGCATGATCTCCCGGTCCTTGCAGGAGCCGGGCTCGGACTCGTCGGCATTGATGACGAGGTAGGAGGGCCTCGGATCGCTCTTGGGCATGAACGACCACTTGAGGCCCGTCGGAAAGCCGGCGCCGCCGCGGCCCCTGAGTCCCGAGTTGCGGATTTCCGTGATGATGCCGTCGTGGCCCTTCTCGATCAGCGCCTTGGTGTTGTCCCAGGCGCCGCGGGCCCGGGCGCCGGCTAGCCTCCAGTCCTGGAAGCCGTAGAGGTTCTTGAAGATGCGGTCCTTGTCCTGCAGCGCCACGTCCAGCCCCCTACTTTGCAGCCTTGGCGTAGTCCTTGAGCGTCGTGGGTCCGCCCGCGGGGCAGGAGGCCTGCCGGCCGATCTGGGAGCCGGGCTTCGGCGGGGTGCCGCTGGAGAAGCCGTCGAGCACCTTCTCGAACAGCTCCGGCGTCAGGTCCTCGTAGGTGTCCTTGCCGATCTGCACCATCGGCGCGTTGGCGCATACGCCGAGGCACTCGACCTCCTCCCAGGAGAAGTCGCCGTCCTTGGACAGGTGATGCGGCTCCTCGCTGATGCGGCGCTTGCACACCTCGATCAGTGCCTCGGAGCCGCGCAACATGCAGGGCGTGGTGCCGCACACCCACACGTGCGCCTTCTTTCCGACGGGCGAGAGCTGGAACATCGTGTAGAAGGTGGCGATCTCGTAGACGCGGATATAGGCCATGCCCAGCATGTCCGCGACCAGCCGGATCGCCGGCTCCGGCAGCCAGCCGTGATGTTGTTCTTGAGCGCGCCACAGCAGCGGGATCACGGCAGACGCCTGCTTGCCCGGCGGATAGTTGCCCACCGTCGCCTCCGCCCAGGCCTTGTTCTCGGGTGTGAAGGCGAAGGAGGCGGGCTGGTGGGGATCAAGTCGGCGAACGGACATCGGGTTGCAGCTCTTGGCTTCCTGGGGGCTGGCTCGGGCCTGGATCGCGGCATCCTTATAGGGCGGAGAAGCGGGCTTGTCGCGCCCCTCGCGGCGGTGGTCGCCAGCCGGGAGCGCGGCAAAGTTGCCGGCCCCGGGGCGCGGCGCCGGCTAGCTCGACCACCAGATCGCGAGAAGCAGAGCAGCAGCCGGCCCCAACAGAAGCGCCAGCTGCGCGCCGACGCGCAGGAAGCCGGTCCAGAACACGGCCCAGGCTATCCCGAACACCGGAATGGCGGCGGCGCTGAGCTCATGGCCGCCGTAGCCCCGCGCGCCCGCAAATAACGCGGCCAGGGCCATGACGGCGAGCCCCAGGAGAACGGTCAGGCCCTGCCGCTCGTCCTGCCAGACGCCCATCGGCCAGCCACGGAGCCTGGCAAAGATGCGATACGTGGCCAGGCTCAACCCCCAGCCGAAGGCAGCGACTGCCAGCACGAAGCCCACGTCGATGGCGGCCACCGGCTCAGCTCTCTCTCCGGGTGACACGCGGGATGAGAAACGTCAGCGCCAAGCAGATGACCCCCGCACCGATATGGAACGCGACCTGCGGCAGCCTGCCGCTCGAGGTCGCGGCAATGCCGGCATCGGCAAAGCATACAACGGTGCCGAAGCCGAACCAAAGCGTCAGCGCCCGCCATTCGCGCAAGATGGCAAAGACGATCGCCAGCAGCCCGAGCCAGACGTTGCGCAGGCCGATGATGTAGTGAAGCTCGTAGCCCAGGACCTCGTCGGCCACGCCGAAGGTGAACGCGGCCGATTTGGGCACCACCAGGTAGCGGATGCCGATGATCGCCAGGAGCGCGCCGCCTACGAGGGCGATGCCGATGATCCAGCTTTGCAGGGGGGACAGACGGCTCCCGCTCATTGAGGCCCAGGCGCGCCCTCGCCCCCGAGCGGCGTCCATCTATAGATGTCTGCCAGCGGGATCGCGACTCCGAGCGCCGGAAGCTCCAGAGCCCGATCGAGTTGCGTCAGCGCGCGCGCCTGCCAATCGGTCGATCGCTCATACGCTACGATCTCGACGGCCTTGAGCGATACCGTCACGTAGTGCTGACAGTTCTGCACGCTGGCGTAGATCCGGCGGCGCCAAGCTTGGTCGGCCCTGGTGTTGCTCTTCGAGAGCACCTCAAAAATCGCAAGCCCATCCTCTGAGACAGCAGAACCCGTTGGAGCGTGCTCCTTCACCATCACATCCGGTTGCGGAAGGTTGTGGATGGAAGCCGGAACTCGTGTCCCGGTTCCGATAAGCGGCAACCAGGGTGCATTGGTTTCAATCTTGGCGCGCACGAGAAATGCGACGATGTTGGTGACGACGATCTGGTGATAGTCAATCGGCGAGGGGTTCAAGACCGGTACTCCCTCGATCAGCTCCCAGCGCTCTTCCTCCGGCCGCGTGTCCGTGAAGGCCAGGAACTCCTCGATGGTCATCTGCTGCTCGGGCGCGAGCTTCGGGCGCGCGATCATGGCTGCTCTCCGAGTTCTTTCGACAGAGCCGCCAGACCGCCGTCTGCCTCTGCAAGCAAGTCCGCTGCCGCCACCGCCATGCCTGGTGGTGTCAAGTCGATGGCCCCGCCGGTGACAATCCGCGTCTCGATCGTACCCAAGTCATTGCGCGCATGGTGGACCACCACCCTCTTGTAGGGATTGACGATCAGATAGTGGCGGATGCTCGCAACGGAAAAATACTCCACCAGCTTGTCGCCGGTATCATCGCGCTCCGAGGACGGCGAGACCACCTCGACGACGATCAACGGTGCCTCCAGCACCATGGAATCGAGGTCGATCGCCACGTTACATTGTACGGCCGCGTCCGGCTCTCGCGAGGTCTCGTTGTCGATGACGACAGTCATGCCGTCGGTGAACACCGTGCAGGGTAGACCGGCCTTGGCCACCGCATCGCTGAGCGCGCGAAATACGGCCGCCTTCGCAAGGTTGTGCCTGGCTCGCTCGGGAGCCATTGCCACGATCTCGCCGCGCACCAGCTCGTAGCGTCCCCGTGGCTGAGCGGCGGCCCAGGCTAGGAACTCGGAAACGGTCATGCGCTGTTTGGGTTGCGCAATCATGCTTCAGGATAGCACATCCTGAGCCGCCGCAACGCCCTGCGGAGGCAACCTGCTACCGATCGATCTCGCCGAAGACGATGTCGAGGCTCCCCAATATCGCGGAGACGTCGGCGAGCATGTGGCCGCGGTTCATGAAGTCCATGGCCTGCAGGTGCGGGAAGCCGGGCGCGCGAATCTTGCAGCGGTAGGGCTTGTTGGAGCCGTCCGCCACCAGGTAGACGCCGAACTCCCCCTTGGGCGCCTCGACCGCGGCATAGACCTCGCCGGCGGGGACGTGGAAGCCCTCGGTGTAGAGCTTGAAGTGATGGATCAGCGCCTCCATGGAGCGCTTCATTTCGGCCCGCCTCGGAGGAACCACCTTCTTGTCATCGCTGACATGCGGGCCGGCACCCTCCGCCGACAGCAGCTTGTTGCAGCACTGGACCATGATCTTCACGGCCTGGCGCATCTCCTCCATGCGGATGCAGTAGCGGTCGTAGTTGTCGCCGTTCTTGCCGATGGGGATGTCGAAGTCGAGCTCGGAGTAGCACTCGTAGGGCTGCGCCTTGCGCAGGTCCCAGGCCGCGCCCGAGCCGCGCACCATCACGCCCGAGAAGCCCAACTTGAAGCAGTCTTCCAGGCTGACGACGCCGATGTCGACGTTGCGCTGCTTGAAGATGCGGTTGTCGGTGAGCAGACCCTCGATGTCGTCGAGCACCTTGGGGTGGGTCTCGCAGAACTTGGCGATGTCCTCGATCAGCTTCACCGGCAGGTCCTGGTGCACGCCGCCGAAGCGGAAATACTTGGCATGCATGCGGCTGCCGGAGGCGCGCTCGTAGAACACCATCAGCTTCTCGCGCTCCTCGAAGCCCCACAGCGGCGGGGTGAGCGCGCCGACGTCCATGGCCTGCGTCGTGACGTTGAGGAGGTGCGAGAGGAGGCGGCCGATCTCGTCGTAGAGCACGCGGATCAGCTGCGCGCGCTTAGGCACCTCGAGCCCGAGCAGCTTCTCGCCGGCGAGGCAGAAGGCATGCTCCTGGTTCATGGGCGCGACGTAGTCGAGGCGGTCGAAGTAGCCGATCGCCTGCATGTAGGTCTTGTGCTCGATCAGCTTCTCGGTGCCGCGGTGCAGGAGGCCGATGTGGGGGTCGACGCGCTCCACGACCTCGCCGTCGAGCTCGAGCACAAGGCGCAGCACGCCGTGCGCCGCAGGATGCTGGGGGCCGAAGTTGATGTTGAATGAGCGGATCTCAGTTTCCGGCATTTGCCCTTACCTCGCCGCGCCCTATTCCAGCACCCGGTGGCCGACCCACTTGCCGGCATAGGCCGCCAGGACGCACGGCAAGCCAAGCACTGCAAACACGATCAGTCCCAGCGGCAGCAGGTTCGGTGCTCCACTCTTGAGGAAAGCCAGCACCAACGACCATGCGGCCTGGCCGCCCATCATCGCCACGACCCAGCGCCATGGCCTGTCACGCCATACCATGCCGAGGACGAGCGCCGCAAAGATCATGACGGGATAGCCGAGCTGCCAGAATATCGGATCGTCCCAGGCCTCCCGACGCCTGCCCATCAGCCGCACCAGCTCCCAGGCGCCGACGCCCACGCCGACCGCCAGGACGACTGCCGCAATGTCTCTTGCCGGCAAGGGCGCCCTCCGGCTCAGTCGGCGGCTCGTCGCCGGCGCACGGCCCAATAGATCAGCAGCGTGACAACGACGAACTGCACGATCGTGGCCAGCACCTGCGGCGTGAAGCCGCCGCGTTGCAGACCGAGGAGACCGAACAGGGCCATCTGAGGCGTGCCCGTCACGAGGCCGAGGACGGCCGGCTGCAGGAGCGCGGAGACGACGAAGCCGATCAGCCCGAACAGCAGGGCGGTGAACCAGCCGCGCGCCAGCAGTGCCGCGATCAGGGCGACCAGCACCGGCGCGCTTGCCGAGAGCTGCAAGCCGAGGAGAGACAGGAAACCCCAGAGTTGGTCCGGTGACAGCATGGGGGGTGAGATGGTGAGTGGTGAGATGGTGAGTGTTGGATCGCGTCTGTATTGAGTCCCTACTTACTGCCACGTGCTTCCAACGCACGTATCATGGAACGAAGCATTTTGCTGATCCTTTCGCATTCGTCCAATAGCCTGTCTCGGACGTCCTCGCGCAATAAGCGGACCCGGCCGGCGAGGATCAAGTGCGTCTCAACCTCTCGTGCCGAGCCTTGCGCGATCCTCAGGAATTGGACGAAGGAGCCGGTCTGGTCGCGGCCATACCCCTCGGCGATGTTGGCTGGAATCGAAACAGCAGCTCGTCGGATTTGAGCCGTCATTCCATAGACCTCTTCGCGCGGAAACTCGGCTGTCGCGCGATAGCAGTCCTCCGCCAGCGTCATGGCCTTCTGCCATACGTCCAGGTCCTTATAGGACTGATCGAAGTTTCGCTGACCACCGGAAACTCCCCCTGCAACCCCTCTCCGCTACCGCACCCCGCAATCTCACCACCTCACCACTCACCATCTCACCACTTGGCCTTCTCATCGCCGGGCAGGATGTAGTCGGTGCCCTCCCAGGGCGACTCGAAGTCGAACGTGCGGAACTCCTGGGTCAGCTTCACCGGCTCGTAGACGACGCGCTTCTGGTCGTCGTCGTAGCGCACCTCGACGTAGCCCGTGAGTGGGAAGTCCTTGCGCAACGGGAAGCCCTGGAAGCCGTAGTCGGTGAGGAGGCGGCGCAGGTCCGGATGTCCCGAAAAGAGGATGCCGTACATATCGTAGGCTTCCCGCTCGTACCAGTTGGCGGCGGGGAACACATCGACGACGGACGGAACAGGCGTGTCCGCATCGGTCTCGCACTTAACGCGGATGCGCTGGTTCTTGCGCGGCGAGAGCAGGTGGTAGACGACATCGAAGCGCCTGCCTCGCTCGGGATAGTCGACCCCGCAGATGTCGATCAGCACCTCGAACCGGCATTCCTTGTCGTCGCGCAGCTTCGTCAGCACGGCGCCGATCCGCTCAGCGGGAACGACCAGCGTGTATTCGCCGAACGCGACCTGCTGGTGGGCGATGCTGCCCTCCAAGGTCGCCTCGACATGCTTGACCAGAGCTTCGAGCGCCATCGCACTTATTGCCTGTCCGCCGCTTCCAGCAGCACTTCGTAGTGGGTGGCGAAATCGTCGAACTCGCTGAGGATCGTGCGCACCGCCGGATCGACCACGGCGCGCTCGGGCTTGGGCCCCGCAAACGCCTTGATCGCGTCCATCGACGCCCAGCGGCTGATCACCAGAACCTCGACGCGGTCGCCCTGCTCGGCCTGGCAGACGCTCAGTCCGAGAAAGCCTTCGATCTTGCGAAGCTGCGGCAGCATGGCGCCCTTCACGTGCTCGCGGTAGGCGCGAGCATTTCCCGGCTTTGCGTAGGCCACCCACGTGCGCACGATCATGCAACCTCCCTCCCGCCCGACTTCGGGACACACCAGCGCGTGGAACCCGGCCTGCAGAGGCATTGCGCCGTATCGGATGCCCCTGTCATGCAAATTCTTCCCTCAGTCGACGATGAACAGGCGCGCACCCTTCTCGGTGCGCGAGCGGTGCGGCTCGGCCCCGTCGGCCACCTGATAGCTCATGCCGGGCTTCAGAGTGAAGCGTCGGCCATCCGCGAGCTCGGTGTCGAGCTCGCCCTCGATGCAGAAGAGGATGTGGCCCTTCTCGCACCAGTGGTCAGCGAGATAGCCCGGCGAATACTCCACCATGCGCACGCGGATATCGCCGAACTGGCGCGTGCGCCATGTGGCCGTGCCGACCTCGCCCTTGTGCGACGTCGGCTCGACGGCAGACCAGTCGGTGGTGCCGAAGGGGATGCCGGCCATGCGCATGGGGTCCTCAGCGCTCTATCGTGCCGGTGCGGCGGATTTTGCGTTGCAGCAGCAGTACGCCGTAGAGCAGCGCCTCCGCGGTAGGCGGACAACCCGGCACATACACGTCGACGGGCACGATGCGGTCGCAGCCGCGCACCACGGAATAGGAGTAGTGGTAGTAGCCGCCGCCGTTGGCGCAGGAGCCCATGGAGATGACGTAACGCGGCTCCGGCATCTGGTCGTAGACCTTGCGCAGCGCCGGGGCCATCTTGTTGCAGAGCGTGCCGGCGACGATCATCACGTCGGACTGGCGGGGCGAGGCGCGGGGCGCGAAGCCGAAGCGCTCCAGGTCCCAGCGCGGCATGGAAGCCTGCATCATCTCGACCGCGCAGCAGGCGAGGCCGAACGTCATCCACATCAGCGAGCCCGTGCGCGCCCAGTTGATCAGGTCGTCGGTGGTGGTGACGAGGAAGCCCTTGTCGGCAAGCTGGGCCGACACCTCGGTGAAGTAGGCATCACCGGGTTTCGCCAGTCCGGACTTGGCAGCCTGTACCGCCATCCCTCCTGCCTATGGCCCATTGCCGACTTGCCGCCCCGCATCAATCCCACTCCAGCGCGCCTTTGCGCCACTCGTAGACGAAACCGATGGTGAGCACGCCTAGGAACACCATCATCGACCAGAAGCCGAACAGGCCGACCTGCTTGAAGGCGACCGCCCACGGAAACAGGAAGGCGACCTCCAGGTCGAAGATGATGAACAGGATCGACACCAGGTAGAAGCGCACGTCGAACTTCATGCGCGCGTCGTCGAACGCATTGAACCCGCATTCGTAGGCCGAGACCTTCTCGGGGTCCGGGTTGCGCACCGCGACCAGGAACGGCGCGATCATCAGGGCGAGCCCGATCGCAAGCGCCACGCCCATGAACACGACGAGCGGCAGGTAGTCCATCAGCAGGTGGTTCATCGCCTCGCGCTCCCGCACCCGGGGCGCCGGGGGCTTGTCGCATCTCGCCCCCTGTTACCCCAGCGCGTAACCATGCGCAACCAAACGTGGCGCCGCATCTCTCCACCGGCGTCCCCCATGGCCCCGAACCTGCAGTGCACAGATCGGGGCAGGCCGCGAGGTCATTTCGTGCCCCGGGTACAGGGCCCTGGGGGGCCGGGAGGGGAGCATGTATGGGCCATTCATCGAGGCTCAGCGCCGGACGTTGATCGAGAAGGCACGCAATGGGCTGCTGGACCCGCCCAAGAAGCCGAAGGAGTCCTATTTGGGCACCTTCGCAATGGTGGGGGCCCTGGGCGGAGCCGTCGCCGCTCTGATCTGGAGCTGGCTGGAGAAGATCTATGTGAACTAGCGGCGGGCCGCTGTCGCCTCGACACGCGGCGCGAGCGCCTGCGGCCGACAATGGCGCGCGCGACGGGACCTGGCCCGCGGCCTCCAGCGTGGCAGGCCGAGCAATTACCATAAATATCAATAACGTAGCGACGTCTCTCCCTACCAAATCGCGTGGGAGGCCAGAAAGAAGTGTCCGCCGATCGCCCACGTTCCCGATGGTCCACTTCGCTGGGCCAGAGCTCGCGGTTGGATCCTTACAAACATTTCATCCCGCTCTGCCCTTCCAGACGCGCTCGCGCCTCCTACTTGACTATCATGGTCTCTTTCCCCCCGTGAGAGACCCAAAGTGTCGGCCCTCTCCCTCAGGGCAAATGACACCAGGCGGGAGCGCGGAGACGCCGCTCTCGCCTTCTTCATGCGTGATGGCCGGCGCGGCATTCAACCAGCCTAGGTGCGGAACAAAGATCTCCCGCGCGGGCGGTAGAGCTGCCAGACACTGTAGGCGAAGGCCAAGGTGCCCGAGAGGAACGCCGCCGCAGCGACGAGCAATCCGGTCTCGATCGCCTGCGAATAGATCATCGCCGCAGCGCCGAGGATGACCGCAAGAGTTGCAATATTGACGATTGCGGAGGCCGTCCGCCCCGACACGAAAAGTAAAGTGTGCACCACAACCTCCCCATAGTTGCCCGCACGATCTCAACCACAATATGCGATTCGCTCTCCGCGCCAACACGCGAACCCTGGGGCAATGTCACGGGGGTATTCGCCAGGCGCGGGCCGCGACAGCGCCCGCTGCCTCGCTCAACTAGGGACGGGCCCGGTTTGCGGGGTTGAACAATGCCGGATCGATATCATCGGCCTTGGCGATCTCGCCGAGAACGATGCGAGTATCGAAACCCTGCGCGTCCTTCGCCGTCCATTCTTTCAACTGCAGGACGGGCGCCTTGCTGAGGACAAGTGCGATGCGGGCCATCTCATCCGCACCCTTCTCCACCACCGTGATGGCGATCGAGTCAGGGGTCTCCTGAACGGCAAAGAAGCGGCCATCGCGCAGGAGATCCACATCCTTGCGCAGCAGCATTCGGAAGGCCGTGTATTCCAGGTCCCAGCGGTCGTCGGTGCCGAGGTCGTGATCCTGGATCGCCACGTACTTGCCGTCCGATACGATCACGAGCCTGCTCGGTGCCCCATAGTCGAAGCGGAAGAGACCGGGTCGCTTCAGGTAGAACTTGCCGCGCAACCGCTGATTGTCGGCGTTGGTTTGAACGAATGTCCCCTTCAGGGCTGTGAGCTGGTTCAAGTAATGATTGACCTTCTGCACGACCTCCCGCTGCTGCTGGGTGAGACGGTCGGCGAGCATTCCGGTGGCCGGATTGGCTGATGAGGCAACAGCCGCCGAACCCGCCTTGTTGGTGCCCTGTGCGTGGACCGGCACAGCGGAAAGAACGCTGATAAAGAGCAAGAATGCTATTGCCGCGCGCGCAGACATGAGGCCCCCAGATGTCCTGCCCAGTTGCGACTCGTGTCCTGAGTCTACGTCGGAAAGAGGGCATCGGAACCCCCTCATCACCCCTGAGACTCTGGTGATACAAGCACGCCGCGCCAATGGCCTCGGGGCCGGCGAACGAACCCTGGTCCGCGACCCCCCTGCCAAACCTCTTGAAGGAATGGCGCGAGCGACGGGACTTGAACCCGCGACCTCCGGCGTGACAGGCCGGCGCTCTAACCAACTGAGCTACGCCCGCATCCCAGCGCGCGTCGTGCCGGGAGGCAGCCGCGCGCGGTCGTGACGGCTGTCGTTTACGTGAGCCCCCCTGCCCCGTCAAGGGAAGCCGTGGTCTCTTGCGTCCGGCCTGCCGCGCGGGGCGATCGCCTCATCGCACCGCGAACGGCGCCTGGTAGGGCCGTCCGAAGGGCACGCCGGCCAGGACCGTGCCCGCAGGCTTGAGGTGCACCTTGCCCTGGCGCTTGTTGTTGCGCGTGTCGACGAATTCGACGGGACCCTCGACCACCTCCAGCAGAGAGATGTCGGCCGGGGCGCCTCGCTGCAGCGTTCCGAGCTTCGGCGCACGGTTGATGACCTTGGCGGGCGTAGTCGTCGCCATCGCCACCACCTGCTCCAGAGAAAGCCCCATGTTGAGGAACTTGCTCATCACCCACGTCAGGTACGGCATGCCCGGCGTGTTGCCGGAGTACACATGGATGTCGGAGGAAATCGTGTCCGGCCCAGCGCCTGCCGCCATGGCCGCCTCCGCCACGGTGTAGTCGAAGCTTCCGCCGCCGTGCCCGACATCGAAGACGACGCCGCGTTGCTTGGCTGCAAGGGCGGCCGGCAGGAGCTTGCCGTCCTGGACGATGTTGGTGAACCTGCCCGCAATGTTGGGGGCCCCAGAATAGCTGTGGGTCAGCACGTCGCCCGCCCGCAGCAGATCCAGGATCTGGCTCATCAGCTCGGGCGTCTCCACCCCGCCGATATGGCACATGACCTTGGCACCGCCGCCGGCAATCTCGCACGCCCTGACGGCGCGCTTGAGTGGCTCGAGGCCGTGCTTGGCGACCACGTTCTCGCTCATGCGCACCTTCACACCCAGCACGAGGTCTGCGTTCTCGGCCACGGCCTTGGCGGCGACCTCGGTCTGCGCGTAGTCGATGTTGTAGAGCTCGGGCACCGGGAAGCCGGTGAGCCCCATATTGGCGATATGCACGAATGCATAGAGTCGGGCCCGGGTCTGGCCAACCACGGCCCGCCGGAAGGCCGCGAAGTTGTTGGCGCCCGCGTCGCCGGCCGAAACGAGGGTGGTCGTGGCCTGGAAGGGGACGAGTTCGTCGGCGGGAATGCCGATCGCGGAGCCGTAGGGGAACACGTGGGCGTGCAGATCGATGAGACCGGGCGTCACCAGCCTGCCGGCGGCCGACAGCACGCGCTGAGCCTTGTCGGCGGGAATATCGGCCTCCAGGGCCTCGATCAGGCCGAAGCGGATGCCGATGTCGCGTTTGGCCCGCAGGTTCTGGCTGGGATCGAGCACCTCGCCGCCCTTGACGAGGAGATCGAACTTGTCGTTTGGCCCCATGGCGGCGAGCGCCGGACCGCCTGGGAGCCCTGAGGCCGACAACGCCAGCACGGACGCGGAGCCGGCAAGCGACAGGAACTCGCGGCGCGAGGTCGTGGGCATGGGCGTTCCTCCGACATTTCTTGCTGTTGTTGTGGGCAGCGTGCACCCGCCCGGCCGCAGGGTCAAGGAAGCGGGCCCAGGAAGCGGGCCCAGAAACCGGCCGAGGGGCCGTCTTGGGCGCGGATCCATGGGCGCCGGTGGCGGGCCCCTGGATCCGCTATGGTGGGCGGTGAGGGGATCGAACCCCCGACATCTTCGGTGTAAACGAAGCGCTCTACCGCTGAGCTAACCGCCCGCCAGGCCCCTGGGCCCGAGGCAATAGGCAGTGGGCAATAGGCAGTCGTCAAGGACCCGTCCGCGCCGCCCGCTGCCTGCCGTCCAATGCGACCTGCCTGCCTCGCAAAAACAAAGGGCGCGCTCGGACGGCGCGCCCGTCGAAAAATCCAAATGCCATATCGCTTCCGCTCAGTTCAGCATGTCCTTGAGGTTCTTCGAGGCCGTGAACTTGGGCACCCGCGCCGCCTTCAGCATCATCTCGACGCCGGTCTGGGGGTTGCGGGCCTTGCGGGCCTTGCGGTTGGTCACCTTGAAGGTGCCGAAGCCCGGGATGCGGACTTCCGAGCCGTTCTTCATGGTGGTCTCGATGTGCTTGATCACCGCCTCGACCGCAACGCCAGCCTTGTCCTTGGACAGCTCGGTCGCATCCGCCACGGCGTCGATCAAATCCTTTTTGCTCATATCTATCGTCCTCGTGGGTTGGGAAGGAGTGGGCCACGGGTTGCACTCGCGGGCATCGCCGGGACCGGCCTCAGCCGCTGCAATGGCAGCGGCGAGGGGAAACAACGCTCAAAGGCCACTGCCGTCAAGCGGAAATTGCTCGGATTCGCCCGGTTTTTCGGGCGATTCTGACGCATCGCGGCACCCAATGAACGATGTTCCAGAACGACTGCCGGGATGCGCTTTTGCGTGGGTCGGAGGCGCAAGGGCGACGTGCAACCGGCCCGCGCCGGGGAAGGCCCGTTAACCTCGTTCCGGGAGCGAATTCTACGGCTTAGTGCGCACCCTACGACCCTCGGGAAAGGCCCGAGAAACGCAGAGCCGGGCGCGTTGCGGCGCCCGGCTCACCGTTCAGTCTGCTCGCTGATAGCGTTCAGTGGGCCGTAGCGCGCGGCTCGTCCTTGCCGTCGGCGGAAACCGCGGCTGCCGCCTCCTCCTCCATGGTGATGGCCGTCGGCATGCGCAGCAGCGCCACCTTCAGCACATCATCCATGCGCGAGGCCGGCACGATCTCGAGCGCCTTCTTGATCTCGTCGCCGATCTCGGCCAGGTCCTTGACGTTCTCCTCGGGGATCACGACCGTCTTGATGCCGGCCCTCAGCGCCGCCAGCAGCTTCTCCTTCAAACCCCCGATCGGCAGCACGCGGCCCCTGAGCGTGATCTCGCCCGTCATGGCCACATCCTTGCGCACGGGGATGCTGGTCATGATGGAGATGATCGCCGTCACCATGGCGACGCCGGCCGAGGGACCATCCTTGGGCGTGGCGCCCTCGGGCACGTGCACATGGATGTCCTTCCTCTCGAACATGGTCGAGGGGATGCCGAGCGCCATTGCACGCGAGCGCACGTAGGCATTGGCGGCCTGGATCGACTCCTTCATGACGTCGCGCAGGTTGCCGGTGACGGACATCTTGCCCTTGCCCGGCATCATCACGCCTTCAACGGTGAGGATCTCGCCGCCGACCTCGGTCCAGGCCAGGCCGGTGACAACGCCGACCTGATCCTCGAGCTCGGCCTCGCCGTAGCGGTACTTGGGCACGCCCAGATAATGCTCGAGGTTGTCGGTGGTCACCCGCACCGTCTTGTTGGCCTCGGTGAGGATGTCCTTGACCGCCTTGCGGGCGAGCTTGGCGACCTCGCGCTCGAGATTGCGCACGCCCGCCTCGCGGGTGTAGCGGCGGATCATCTCCTGCAGGGCCGGATCCTCGACCTCCCATTCGCCCGGCTCCAGGCCGTGGTTCTGGCGCTGGTTGGGGATCAGGTGGCGCTTGGCGATCTCGACCTTCTCGTCCTCCGTGTAGCCGGCGAGACGGATGATCTCCATGCGATCGAGCAGCGCCGGCGGGATGTTCATCGTGTTCGCGGTGGTCACGAACATGACGCTGGACAGGTCGTAGTCGACCTCCAGGTAGTGGTCGTTGAAGGTATGGTTCTGCTCGGGGTCGAGCACCTCCAGCAGCGCCGCCGCGGGGTCGCCGCGGAAGTCGGAGCCCATCTTGTCGATCTCGTCCAGATGGAAGAGCGGGTTGGTCCGCTTCGCCTTCTTCATGGACTGGATCACCTTGCCCGGCATGGAGCCGATGTAGGTGCGCCGATGCCCGCGGATCTCCGCCTCGTCGCGCACGCCGCCGAGCGACATGCGCACGAACTCGCGGCCCGTGGCGTTGGCGATCGACATGCCCAGCGAGGTCTTGCCGACGCCCGGAGGGCCGACGAGGCACAGGATCGGGCCCTTCAGCTTGTTGGTGCGCGACTGGACGGCGAGGTACTCGAGGATGCGCTCCTTCACCTTCTCCAGGCCGTAGTGCTCCTTGTCGAGGACCAGCTGCGCCTCGTTGAGGTCCTTCTTGACCTTGCCCTTGATGCCCCACGGGATCGACAGCAGCCAGTCGAGGTAGTTGCGCACCACCGTGGCCTCTGCCGACATCGGGCTCATCTGCTTGAGCTTCTTGAGCTCGGCCAGAGCCTTGTCGCGGGCTTCCTTCGAGAGCTTGGTGTTCTCGATCTTCTCCTCGAACTCGGAGATGTCGTCGCGCTCGTCGCCGTCGCCGAGCTCCTTCTGGATCGCCTTCATCTGCTCGTTGAGATAGTACTCGCGCTGGGTCTTCTCCATCTGCCGCTTGACGCGCGAGCGGATCTTCTTCTCGACCTGCAGGACCGAGATCTCGCTCTCCATCAGCGTGTAGACGCGCTCCAGCCGGCTCGAGACCGTGACGATCTCGAGGATGTCCTGCTTGTCCGCGATCTTGATGGCCAGATGCGAGGCGATCGTGTCGGCGAGCTTGGAGTAGTCCTCGATCTGGCTGATGGTGCCGAGCACCTCGGGCGAGATCTTCTTGTTGAGCTTGACGTAGCTCTCGAACTGGGAGACGGCCGAGCGCGCCATCGCCTCGATCTCGTCCTTGGCGCCCAGCGTCTCGGGAACCCGCTCCACCTCGGCCTCGAAGTAGCTGGGGTTGTCCGTATAGCGCACAACCTTGGCGCGCGCGGTGCCCTCGACCAGCACCTTGACCGTGCCGTCGGGCAGCTTCAGCAGCTGCAGCACCGAGGCCAGCGTGCCCATCTGGTAGATGGCATCGGGCGCCGGATCGTCGTCGCCGGCATTCTTCTGGGCGGCGAGCAGGATTTGCTTGTCGGCGCGCATGACCTCTTCGAGCGCATTGATCGACTTCTCGCGCCCGACGAACAGCGGCACGATCATGTAGGGGAAAACGACGATGTCGCGCAGCGGCAGGACCGGATAGATCTCCTTGCCGCCCTTGTCCTTGGCCTGCTTTGTGTCGCTCATGGTCGTTCTCTTTCGCCGATGTTCAGGACCTGGTTTGGTACCACGCTTTGGCAGACCACGGTATTCCACTCGACAGCAGCAGACCCCGCAAAGCTCCGCTGACTTTGGCCTTAACTTGCGGACAAGATACGCACTTTGCGGCCGACTGCCGATCCACACATGCCTGCCTCCCAGAGTTACGGTAGCTTCCCCGGCCCGGCAAAGGGGTGTGGCACATTAACCCGTGCGGGCGTCGCTTACTCGCAACACCCGCTCTGACCGTTCGATCCTGTCGAAATGGCCAATTGCGGTGGGTAAATGCCGTCGTTGTCGGCGGCGCACAGGCGCATCTTGCCCTGTCTGCCATGCCGAAGAGATGGTCACCCCCAGCCTCTCCATCAAGTGGCGCCCCGCTAGCCTCCCCTTAATGGGGACACTCGGGGTGCCGACTCGCACCCGCCTCTCGCCCCGGCACGGATCAGGCGGTCGAGCCCTTCTCGCCGGCACGGTCGGAATAGATGCGCAAGGGGCGCGCACCCCCCTCGACCACCTCGGGGCCGATGACGACCTCCTCGACACCCTTGAGGCCTGGCAGCTCGAACATGGTGTCGAGCAGGATCGCCTCCATGATGGAGCGCAGGCCGCGCGCGCCGGTCTTGCGCTCGATGGCCTTGCGGGCGATCGCCTTCAGGGCCTCCTGCGTCAGGGTGAGGCGCACATCCTCCATCTCGAACAGGCGCTGATACTGCTTCATCAGCGCGTTCTTCGGCACGGTCAGGATCTGCATCAGGGCCTGCTCGTCGAGGTCCTCGAGCGTGGCGATCACGGGCAGGCGGCCGATGAACTCGGGGATCAGGCCGAACTTCAGGAGGTCCTCGGGCTCCACGCCCTTGAGGATGTCGCCGGTGCGGCGCTCGTCGGGTCCCGTCACCTTGGCGCCGAAGCCGATCGAGGACCCGCGGTCGCGCCGCGAGATGATCTTCTCGAGCCCCGCAAACGCGCCGCCGCAGATGAAGAGGATGTTGGACGTATCGACCTGCAGGAACTCCTGCTGGGGATGCTTGCGTCCGCCCTGCGGGGGAACCGAGGCGATGGTGCCTTCCATGATCTTCAGCAGCGCCTGCTGCACGCCCTCGCCCGACACGTCGCGGGTGATGGAGGGGTTGTCGGACTTGCGGCTGATCTTGTCGATCTCGTCGATGTAGACGATGCCGCGCTGCGCCCGCTCGACGTTGTAGTCGGCGTTCTGCAACAGCTTCAGGATGATGTTCTCGACGTCCTCGCCGACATAGCCCGCTTCCGTCAGCGTAGTTGCATCAGCCATCGTGAACGGCACGTCGAGGATGCGCGCCAGCGTCTGCGCCAGCAGGGTCTTGCCGCAACCCGTGGGTCCCACCAGCAGGATGTTGGATTTGGCGAGCTCGACGTCGTTGTTCTTGGCGGCGTGGTTGAGGCGCTTGTAGTGATTGTGCACCGCAACCGAGAGCACGCGCTTGGCGTGATCCTGTCCGATCACGTACGAATCGAGCACCGAGCAGATCTCGGCAGGGCTCGGCACGCCGTCGCGCGACTTGACGAGGGTGTTCTTGTTCTCCTCGCGGATTATATCCATGCACAGCTCGACGCATTCATCGCAGATGAACACCGTCGGGCCCGCGATCAGCTTGCGGACCTCATGCTGGCTCTTGCCGCAGAAGGAGCAGTAGAGCGTATTCTTTTCCTGGGCCATCCGGTTCTCTCAAACCCTTGATCGGGCGCTGCTTGAGCGGTCAATCGGCCTCCCGTGCAGGGCCGATCTTCATCAGCCCTATCACGCTCGAACTCGCGGCTGCGGGGGGCTTGATCAGGAATCCTAAGCCCAATCTGAGCATGCTAATGGCGGCTAGATCAAGATTGGATTAACACCTCTTTCGGCAAAGCCGGCCACCCGCGCCAATTCGGCAATACTGTTAGCGGGTGCTTGCCGCCACGGCAGGGCCGGATGAGACGGTAGGCACCGCCAGGCGCATGGCTCCTCTGCCCGTCGGACTTGTTCCCGCGCACTAGCCCTGAACCGGCTTGGACGGGGTCAGCATGGCCTCGGCCTCGTCGCGGCTCTTGATGACCTTGTCGATCAGGCCGAAGTCCTTGGCCTGGTCTGCCGTCATGAAGTAATCGCGGTCGAGCGTCTTCTCGATGAGCTCGTAGTTCTTCTTGGTATGTTTGACGTAGACCTCGTTGAGGCGCCGTTTCATTTTGATGATGTCTTCGGCATGGCGCTCGATGTCGCTCGCCTGCCCGGAGAAACCGCCCGAGGGCTGGTGCACCATGATGCGGGCGTTGGGCAGCGCGTAGCGCATGCCGGGCGTCCCCGCCGCGAGCAGCAGCGACCCCATGGACGCGGCCTGGCCGATGCACAGGGTGGCGATCGGCGACTTTATGAACTGCATGGTGTCGTAGATCGCCATGCCCGACGTCACCACCCCGCCCGGCGAGTTGATGTACATGGAGATCTCTTTCTTGGGGTTCTCCGATTCGCAGTACAGCAGCTGCATGCAGATCGATGCCGCCACCGTATCCTCGATCGGCCCCGTCACGAAGATGATGCGCTCCTTCAGCAGCCGCGACGGCAGATCGTAGCCGCGCTCGCCCCGGTTGGTCTGCTCGACCACCATGGGCCAGAAGGTGCCGGTGGTGAGGGTCGATACGGGATCGGACATGTAAGCCCCTATCTTTCTGATGGCTTCCCGTCTCTGAGAGTGGGGAGGCGTCGGGTCGACTTCAAGCGCCTACTTCTTCTCGGAGCCGTGGTCGTGATCGTGCTTATGGTCGTGACCATGGTCGTGCCCATGGTCGTGGTGGTGATGCGCGTGGTCGTGGCCATGGTCGTGGCCATCGCCCGCATCCGCCGACTTGATCAGCTCCTCGGCCGTCACCTTCTTCTCGGTGGGCGTCGCCTGGCCCAGGATGTGGTCGATCACCTTGTCCTCGAAGATCGGCGCGCGCAGCTCGATCAGCGCCGCCGGGTTCTTCTCGTAGAACTCGTAGACGAACTTCTCCTGGCCCGGATAGCGCCGCGCCTGCTCGATGAGCGCGCGCCGCAGCTCCTCCTGGCTCACCTGCAGCCCGCTCTTCTCGCCGATCTCGCCGATGACGAGGCCGAGGCGCACGCGCCGCTCGGCTATTTTGCGGTACTCGGCCTTGAGCTCGTCCTCGCTCTTGCCCTCGTCGGCAAAGCTCCTGCCCGCCTGCTCCAGGCTCTGGGTCAGCTGCTTCCAGATGCCATCGAACTCGTTGGTGACGAGCGTCTCCGGCAGCGGGAAATCGTGCGCCTTGTCGAGCGCATCGAGGATCTGCTGCTTGAGCCGCATGCGCGTGATGGAGGCGTATTCGCTGGCGATCTTGGAGCTGACCAGCTCCTTGAGCTTGTCGAGGCTCTCGGCGCCCAGCGTCTTGGCGAAGTCGTCGTTGAGCTCGGGCCGGATCGGCTTTGCCACCTCCTTGACCCTGACGTCGAACACGGCGTCCTTGCCGGCCAGGTCCTTCTGCGGGTAGGCGTCGGGGAACTTGGCGTTGACCGCCCGCTCCTCGCCGGCCTTGGCGCCCTTGATGCCCTCGACGAACCCCGGAATGAAATTCGACTGGCCGACGATCAGCTGCACGTCCTCGCCCTTGCCGCCCTCGAAGGCGGTGCCGTCGATGCGGCCGAGGTAGTCGATGCTGACGCGGTCGCCGTCGCCCGCGGCCCGCTCCGCCTCCACCTCGTAGCGCACGGAGCGCTCCATCAGCTCGCCGACGGCCTTGTCGACCGCCTCCGGCATCACGTCGGCGACCTCCCGCTCGAGCTGGAGGACGGCAAGGTCGGTGATCTTGATGTCGGGCAGCGCCTCGTAGGACATCGTGAACGCGAGATCGCTCTCGCCCGACAGCACCCGTTCGATCTCGTCCTTGTCCCCGGTCAGGTTGATGTTGGGCTGATGCGCGGCGCGCTCGTTGCGCTCCTTGATGGCGTCGCGGCTGGTCTCGTCGACGGCCTGCTGCAGCACCTCGGCCATCAGCGAGCGGCCGAACAGCTTCTTGAGGTGCGCGACCGGCACCTTGCCCTTGCGGAAGCCCTTGAGCTGGACGGTATCCTTGACCTCGTCGAGGCGCGTGACGAAGCGCTGGCTGAGCTCCCCCTGGGGGATCGTGACCTTGAGCTCGCGCTTGAGCCCGTCGCTCGACGTTTCGGTAATCTGCATGACCTCTGCCTCAGCCCGCGACACTAGGGGTCAGACCCCATAGCCCCGGCCCTTTGCCCGCGCAACGGAGATTTGGGTCTGACCCCACCCCGCCGGCTCGTCGATGGTGCGGGCGGAGGGACTCGAACCCCCATGGCTTGCGCCGTCGGTACCTAAAACCGGTGCGTCTACCAATTCCGCCACGCCCGCAGTCCGGGGCGCCAGACCCTCCGGGTCCGACACCATGCCCCGACCCGGGCTTCCGGCCGGCTTGTATCAGGCTGGGACGGGAATTCAAGCGGGAGAGGGTGCCTGACCCCGAGGGTCAGGCACCGCAGCTCACTTCATCATCTCGCAGCAGGGCGCGCCGCCGCCCAGCGCATAGCGCAGGCCGATCTTGAACTCGTGCGCGGTGATGTCGTCGACGCGCACCTTGGGGTTCCAGAAGCCGGCGGTGTCGAGGTTGGCCGACTCCGCCTTGCCCATGTCGAGGTAGCGGTAGCCGAAGTCGAGCGTGGCGCGGTCGGTGACCTGCCAGCCGACGCCCGCCATCAGCGACCAGGCGAGCGACCAGCGCTCGTCGCCCAGGATGCGGTTGACGAGGGCGGGGTTGCCCGTGAAGTAGACGTCGTCGGTGACGTTGCGCGCCACGCCGACGCCGGCGCCGACGTAGGGCACGAAGCGGCCTGCCCATTGGCCGAGGTCGTAGTAGGCGTTGAACATGATCGTGGTGGTCGACACCGAGGTGTGCAGCGGATCGACCGGCGGCGGCGCATTGGGACTCCAGACCCCCGGCTCGCCGTCGATCTTGCGCTTGCCGTGGAAGCCCACCATCACCTCGCCGCGGATACCGCGCTCGCCCGAGCCGCAGCCCGCGCCCGCCTCGCCGAACCAGCTGTTGTCGACACGCAGGTTCGTCACCTTGTCGGTCACGAACTCCCATTGCGTGGGGCCGGGATTGGGATCGGTGATGGTCCAGCGCACGTCGGGGTCCTGCGACCAGGAATAGCCGACGTCGGCGCGCAGGTAGCAGCGGCCGGGGCTGGAGACCATCACGGGCGCGTCCTTGACGGAGCCGCGCATTCCATCCGCGTGAGCCGGCATCGACACACACGCACACGCCGCAGCAACGGCCGCGGCAAGACCGAAACGCGCAATCCTCATGTACTTCGTTCCCCGATAGAGCCGCGACGGACGCCAGCTCCTCCCCACCAGATGCGGCCGCGAGCATGCCTTGGCGCAGTTAAAGTGCCGTTAAGTGGCGTCTCACAACGGGAATGCAGCGCTTGCGGCTCTCATGCCCGCTCACTAGGTTGTCGTCAGCGCTCAGGAACTGCACACGCGACAGGAGACCGGGCCTTGCCCTTCGCCAACGGCGTGGCCGCCGCAGTCGGCCGCACACCGCTCATCAAGCTCAAGCGCGCCTCCGAGGAAACCGGCTGCACCATCCTCGGCAAGGCCGAGTTCATGAACCCGGGGCAGTCCGTCAAGGACCGCGCCGCGCTCTTCATCATCCAGGATGCGGTGAAGCGCGGCACGCTCAGGCCCGGCGGCACGGTCGTCGAGGGGACGGCGGGCAACACCGGCATCGGCCTCACCGTCATCGGCAACGCGCTGGGATTCCGCACCGTCATCGTCATCCCAGAGACGCAGAGCCAGGAGAAGAAGGACGCGCTGCGGCTGCTGGGCGCCGAGCTGATCGAGGTCCCCGCGCTGCCCTACAAGAACCCCAACAGCTACGTGCACTACTCGCGCCGCCTCGCCGAGGCGCTGGCCCAGACCGAGCCCAACGGCGCCATCTGGGCCAACCAGTGGGACAATGTGGCCAACCGCCAGGCCCACATCGAGACCACCTCGCAGGAGATCTGGGCCGACACCGACGGCAAGGTCGACGGCTTCGTCTCCGCCGTCGGCTCCGGCGGCACGCTCGGCGGCGTCTCCGACGGCCTCAAGGCCAAGCGCAAGGACATCAGAATAGCGCTTGCCGACGTCCCCGTCGCCGCCCTCTACAGCTACTACACGACGGGCGCGCTCAAGTCCGAAGGCTCCTCCATCACCGAGGGCATCGGCCAGGGCCGCGTCACCAAGAACATCGAGGGCGCCATCGTCGACCGCGCCTATCTGATCCCCGACGAGGAGTCCGTCTCCGCCTGCTTCCAGCTGCTGCAGGAGGAGGGCCTGTGCATGGGCGGCTCGACCGGTGTCAACGTCGCCGGCGCCATCCGCCTCGCCAGGGAGCTGGGTCCCGGCAAAACCATCGTCACTTTGCTGTGCGACTACGGCACGCGCTACCAGTCCAAGCTCTTCAACCCGGAGTTCCTGCGCTCCAAGGGCCTGCCGGTGCCGAAGTGGCTGGTCGACAAGCGCGCGCCACTCCCCAAGATGTTCGTCGATCCCGATAAGGCGTGAGTGGGTCATCGCGGGGCTTGTCCCCGCGATCCAGGGCCCCGCATACTCCCAAGGCCGATGGAGGGGCACAGCGTACGCAGCTATTGGACCTACATCCTCGCCAGCAGGCCCAGAGGAACTCTTTACATCGGCGTCACCAACGGCATCATCCGCCGCATCGAGCAGCATCGCGCCGGCAAGGCATCGAGCTTCACCCGAAAGTACAATGTGCATCGCCTTGTGTGGTTCCAGGAGTACGGCAAAGCACGAGACGCCATCCAACGGGAGAAGACCATGAAGGAGTGGCCACGGGAATGGAAGATCAACCTGATCGAGCGGGAGAACCCGCGCTGGGACGACCTCTATCCCTCGCTTCCCGGCGTGCGCATGCCATCGATCCCCGGAGCCAGTGGTTGGCTGGATCCCGGGCACAAGGCCCGGGATGACCTGAGATGACCGAGCAGCTCTACCGCGCCGACGCCTACCTGCGCGACTGCACCGCCAAGGTGCTCACCGTCAACGAGCGCGGCGGCATCGTCCTCGACCGCACCGTGTTCTACGCGGCGGCCGGCGGCCAGCCTGGCGACAAGGGCGTGCTCGAGGTCGAGGGCGCCTCCCCCTGCCCGATCGCCACCACCGTCTACGACACCGACAAGACCACCATCGTGCACGTGCCGGCCGAGGGCGCGCCGCGCCCCGAGCCCGGCCAGAGCGTGCGTGCCGCCGTCGACTGGGATACCCGCTCTCGCCTCATGCGCATGCACACGACGCTGCACCTGATCTGCGCGCTGGTGAAATTCCCCGTCACCGGCGGCCAGGTGAACCCCGACGACAGCCGCCTCGACTTCGACATCGAGGATGCAAGCGCCGTCGACAAGGACAAGCTTACCGCCGACCTCAACCAACTGATCGCCGCCAACCATCCCGTCGGCGAGCGCTGGATCAGCGATGCGGAGCTGGAGGCCAACCCGGGCCTCGTGCGCACCATGTCGGTGAAGCCGCCGACGGGCACCGGCAGGGTGCGCCTCGTCCTCATCGGCGAGGGCGGCTCGGTCGACACGCAGCCCTGCGGCGGCACGCACGTGCGCAATACCGGGGAGATCGGCAAGGTGATTGTCACCAAGATCGAGAAGAAGGGCAAGCTCAACCGACGCATCCGCGTATCTTTCGCGTGATCCCAGCCGCAAAGACCAACAGCAACAAAGCAACCGGGAGCTGAAACGCATGGCCAGTGGCGCTGACAGATGGCTGGTGGAGACCGAGTGGCTGGCCTCGCACCTCGAAACCCCGGGCGTCGTCATCCTCGACGGCTCGATGCACCTGCCCACCGCCAAGCGCGACGCCAAGGCCGAATACCTGGCCGAGCACATTCCGGGCGCGCTGTTCTTCGACATCGACGACATCGCCGACGACAAGTCGCCCCTGCCGCACATGCTGCCGCCGCCGGAGAAATTCGCCAGCCGCGTGAAGAAGATGGGCATCGGCGACGGCATGCATGTCGTCGCCTACGACAGCGAGGGCCTCTACTCGGCCGCGCGCGTGTGGTGGATGTTCCGCGCCATGGGCCACGAGGAGGTGCGCGTCCTGAACGGCGGCCTCAAGAAATGGAAGGCGGAAGGCCGTCCCCTCGAGGATGGGGAGGCCCGGCGGCGCGGCGAGCGCCACTTCACCGCCATGCTCAACGCCGAGCTCGTGCGCGACGTCCATGACGTCAAGGGCCTGATCGCCAGCAAGGCCGCGCAGATCGTCGATGCCCGCGCCGCCGCCCGTTTCGAGGGCTCGGCGCCCGAGCCGCGCAAGGGCCTCCGCTCCGGACGCATCCCAGGCTCGCGCAACGTACCGTTCGCCACTCTCCTCAATCCCGACGGCACGCTCAAGGGCGAGGCGGAGCTCGCCGCCATCTTCGCCAAGGCCGGCGTCGAGGTGGGCAAGCCCGTCGTCGCCTCCTGCGGCTCGGGCGTCACGGCCGGCGTCGTCGCGTTGGCGCTGGCGATCCTCGGCCGACCCGATGCCGCCGTCTACGACGGCTCCTGGACCGAGTGGGGTGCCGATCCTTCGTTGCCCATCGAGACGGGGCCGGCGCGCTGAGGGCATGCAAGCCGCGCGAGCGGCGAGCCCGGGAACTTGGTCGATGCCGATCAACGTCGTGTGGTTCGAGCGGCTCGCCTATGCGTCCCTCGGGCTCGGGCTGCTCGACCTCGCGCTCGACTTTCAGAACCTGTCGAGACTGTCGCCGGCGATCAACCTGATCGGCACGCTCGTCCTCACGCTGGGCGTCATCGCGCTGCTGATCTGGCTGGTCGCGCGCCGCAGGCAGGGCTGGGCGCGCTGGGCGTTCCTCGTCCTCTACCTCTTCGGCCTGCCCTTTTTCTTCATGAACCTGATGCAGCAGAGCCTCCTGAGCGTGCCGATCAGCCTGCTGCAGGTGGTCCTGCAGGGCGTTGCGCTCTTCTTCGTGTTCACGGGCGACGCCAAGACCTGGTTCGCCCAGCCACAGTCCGCGCCGCTGCTCGACATGCCGATGCCCAAGAGCATCGAGCGCTTCGAGCAGCTGGGCTATATCGGGCTGATCCTGGCCATCGTCGCGACCCTCTTCGATCTCATCGACGCTGCGCGGGCGCCGCAGAGCTCCGTCACCAAGGCCATCCTCGGCCTGCTGGAGATCCTCGCCATCGGCATCGGCTGGCTGCTGATCTGGCTGATCGCGCGCAGGCGGCAAGGCTGGGCGCGCTGGGCATTCCTCGGCTTCGTCCTGGTGCTGCTGGCCCACCTCGTGCTGACCTTCGGGCGCTCGCCGATCTGGGCCGATGGGCTCAACGGGCTGCAGATGCTCGCCTGGCTCGCCGGCGCAAGCCTCTCGCTGATGGACGAGGCCCGGCCCTGGTTCGAGGCGACCTCCTCACCCCCCGCCGAGGCGGAGAAGCCGAAGATGCGCCTGCGCGTCGCCGCGGGTCAGCGCATCGTCGTCGAGCCCGAGGAGGCCACGTTTCGCAGGAAGGTCGACGCCCACATCGCCGAGGTCGGTCGCCTCGGGGTGCCGCGCCTTGTCGCCGCGCCGCCGCCGTTCGAGCTGCTTTGGTCGGCAGGCCTGGAGATACCGCCGCCGCTGTTTCTGGGCTTCCTGCCGATGCTGGCAGCCACCGCCGTTCCGGCCGCGATCGTCTCGCTGCTTCCGATCGCGCTGCTTGCGCGGCCGGCCGTCGCCCTCGTGCTCGCCGCATGGTGCGGCCTGCTCCTCGGCGCGATCGTCGCCGCCTACTACCGTCACAAGGCGCGCGATCTGGCACTCCCCGCCTGGGAGCACTATCTCCCGATCCTGCCCACTTGAGCCTGCGGCGCCCGCAGGCCCTTAGCCCCTGAGCGTGCGCAGCACGTCGTCGAACTTGGAGAGGTCGGAGCGCCACTGCGCCTGATGCGCGGCGATCGCCGCCAGCTTGGCGATGATGGCGCGGCCCTTCTCGAGGGCCTCGCGCGCCTCGACGGGGTGCTCGAGCGCCTGCAGGGAGCCGAGCTTGTGGTAGCTGACCGCCAGGTCGCGCTGCCAGCCGGGATGGGAGGGATCGCGCTTTACCAGCGCCTCGGCAATCTCCGTGCTGCGCCGGTAGCTGGCAAGCGCCTCCCCTATCCGCCCCTGCGCGATCTCGACGTCGCCGACGCGGTCGTGGCTGGCGGAGAGGTCCCATTGACGCTGCACGCTCTCGGGCTCCCGCCTGGCGAGCGACTGCGCGATCGCCAACCCCTTGCTGAAGCTCGCGAGCGCCGCCGCGCGATCGCCCTTCTTGTCGAGGACCTCGCCGATGCGGTCGTGGCTGACGGACAGATCGTGCTGCCAGACCGCGTTGTCCGGGTCCTTGCGGCTCAAGCCCTCGACGATCTCGAGGCCGCTGCGGTAGCTCGAGAGAGCCGCACCGAGGTCGCGCTTGCGCGCGTGCATGTCGCCGATGCGGTCGCAGGTCACCGACAGCGCGCGCTGGTAGCTGGCATTGTCGGGCTCGTGCTGCAGCAGCGCCTTTACCCCGTGCTGCGCCTCGCCATAGGCCGCCATCGCCGCATCGGTCTCCTCGCGCAGCGCGTGCACGTCTCCGAGCATGGCGTGGCCGCGGCAGCGCATGAAGCTCGCGCCGTCCGGCCCACAGATCTCGATCAGCCGGCGGAAGGCGATCTCGGCCTCGGCCAGGCTGCCGTTGCGCAGATGCAGGACGCCCACCAGCATCTGTGCCTCGGCATCCTTCGGCGCCAGCTCGGCGGCGTGCGTGTAGGCGCGCAGCGCATCGGGCGAGTTGTCGAGCAGGGAGAGCGCACCGATCTGCCGCCAATAGGCGACCGCGCTGCCGTTGAGCGCGGCCGTATCCGCCCCGTTGCCGTCCATGCGCCGGCGCAGCAGCTCCTTGGCCTTGGCGCGGTGTCCTCCCGCCTCCTGCAGCACCGTGCGCGCGACTGCCTCGATGTCGCCCTCGAAGGCCTCGCTCGCGCCCATGGTCGGCGCTGCACCGCCGCCTTCCGCAAACAGAGCACCGGGCTCCGAGAGCCGCTGACGGAGCTCCTGCCTGAGCGCATCCGCCTCGCCCTGCGCCCGCGCCGACAGCACCGCCGACACCGTGCGCTGCCGCTGCCAGCGCAGGGCCCGGATCGCCAGCGCCAAGCCGATCGCGAGGGCGGCGGCAGCCATCACGGCTTCGCGCGAGCCGGGCTCGCCGAGCCAGGAGGACAGGGTTTCACCCGCCCGCAATACGCCCTTCTGGAGCCACCCCCACTCCATGCTTCCCCCACAACGTCGCCGGGGCCCCGCGCCCCGCGCGTCTCACTCGGGCAATGGAATGAACTCTTTCTCGTCGCCGGGCACGAGTGCGAACCGCTTGGCTCGCCAGTCCTCTTGCGCCTGCCTGATCCGCTCCTTCGAGGAGGACACGAAATTCCACCAGATGTGGCGCGGACTGTCCATGGGATCGCCGCCGAGCAGCACCAGCCGCGCCTGTGTTGTAGCTAGGATCGAGATGCGGTCGCCCGGCTTGAACACCAGCAGCCGGCCCTCGCCGAACGTGTCGCCGGCAACGTCGATCTCGCCCGAGGCGACGTAGACCGCGCGCTCGTCGTGGTCGGGATCGAGTGGGAGCACGGCGCCGGGCGCCAGCACGGCCTCGGCGAACAGGCTCTCGTGCGGGAACTCCACGGGCGAGCGCGCTCCATAGGCCTGCCCCATCACCAGCCGCACGCGCTTGCCCTCGCCGGTGATGCGCGGAAGCTCGTCCGTGCCATGGTGCACAAACCCCGGCGCCGCTTCCTCGTGGCTCCTGGGCAGCGCCGCCCAAGCCTGGATGCCGAACAGGCGACGCGTGGCGGCTCGCGCCTCGCTCGTCTCGCGCTCGGAGTGGACGATGCCGCGCCCTGCCGTCATCAGGTTGACCTCGCCCGGCCGGATCGGCACCGAGCTGCCGAGGCTGTCGCGGTGGAACACCTCGCCCTCGAACAGGTAGGTGACGGTGGCAAGCCCGATATGAGGGTGCGGGCGCACGTCGATGCCGGGCCCGATCAGGAACTCGGCCGGGCCCATCTGGTCGAAGAAGATGAAGGGACCCACCATCTGCTTGGCCGCCGCGGGCAGCGCGCGCCGTACCTCGAAGCCGCCGAGGTCGCGGGCGCGCGGCACGATCACGTGCTCGATGGCATCGCAGGAGAGCTTGTCGCCGGGGATCGGATCGTTGGTGGGCTGCCAGCTCATGCCTTGCACAACCTTTCTGCGCCACCCGTCCCGTGTCACCTTAGTGCGCGCGCGCAGGCCTGCCTAGGCGTCGCGCATCGGGGAGGCGGCCACTCATGCGCATGAGCGTGGAAACCCTGATCGACGCCCCGCCGCACGTCGTGTTCGCGGTCCTCGCCGACATCCCGGCGTGGCCGAGCGTGATCTCGGCCATCGCGGAGGTCGGGCTCCTCACGCCCGGCCCGGTGGCCGTCGGCACGCGCTTTCGCGAGACGCGCGAGATGTTCGGCCGCAAGGCCACGGAGGAGATGACGGTCGCCGAGATCGAGCCGCCGCGCCGCCTCGTCCTCACGGCCTTCAACCACGGCACCGCCTATCGGGTCGAACACCTGCTCGCGGCCGAGGGCACGGGGACGCGCGTCACGCTCGCCTTCGAGGGCCGCCCCGTCACGCTCGCGGCGCGGCTGCTGATGCCCCTCGGCCTGCTGTTTCGCGGCACGGTCAGGCGACAGCTCGCCTCCGACCTCGCCGACCTCGGCCGCGAGGCCAAGCGCCGCCATCGCGACGGCGCCCCGCGATCGGCCTGAGCAGCCCCACCCCAAAGCTGTGGACCCGCAGCAAGCGCTGTTGCGCTGCGTTGCAGTGCATGACAATTTTATGACAAGCCACATTTGCGGGCGTAGAAGGCTTTGTGCCGTCCGCCCGAACGCTCGCGGACGCTTTCCGCGCCTGTCCGCGCGACTGCATGGGGGGAACTGCCGAGCTCATGGACGCCCGCGCGCTCCCAGACGAGATCGAGTACCCGCGCGATGCGCTGCGCGAGGAAATCGACTCCGTCCTCCCGCACACACGCCAGCGCACCTTCAAGCTGCCGTTCCAGGGCGAGATCCTCTGGGTGAAGAAGCCCCGGCACGGCCCCGGCTTCACGATGTACGGCCTGCAGGCGGCCGCCTCCGCTCTGACCCGCGTGCCGATCCTTTGGCCGCCGCGCGTGTCACGCGGGCCCTACGGGCTGCAGCGCGAGGCCGCGCGCCTCGGCGCCCTGACGCGCAAGGGCTGGCCGGTGCCCGCCGTGGTGGCGCTCAGCGATCGCTGGCTCGTGCTGCGCGACAACGGCCAGTGCATCGCCCCGATCGTGCGCGGGCAGCCGCCGGAGGGTCGCTCGAGCCTGCTGCGGCGCCTGCTCGAGTTCCTGCAGACGCTGCACGCAGACGGCGGCTGGCACGGCGCCGCCCAGACCCGCAACTTCA
>JBGGME010000029.1:0-6861 GCA_041288195.1 Hyphomicrobiaceae bacterium
GCCGAAGGCCTGGGCCCAGATTGCGAGCAGCACGTAAAGGGCGTCGCCGATGCCGTCGTGCACGAAGTGGACGGCGCAGGTGGCGGACAGTGTGCGGCGCCCCGACGGGGCCGCGGCCGGCAATTCCCCCTCACGATGCTCGCTGACGCTCACGGACCGCCCCTGTCACAAATCCGTCACGTGCTATGGCGCGATCCGTTGCGCCTTGTCCATCCCCAGAGGCTCGGGGGTGAACGATGGCGCCTCGCGGGGGCCCCGCGGGCGTTGACGCCAGTCAATTCCGCGCATGCCGGGGCGGGTTAGTGAGCAGCCATGGCGCGGCGCATCACCATCATCCAGGGACACCCGGATCCTCGAGGCAACAGGCTCTGCCACCGCCTCGCCGACCTCTACGCGGCGGGTGCGGTGGCGGCTGGCCATGGCGTGAGGCGCGTCGAGGTCGCCGTCCTCGACTTCCCCCTGCTGCGGACGGCCGAGGAGTTCGAGACCGGTCCCCCGCCCGCCGACATCAGGGCTGCGCAGGACGATATCTGTTGGGCAGACCACGTGGTGATCGTCTTCCCGCTCTGGCTCGGCTCGCTCCCCGCCCTGCTCAAAGGCTTCCTGGAGCAGACCTTCAGGCCCGGATTTGCCATGGACGCCAAATCCGGCGGCTGGCCACGCAAGCTGCTCGCGGGCCGGTCGGCCCGCATTGTCGTCACGATGGGAATGCCGGGTTTCGTCTATCGCTGGTATTTTGGCGCCCATGGCCTCAGGAATCTCGAGCGCAACATCCTGGGCTTTGCCGGCTTCCGGCCGGTGCGGCGCAGCCTGATCGGCATGGTCGGCACGCTCGATCAGGCCCACAAGCGCGAGCGCTGGCTCGAGCACATGAAGGCGCTGGGGCGCGAGGGGCGATGACGGGTGCAGCGGGCTCGCCTGTGGGCCCAGGGCTACTCGACCAAGGAGAAGGGCCATGAAGCCGGTGCGGACGTGGGTGCTGATCGCCGACGGCGGTCATGCCAGGGTGCTGGAGATCGACGCGGACCGGCGCGGCCTCGAGGCGCAGGCCGACATGGACATGAGCATCGACTTGCCGCCGAGCCACGAGCTCGTCAGCGACCGGCTCGCTCGCACCTATGAGTCCAAGGGACACGCGCGCCACGCCAAGGGCGCCAGGGTCGACCCGCATCGCGAGCTCAAGCGCGCGTTCGCCAAGTCGGTCGGCAAGGCCCTGGAGGCGCGGCTTGGCGAGGGCCGCTTCGAGCGTCTGGTCGTGGTGGCGCCGCCTCCGGCGCTGGGCGACCTGCGCCAGGCGCTGCCGAAGAAGGTTCGCGCCAAGGTGGTTGGCGAGGTTGCGCAGGACCTCGTCAAGACACCGAAGGCCCGTCTGTGGCCGCATCTGGAGAAAGTCCTGGGCAACGCGCCGGCGGGGACCCCGCGCCGCGGGCCGGCCAAGGCGGCAAGTCCGCGCAAATCTGCCAGGGCGTAGGGCCGGCAGGACGTCGGCACTATTGCGCGCCGGACGACACCCAGGCGGCGAGCGTCGCGCGCTCCTCCGCCGTCATGTCCGTGATGTTGGAGGGCGGCATCGCGTTCGACCACGCGGCGGTGACGACGATCTGGCGCGCATGCGCCCTGATGCGGTCCGCCCTGTCCAGCAGCACGCCCTTGGGCGCAACCGTAATGCCGGCCCACACCGGCTCGGCGGCGTGGCACATGGCGCAGCGGCTGGTGACGATGTCCTCCACCTGCGCGAACTTGACGGGCGCAGTGGCCGACGCCTCGGCGCGCTTGGCCCGCGTACGCTCCGGCTGCGCCGGCCCCAGGCTCGACAGCCAGACGATGGCAAGGCCGCAGACGACCGCCACGCCCCCGGTCCACCACGGGCTCGGTTTGCCCTGGTGGCGCAGGTTGAAGAAGTGGCGCATCACTCCGCCCATGATGAGCAGCAGCGCCAGGATCACCCAGCTCCACCGCGTGGCGTACGCCAGCGGGTAGTGCCCGGAGATCATGACGAATACGACGGGCAGGGTGAGGTAGTTGTTGTGGGTCGAGCGCTGCTTGCCGCGCCGGCCGTGCACTGGGTCAGGCGTGCGCCCGGCGATCAGGTCGGCCACCACCTTGCGCTGGCCGGGGATGATCACCATCAGCACGTTGGCGGCCATGATGGTGCCGATCAGCGCACCGATCTGCATGAAGGCGCCCCGCGCGCTGAAGACGCGGGAGAAGGCGTAGGCGGCCGCCACCAGGAACACGAAGCCCACCGCCGCCAGCACCGTCTCGTTGCGGCCGATGGGCGAGCGGCACATGCCGTCGTAGATCGCCCAGCCGAGTACCAGGCCGGCGATGGAGAGGGCGATGCCGGTCGCCGGCGAGATGGCGAGCACGGCGGGATCGACGAGATAGAGGCTGGCGCCGGCATAGTAGATGGCGACGACGAGCGCGAAACCCGAGACCCAGGTAGCGTAGGCCTCCCACTTGAACCAGGTGAGCTCGGCGGGCATGCGCGCCGGTGCCACCAGGTATTTGACCATGTTGTAGAAGCCGCCGCCGTGCACCTGCCAGGCCTCGCCGTAGGCCTCGGGCGGGAGGCCCGCCCGCGCTTTCAGGCTGTAGTCGAGGTGGATGAAATAGAACGAGGAGCCGATCCAGCCGATGCCGGCGATCACGTGCAGCCAGCGCAGGAACGCCTCAGCCCACAGCCACAGAATGTCCCACACCGGCTCCCCCGATCAGCGCTGCGTGACGGGGTCAGACCCCTTGCCTCGACGGTCGCTTATAGTCGACGAGCAAACGCAAGGGGTCTGACCCCATCTCGGCAGCGTGCCACAACCTCGCATCGCGGCAAAACGGCCTGACAATCTCGGACGCGCACTTGACGTCGCGAGTGCTGCGACAGAAAGCCCTTCAGCAACAGGGTGTTGTGAAAAAGCCCCGACAACCGGGAACGGCGCACAGCGCGCAGCGTTTTATTGGTGGGTCACGTGCCGCGTACAGTCCAGGGAGTCTGTCATGCGCGCGCTAAAGCTGTTGCTCGCCGCCTCCGGCTTCATCACCTACTTCATCGGCTTGATCGTTCTGAGCGCGCTGACGACCAGCGCGGTCCACTCGGCGCTCACCGCACGCGCCCTACCCGGCAACATCACCCAGGACTGAGGCGCCGGTCCAGCGCCCGCACCGCCGCCAGCATGGCGCGCACGCCGAGGTCGGCATCCGCCACCGTGATGGACTCGGCGGGGTTGTGGCTGATGCCGTCCTTGCAGCGCACGAAGATCATGCCCGACGGGCACAGCTTGGCCATGATGCCGGCATCGTGCCCGGCGCCCGAGGAGAGCCGCAACGGCTCCTGCCCGCACGCTTCGATCGCCTCGCCCGCGGCCTCGATCACGGCGGGATCGAGCGCCGTTGCCGGGTTCTCCTGGAAGGTGTCGATCTCGACTTTGACGCCGCGCCGCTTGGCGATCGCGCGCAGCTCGGCGAGCAGGGCCGCGTGGGCGCGCTTGCGCACGGCATCGGACGGACTGCGCATGTCGATGGTGAACTCGACGCGACCCGGGATCACGTTCTGCGCGCCCGGCAGCACGTGCAAACGGCCGACGGTTGCGACGAGCTCGGTCTCCGCGCCAGCCTGCCGCTCGATGGCAAGCACCATCTCGCTCGCCGCAGCAAGCGCATCCTTGCGCGCATTCATCGGCACGGTGCCGACGTGGCCCGCAAAGCCCGTGACGGCGACGCGCGAGCGCACGGAGCCGTTGATGGCGGTGACGGCGGCGAGCGCCAGCCCCTTCGCCTCCAGCACCGGACCCTGCTCGATGTGCAGCTCGAGGTAGGCCGCGATGTCGCCCTTCTTGCGGATGCAGGAGCGGTAGGCCTCGGCGTCGCCCCCGCACGCGGCCAGCGCCTCGCGGATGCTGATGCCGTCGGCATCCTTGGTGTCGAGCAGGGGAGCCTTGACGTCGCCGATGAGTGCCGACGAGGTGAGGATGTGGGCCAAGAAGCGCGAGCCCTCCTCCTCGCCGAACGCCGCGACCTCGACGGCATGATCGAGCCGCTCTCCCGTGCGGGCGAGCTCCTCGACCACGGCGATGGCGGCGAGCACGCCGAGGCCGCCGTCGTAGCGCCCGGCATCGACGACGGTGTCGATGTGGGAGCCGATCATGATCGCGGGACGCCCTGGCTTGCTGCCCTCGTAGCGCCCGAACACGCTCAGCAGCGGGTCGATGCGCACGGCCATGCCGGCCTCCTTCATCCAGGCCTCGACCTGGCGCATGGCATCGAGATAGGCCGCGCCCCCGAGATAGCGGCGCGTCAGCTGGCCCGGCACCTCGGTGTGCGTGGCGAATTGATCGAGCCGCGCCATCAGGGTCGGACCGAACTGCAGGCCCTTCGGCTTTGCCTTTCCGTTGTGCGTCACTGCCCGTTTGCTTGCCATGTTGCCGAACCGTCGTGCCCCGCCTGAAAACCTGCGTTCCTCTGTCATACCGGGGCTCGCCCCCGGTATCCAGCCATCGGCCGCCGCCATCGCTTCCGGGGCTCGCCGCGGGCATCGGGCTATGCGACATCTAGGGGCATCGAGCGGTGAGGAATGCATGACGCGAATGGTCACTGATCTGTCGGCGCTCAATAGGGCGGAGCGCGGCACCTTCGTTGCGGCGCTCGGCGGCATCTTCGAGAACGCGCCGTGGGTGGCGGAGCGCGTTGTCGCCTCGCGACCCTTCGCCACCGTCGCCGATCTGCATCGCGCCATGGTGGAGGCCGTCGCCGCATCCGGCGAGGCCCAGCAGCTCGACCTCATCCGCGGCCATCCCGAGCTTGGCAGCAAGGTCGGGCAGGCGCCGGTCATGACGGCGGAATCGCGCAGCGAGCAAGGCGGCCTCGGCCTCGACCGCCTGAGCGAGGCGGAGTTCACCCGCTTCAACGAGCTCAACGCGGCCTATCGCGTCCGCTTCGGCTTCCCCTTCATCATCTGCGTGCGCCGCCACGCGCGCGACTCCATCCTCGCCGAGTTTGCGCGCCGGCTCGGCAACACGCCGCGGCAGGAGCGCACCGCCGCGCTCGAGGAGATCGGCTACATCGCGCGCCTGCGCCTCGTGGAGGCCGTCGACGGCCCCGGCAAGCCCAAGACCGACGGCCGGCTGTCGACGCACGTGCTCGATACCGTCTCCGGCAAGCCCGCTGCCGGCGTCCGCGTGATCCTCACCGAGCGCGGCGCGAGCGCCGAGAGCGTGCTGGCGCAGACCACTACCAACGCCGATGGCCGCACCGACACCCCTCTGATCGGCGGCGCACCGCTGCGCATCGGCACCTACGAGATCGCCTTCCACATCGGCGCCTACTTCGCGGCCAAAGGCATCGCAGCCGCGCGTCCACCCTTCCTCGACGTGGTGCCGATCCGCTTCGCCATCGCCGAGCCCGAGGGCCACTACCACGTGCCCCTGCTCGCCTCGCCCTGGAGCTACTCGACCTACCGAGGCAGCTGAGCCGCGCAGCGGCTTCGTCGGAATGGCCACGTCATCCTGGCTTCAACTTCCGGCTGCGCATCGTCGGCTCTCGCTTCGCCGCGACGCGGCGCGCCGCCCCCAGCGCCTCACGCGCCCACGCCACAAGCTCGTCGGGCTCGTCGAACAACCGCTCCGGCGCGCGCCAGAAGGCAAGGTCTATGCTGGAGCCGCCCTTCTCGTAGTTGAGAGGCGGAAAGGCCTCGGCTTCCCTGAAGACCGTGCGGTTGTGGTCGTCGACCCGGAAGTACAGCGTGTCGTCCCGCACCATCCCGAGCATCAGCCCGTCGCAGAACACGCCGGTCTTGCCGAACATGCGCCGCACGGTGATATGCCCGAGCGGAGCCAGTTGCTGGCGCAGGAACTCGGCAAAGTTGGCGCTGGCAACCATTTATGTCAGTCAACCGCCGGCTACGTCCGCTCCTCGCGCTGGTCCTTCTCCGCCAGCGCCCGATCGCGCTCACCCGGCGCTCCCAGGCCGCCGCCACCCGGCGTCATCACCACGAGACGCTCGCCCGGCTGCACCCACTGCGTGCCCTTGCCCGCGAGCTTCTTGCCGTCTTTGATGGCGACGGCACCCGCCGCGCCCGCCATGCCGCCATGGCGCCCGCGCGGGGGAAAATCGATGCGGTCGAAGGCGGCCAGCAGCTCGAACGGCTCTGCGATCCCGCTCTCGATCTCGATCGACTGGCCGAGGCCGCCGCGCGTGCGGCCCTGCCCGCCGGAGCCCGATCGCAGCTCCTTCTTCCAGAAGATCAGCGGCGTGATCGCCTCGGCGATCTCGACCGGCGTACCCTTGACGCCCGACGGGTAGGCGGTAGCGGAGAGGCCGTCGGCGTGCGGCCTGGCGCCCGTGCCGCCGTTGGAGGTGATCGCCATCGAGAACCCGTAGTTGCCTCCGCCATCCCTCAGCCGCCCGCGCACGATGATGTTCCACAGGCACGAGGTGCCCTCCGCGGGGATGCGATCCGGGATCGCCTGCGCGAGGCAGCCGAACACCACGTCCGGCAGCATCTGGCCGATGATGTGACGGATGCACACGGCCGCGGGCTTGGCCGCATTGAGGATGCAGCCCTCGGGCGCCGACACGGTCAGCGGCTCGAGCGAGCCGGCGTTGTTGGGGATGCGGGCGGCCACGATGCACCCCAGGCCGAACACGGTGTAGGCGGTCGTGTAGGCGAACGGCACGTTGATGCCGCGCTTGGCCTGCGGGTCGGTGCCCGCGTAGTCGACGTGGATGCCCTTGTCACTGACCGTGACGGTCGCCTTCAGCGTGATCGGCCCGTCGAAGCCGTCGGTGGTCATCGCGTTCGACCACGAGCCCTTGGGCAGCTTGGCGATCTCGGCCAGCACCGCCGCCCGGCTCTTGTCGCAGATGTGG
>JBGGME010000030.1:0-25926 GCA_041288195.1 Hyphomicrobiaceae bacterium
ATGACGGCAATTGCTGGACGCGAGCGCAACCACGCTCGTCATCCCGGCGAAGGCCGGGACCCAGTACACTACGCCCGGCCGAAGACGCGTTTGAAGATCGTGTCGACGTGGGCGAGGTGGTAGTCGAGGTCGAACAGGGCCTCGAGCTCGGTGGGCGTGAGCGCCTTGGCGACGTCGGGGTCGGCCTTCAAGAGCGCCAGGAACTCGCCCTTGCCTTCCCATACCGGCATGGCGTTGCGCTGCACGAGGCGGTAGGCGTCCTCGCGCGCGACGCCCTTCTGGGTGAGGGCGATCAGCACGCGCTGGGAGTGGATGAGGCCGCCGAGGCTGTCGAGGTTCCTGGCCATGTTCTCGGGGTAGACGACGAGCCTGTCGATCAGCCCGGTCATGCGCGCGAGCGCGAAGTCGAGGGTGACGGTGGCGTCGGGGCCGATGATGCGCTCGACCGAGGAGTGGGAGATGTCGCGCTCGTGCCAGAGCGCCACGTTCTCCATGGCGGGCAGGCAGTAGCCGCGCACGAGGCGGGCGAGGCCGGTGATGTTCTCGCTCAGCACCGGGTTGCGCTTGTGCGGCATGGCCGAGGAGCCCTTCTGGCCGGCCGAGAAGAATTCCTCGGCCTCAAGGACCTCGGTTCGCTGCAGGTGGCGGACCTCGGTCGCGAGCCGCTCGAGCGAGGAGGCGACGACGGCAAGCGTGGCGAAGTACATGGCGTGCCGGTCGCGCGGGATCACCTGCGTCGAGATCGGCTCGGGGGTGAGGCCCATCTTCTCGGCGACGTAGGCCTCCACGCGCGGGTCGACGTTGGCGAAGGTGCCGACGGCGCCGGAGATGGCGCAGGTCGCGACCTCGGCGCGGGCGCGGACCAGGCGCTCCCGGCTGCGCGCGAACTCGGCGTAGGCCTGGGCGAGCTTGAGGCCGAAGGTGGTGGGCTCGGCGTGGATGCCGTGGCTGCGGCCGACGGTGGGGGTCAGCTTGTGCTCGAAGGCGCGCTTCTCGAGCGCGGCGAGCAGCGCATCGATGTCGGCGATCAGCAGGTCGGCGGCCCGCACCAGCTGCACGTTGAAGCAGGTGTCGAGGATGTCGGAGGAGGTCAGCCCTGAGTGCACGAAGCGCGCCTCGGGGCCGACGTGCTCGGCGAGGTGGGTGAGGAAGGCGATGACGTCGTGCTTGACCTCGCGCTCGATGGCGTCGATGCGCTCGGTGTCGAACCTGGCCTTGGAGCCCTTGTCCCAGATGGCCTTGGCGGCGCTCTCGGGGATCAGGCCGAGCTCGGCCATGGCGGAGGCGGCGTGCGCCTCGATCTCGAACCAGATGCGAAAGCGGGTCTCGGGCGCCCAGATCTGGGCCATCTGGGCCCTTGTGTAGCGGGGGATCATGGCCGCCTCTTGGATGTGCTCGGGCAAAGGCGAGGCCTAGCAGAGGCGCTCCTGCGCTTCAACTGGCGCTTCCGCGCGGGTTGCGCGATATAGTGGGCAAAGCCCCCAAGACACCAACCACTCCTACCGCTCCTTCCGCTTCCATCCACGAAAACCTGCGAGACCCAGCTTGAGCGATCCTCTCAACGCCGACGTCATCGTGCTCGGCGCCGGCATGGTCGGCGCGTCCACGGCCCTCCATCTCCTCAAACGCGGCCGATCGGTCGTGCTCGTCGACCGGCGCGGGGCCGGCGAGGAGACGAGCTACGGCAACACCGGCATCATCCAGCGCGAGGGCGTGGTGCCCTACCCGTTCCCGCGCGACATCGGGCTGATGGCGCAGTACGCGCTCAACAGGCGGCCCGAGGCCAACCTGCACTGGAGCGCGCTGCCCAGGATCGCGCCGTGGCTCTACCGCTACTGGCAGGCCTCCACGCCCGCCGGGCTCGCCGCCTCCTCGCGCGCGGCGCGGCCGCTGGTGGAGCGCTGCATCGTCGAGCACGAGGCGCTGATGGCGGATGCGGGCATCCTCGGCATGCTGCGGCGCACGGGCTACCTGCGCTTCCATCGCTCGGCGGCGACGCTCGCGGCCGAGCTCGCCGAGGACCAGGGCAACCTGCAGGCCTACGGCGTCCACTACCGAGCGCTGAGCCCGGCCGAGCTGGCGGAGGTCGAGCCGCACCTGCGGGGCCCCAAGGTCGGCGGCATCCTGATGCCCGAGCCCGTCAGCGTGGCCGACCCGGGCGCGGTCGTGAAGGCTTATGCGCGGCTGTTCGAGGAGCGCGGCGGGCGGTTCGTGGAGGGCGACGCGCGCACGCTGTCGAAGCTGCGCGACGGCTGGCAGGTGCGCACCGCCAAGGGCCCGGTCACGGCCGGCGCGGTGGTGGTGGCGCTGGGGCCGTGGTCGGACGATCTCTTCCGCACGCTCGGGCTGTCGTTCCCGTTCGGCGTCAAGCGCGGCTATCACATGCACTTCACGGCGCAAGGCAATGCGACGCTGAACCGGCCCATCATCGATGTCGCCAACGGCTATGCGCTCACCCCCATGGTGAAGGGCATCCGGCTGACGACGGGCGCCGAGTTCGCGCTGCGCGACGCGCCGGCGACGCCGGTGCAGCTCTCCCGCGTCGAGCCCCTGGCGCGCGAGATATTCCCGCTGGGCGAGCGCGTCGATGCCGAGCCGTGGCTGGGGCGCCGGCCGTGCCTGCCGGACATGCTGCCCGTGGTCGGCCGCGCGCCGGGGCAGGACGGGGTGTGGCTAAACTTCGGGCATCATCACCTGGGCTTCACGCTGGGGCCGGTGACGGGGCGGCTGCTGGCCGAGCTGATGACGGGCGAGGCGCCGTTCACCGATCCGGCACCGTATCGCGCGGATCGGTTCTGAGGGGCGTCTTGGCAGGGCCGATCTGCTCCGAGACCTCCGTGGCTCGGCGGATACGACGATGCGCTGCGCCTCCGGGCGGGGTCTGTTGACTCCGTGCGAATTGTCTTTCAGCCTTCACGAGGAACTTTTCGGCTTCGGACCACGCGCGCACCATGAGCCCCTCGGACGCTGGGTGGCAGCAACTGATCTCCGCGGTGCACGCGTCCGGCCGCAAGGCTGCGCTCGCGATCACCGGGGGCGGCAGCGGCGCGGTCGGCGAGCTGCTGCGCGTCCCCGGTGGCTCTCGGCTGCTGATCGAGGCGCAGGTGCCCTACGACGAGCTGGCGCTGGCGAGGTTCCTGGGCTTCACGCCGGCACAGGCCTGCAGCGCCGACACCGCCATCGCCATGGCGCGGAGCGCACGGGCGCGCGCGGCCAAGCTGGTGGCGGCGGGCACCGACCTGGTCGGGCTCGGCGCGACGGCGGCCCTGGTGAGCGATCGCCCGCGCAAAGGCGAGCATCGCTTTCACATCGCGTTTGCCAGCTCCGCCGGCATCGCCCACTGCACGGGCGTGATGGCCAAGGGCCGCCGCGACCGCGCCGCCGAGGAAGACCTCGTCTCGCGCGCGATTGTGCTGTGGCTGGCGCGGGCATGCGGGGTTGCCGTGCCGTCGCCGGGGAGCCTGCTCGAGGCGGACGAGCATTTCGCGGAGACGAGCGTGGCGACCGCGGACAGCATCGATCGGCTGCTGGCGGGCGGGCTCGATCGCGTCACCGCCCAGCCCGACGGCCAATTGATCCTGGCGGCGCCTCGGCCCCTGGTGCTGATGCCGGGCTCCTTCAACCCGGTGCACGACGGGCATGTGCTGCTGGCGCGGATCGCCGAGGAGCTGAGGCAGCAGCCGCTGGCGTTCGAGATCTCCGTCACCAACGTCGACAAGCCGCCGCTGGCGGGCGAGACGGTGCGACGCCGACTCGCGCAATTTGCCTGGAAGTCGCCGGTCGAGCTCACGCGAGCGCCCACCTTCCTGGAGAAGTCGCGCCTGTTTCCGAGGACGACGTTCGTGATCGGGGCGGATACGGCGGAGCGGCTGTTTGCGGCGAAATACTACGGCGACGACGAGGACCGCATGCACGGCGCGCTGGAGGAGATCGGCACCTCCGGGGCGAGCTTCCTGGTGGCGGTGCGCATCGACGCCGCCGGGCGCGTGCGCGCGCTGAGCGACATCGCCGTGCCGCGGCGCTATGTCGATCTCTTCAGCGAGATCCCCGAGCACCGCTTCCGCCTCGACACCTCTTCGTCGCAGATCCGCGCGCGGGGAGGCGCCGGCGGCAGGTCGTAGCGAGGGCGCGCACTCGATTGCCGCGGCGCGCGATGGGCAAGCCTGCGACCGGGCAGGGCGTCGTGTCTGTTGCCGGGTCTGCGGCGGAAATTTTGTGCTCGGCGAGTGTGTTGCCGAGTTTGGCCCTTGAGAGAAGTCGCGCCCTTCTTATCGAGCCCTGTCTTCGCTGAGTATCCGCAGGAACAGTGCGACAAGCTCCTGTCGTTCGCTCTGATTGGCACGGCCGTGCCTGACTAGAAAATCATCGAGCAGCGCGCCGGACCGGTTGAGCATGACGCGGGAACCATCGAGCATGAGTGCTCGACGGGCTTGCACCACCGCATCCTGTCCATGACAGCTCGCACATTGTTCGCGATAGGGGACGACACCTGGAAGGTCGATGCTTTGGGCATAGCCGTGAACCGGCGACACCAGGAGCATAACGAGAGACCAATGGAAAATGCGCAAGGATCGGCCCCAGGTCTTGGCAGCCGCCGGCCGCTCATCGCGGCCGGCTTCCGTCTCCTCGACAACCAAAGCCGGCATCAGCTGCGGCCATCGCGTGTGACGACATCGGCAGTGGCCGGATCGACGTACATCTCGACCCTGACGCCCTTGCTATCGGTAGCCTTGACCTCATAACAGCCGTGGCTGGTTTCGATCTTGCGCACCGTGTAGCCCTGCTCCTTGAGCTTCTGGGAAACCTGATCCACGGAGAGCCACTCCGCGGCCGGACGGGCAGAGCAGCGGCCGCGATCGCCGCCATGTTCGGAACGTCCGTGCTCGTAACGCTCCCGGTGGCCGCGTTCGCCGTCGTCGGAGGCGAGGACCGGAACGGCGATCGCTGCGAGGATGGCGGCAAGGGTCATGGTCTTCTTCAGCATGGTATGCTCCTTTCGGGTTGGAACGTAACGGGGCAGACCATAGGAAGGCCGAACTGAAATCGACCTGAGCCCGGATGTCAGCTGTTTGTAAGCTTCGGCTAGCGAGACTGCGGCAATCGCATTCCTTGCCACGAGCAGACCATGACCAGAGCTGCGTGCAGCATCGCCCTACTCGTCGGGTTACTGACCGGCACAGCCGCATTCGGCGACAGCCTAAGCCCCGACCGCGTCCGCGCGCTTGTCGAGCGCGGAGAAATCCTGCCGCTTGAAGAGATCTTGAAGCGAAACGAGCTCAACACGGGCGGGCGCATCATCGAGATCGAGCTTGAGCGCAAGCGCGGGGCCTACGTGTACGAGATCAAGGTGCTGCGACCCGATGGACGTTACCGGGAGCTCAAGATCGACGCCCGCACCGGGGCGATCGTGGGTCGGGAGTGATTGGACGTCACGGCATGCGGATCCTGGTGGTCGAGGACGAGAAGAAGCTTGCAGCGGACCTCGGCAGAGCGCTGGAGGGCTCGGGTCACGTCATCGAGCACGCCGGCGATGGCGAGAATGCCTGGTTCCTCGGCGACACGGAGGACTATGATCTCGTCGTGCTCGACCTCGGCTTGCCCAAGCTCGACGGCCTGCAGGTCCTCAAGCGATGGCGTGCCAACAGCCGAACCATGCCCATTCTCGTGCTCACCGCGCGTGACAGCTGGTCGGAGAAGGTCGATGCGATTGATGCCGGCGCCGACGACTACCTGACCAAACCCTTCCGCATGGAGGAACTGCTGGCGCGCGTGCGCGCCCTCCTGCGGCGTCAGACGAAGCATGCGAGCGCCGTGCTGACCGTCGGGGATATCACGCTCGACACACGCCACGGTCGTGCGACAAAGGACGGAATACCAATTGATTTGTCGCCTCTGGAATACCGCCTCCTAGACTACCTCATGCATCATGCCGGCCGGCCGGTGTCGCAGCTTGAACTGACCGAGCACGTCTACAGCCAGGACTTCGAGCGTGAGAGCAACGCGATCGAGGCGCTGGTTGCGCGGCTGAGGCGCAAGCTCGGCAGCGACGCGATCAAGACACGGCGGGGCTACGGATACTATGCCGGCGAGCTCGACGAGGACCTTGCATGAGGTCGCTCCGCTTGCGCTTGCTGCTCGGGGCTGTAGTGGGCGTGAGCGTGGCGCTTACGGTGGCAGGCATCGTCCTGGTCACGATCTTCGAAACGCACGTCCGCCAGCGCTATGTCAAGGAACTCGACGATCACCTGCTCCAGCTGGCGGCCATCGTCCAGGTCGATGCCGCGGGGGTGGTAACGCTCAAGCACGAGCTCTCTGACCCCGCCTTCCAACGCCCTCTCTCCGGGCTGTACTGGCAGGTGAAGGATGCCGCGCGTGTCGTGCTGAGATCGCGCTCGCTCTGGGACGACACTTTGGCGCTGCCGTCGGCCGCAGCCAGACCTGGGGAACTGCAGGAGCGCGAGATCATTGGCCCTCGAAAACAGCGGCTCATTGCGGTCGAGCGACTGGTGCTTGTTCAAGCCAACGGCGAACGTCTTCTTCAATTGGTGGTCGCCAGCGAGCGCGGTGTCATCGAGGAGGCCCGCGCCGGATTTGCCAAGGTGGTAGGAATTTCGCTGGTCGTCCTTGGCGTGCTTCTCGCTGGGGCCTCATGGGTGCAGGTCGGCGCCGGTTTGGCCCCGCTGGATGCTTTGCGCCAACAGCTGAATAAGTTGCGTCAAGGACGCGCCGAGCGACTCGAGGGAGCTTATCCGGACGAGCTTTCGGGACTGGTCGGAGATCTCAACCGCCTGCTCGCGACACAAGCGCGAGAAGTCGAGCGGGCCCGAGCCAACGCCGGCAAGCTGGGACATGGGCTGAAGACCCCGCTCGCAGTTCTGGCTGCCGAGAGCCGGGCCCTGCGTGACAAGGGAGAGGTGGCGACAGCGGAGGCTATCGAGCTCGAGATCGAGGCGATGAATGCGCACGTGGCGCGTACCCTTGCAGCTGCGCGTGCCGTTGGGTCTCGCAAAGCGGTTGGCACCCGCACGCCACTGGAGCCTCTCGTGCAGCGCTTGGTCGGCGTGATGAAGCGACTGCCGCGTGGAGATGAACTGGAGTGGGCCATCTCTGTCACGCCGCCCGACATCGAGGCGCCGATCGATTACCGCGATCTGGAGGATCTGCTTGGAAACCTCCTCGACAATGCGCGGAAATGGGCAAAGAGCCGCGTTCTGATGAGCGCGAACAAGAATGACGAGGTGATTGAGGTTGTCGTCGAAGATGACGGGCCGGGTATTCCGAGGGAACGCATTGAAGAAGTGATCGCACGCGGCACCAGGCTCGACAGGACCGTGCCCGGGACCGGCATAGGCCTGGCCATCGTGCATGACCTCGTTGAGCTGCATCGAGGCAGCCTGGAATTGAGCCAAAGCCCGTCTGGCGGTGTCCGGGTAACGCTTCGTCTCCCGGGTGACCAGGCCGCCGCATGAAGCAATCTTCTACCGCCGATTATGGCTGCGATGCACATCCCCAATAGCGCTCGGGTGTTCGAATCTGCATGTGTTCTTCTGGCATTGTCTCGCCGTTGCGAGCGAGGTTGGAAGGGTCCGGTATGAGGGCGGCTCGACCGGGCCGGGGCCGTTGGCATGACACGGCCGGACGGCCCATGATCGAGTGCACGACCCGGCCGCGGCGATGGTTCGATGCGCTTGCCTTGTCCCCGGCGGAGGGGAGTGGGGTAGACTGCTTTCGGTTGGCGGCGGCGGCGCGAGGACCGATTGGGCATGCGGCACCTGGGGTTGATGGCGGCGGTGGTCGCGTGCGCGCTGGCGGGGGCGGTGGTGGGCAAGCTGCATTCGCGCTGGGGCGCGATGTGCGCCAATGTGCCGTGCAGCTCTCTGCAGACAAGGCTGGGCGTGATCGAGCAGATGATCGCGGCGCGCCCGCGGGGGCCGGCCTATCTGGTGATCGGCGATAGCCTGACGGAGATCGGGCGCTGGCCGGCGATGTGCGGGCGCGAGCCGGTGGCGGCGGGCATCAGCGGCGCGCGCGCCGATACGTGGCTGCCGCATGCGAAGGGCCTCGCCGATGCGCTCGAGCCCGACTTCGTCGTGCTGGCGCTCGGCACCAACGACGTGCTGTCGCAGGGACGGCTCGGGCCCTACGAGCAGCTGGCGTCATCGCTCGCCGGCCATCGCCTCGTTGCGGTGCCCGTGCACGAGATGCCGAAGGCGCCGCATCCGGCGGTGCGGGAGGCCAACGCGCGCATCGCCAAGGCCGTGCCGCGTACGGCGCAGGGGATCGTCGCGGCGACGACCGACGGCATACATCTGACGTCGGAGGATTACGCGCGCTGGCTCGCGGCGATCGAGAGGGCGGCGTGCGGCGGCGGGTAGCGGCGAGGTGATGGTCAGTCGCGGGCGGCCAGCGGCCGGGCCACATCCTCGAGCGGGCGGCGCTCTGCGGGGATGCCCCAACGCACCATCACCACGGCGGCGGCGAGCATAAGGACGGCGCCGAGCAAATACCCGCCAAACACGCTGAGGCGGGAACCGGTGGAGATCAGCGCGCCCATCAGCAGGGGTCCGAGGACGCCGCCGATGCCCGTGCCGACGGCATAGAAGACGGCAATGGCAAGCGCGCGGATCTCCAGGGGGAAGGTCTCGCTGACGGTCAGGTAGGCGGAGCTGGCGGCGGCCGAGGCGAAGAAGAAGATGACCGACCAGGCGATCGCGAGGCTGAAGGAGGAGACGAGATCGGCGGCAAAGACGGCGCCAGTGAGGGCAAGGAGGAGGCCCGAGACGGCATAGGTGAAGGCAATCATGGGGCGGCGGCCGATCGAGTCGAACAGGCGGCCGAGCACAATGGGGCCCAGCACGTTGCCGGCCGCGAAGGGAAGGATGTACCAGCCGACCGCGTCAGGGGGGACGGAGTAGAAGTCGGTGAGGACGAGGGCGTAGGTGAAGAAGATGGCGTTGTAGAAGAAGGCCTGCGAGGCCATCAGCGCGAGGCCCACCAGTGAGCGCCGCCGCTGGTGCACGAGGAGGGTGTCCGCGACCTCGCGCAGAGGCGTGTGGGTGCGGGCCTCGAGGCGGATGGTGGGGAAGGGGCCGGGCGCGAGGACGTGGCCGGCGCGGCGGAAGCGCTCCTCGATGGCGGCAACGATGGCCTCCGCTTCCCCGGCGCGACCGTGCGTGACGAGCCAGCGCGGGCTCTCGGGGAGCCAGGCGCGCATCAGCAGCACGATGGCGCCGAGGGCCGCGCCGATGGCGAAGGCGGCGCGCCAGCCCATGTCGGGGGGCAGCAGCGAGGGGTCGAGGAGGACGATGGCGCCGGCCGCGCCGATGGCCGCGCCGGCCCAGAAGCTGCCGTTGACGACGAGATCGGTCCAGCCGCGCACGCGGGCCGGGATCAGCTCCTGGATGGTGGAGTTGATGGCCGCGTACTCCCCGCCGATGCCCGCACCCGTGAGGAAACGGAAGAGCAGGAGGCTCCAGAAGTCCCAGGCCAGCGCGGTGGCGGCAGTGGCCACGAGATAGACGGCAAGGGTGGTGAAGAAGAGCTTCTTGCGGCCGAGACGATCGGTCAGCCAGCCGAAGAAGAGGGCGCCGAGGACGGCACCGAGGAGGTAGGCGCTGGCGGCAAGGCCGACGTCGAGGCTCGTCAATTGCAGCACCGGGCTCTGCTTCAAGGCGCCCGCGACGGCGGCAACGAGGGTCACCTCGAGGCCGTCGAGGATCCAAGTGACGCCGAGCGCTGTAACGACGAGGGTGTGGAAGCGGCCCCAGGGGAGCCGGTCGAGGCGCGCGGGGATGTCGGTGTCGACGATCGTGCCGGGTGCCATGCCTCGCCCGGGCGAGGGTCCCGGATGGTCCATCTGGCAACCTCAGCCGTCGTCGCAGAACGTGAGACGACCCGTGCCGGTTCCCTCAAGCCTTGCCCGGCAGCTTGGCGCCGGAGAGCTGGGCGTAGATGCGGGCCACCGAGCTGTCGTCGTCGCGGCCCATGCCGGCGCCGGCGGCGGCGAGGAACATCTGCAGGGCGGCGGCGGAGAGCGGGGCCGGATAGCGCTCGGTGCGCGCGATGTCCTGGACGATGCCCAAGTCCTTGACGAAGATCTCGACCGCGCTCGTGGGCGTGTAGTCGCCTTTCAGCACGCGCGGCATGCGGTTCTCGAACATCCAGGAGTTGCCGGCCGACGCCGTGATGACCTCGTAGACCTTGGCGAGGTCGAGCCCCTGCTTGGCGGCGAGCGTCATGGCCTCGCAGGCGGCGGCGATGTGCACGCCGGTCAGGAGCTGGTTGATCATCTTGAAGGCGGCGCCGATGCCGGGCGCGTCGCCGAGCCGGTAGACCTTCATCGCCATGGCATCGAGCGCGGCTTGCGCCCCGTCGAACGCCGCGGCTGAGCCCGAGGCCATGACGGTGAGCTCGCCCTTGGCGGCGCGAGCGGAGCCACCGCTGATGGGCGCGTCGAGATAGAGGCGGCCCGTCGCCTCCACGCGCTCGGCGATTCTGCGCGCGATGCTCGGGTCCATGGTGGCCGAGGAGATGACGACGGCGCCCTTCGGCAGGGTCTCGAGCGCCCCGCCAGCGCCGAAAAGGATGGTCTCGGTCTGCGCCGCATTTACGACGACGGAGACGACGGAACCTGCGCCGCGCGCGGCCTCGGCTGGTGTGGCGGCGCCACGGCCGCCTTCTGAGACGAAGCGCTGCACGGCGGCCGCGTTCACGTCGCAGCCCACCACATCGAGCCCCTTGCGGCGCAGCGATTGCGCCATGCCGAAGCCCATGGAGCCCAGCCCGATCACGGCAACGGTGCCGGCGACCTCATCGCGTCCGGTTGCAGACATGGCGCTCTCCTCCGATGTGCAATGTTGTGGGGCTGGTCGTCACGAGCGCTCGAGCTCGCGGCGCAGGATCGGCCGCAGGCGCAACGGCCCGCATGCAGCGCCGTCCCAGGCGCCGCCCGCCGACAGGCAGGCCTTGACCATGCGCTCGCGATGCAGCTGCCAGCCGAGCAGCACGAGCAGCGCCGCCGCCAGCACCCCGGCCACGAGCATCCGGCCGCGGCTCATTGCGGTCTCTCGCCGGCAAAGCGGTCCCGCCACGCCGGCGTGGCGCCGGGGAAGGGCAGGGCAGTCGCCTCGTAGACGCCCCGGGCGACGGCGCGTGCCAGGCAATCCGCGGCGGCAAGGCCGATCTCGGTGAGGTGATAGGCGGGCTCGCCCAGCGGCTTCTCGAGCGTCGCCACGGCGAACACGGTGTCGCCGTCCATGGGCGCGTGCGCGGGGCGGATGGCGCGGGAAATTCCATCGTCGGCCATGATCGCGAGCCGCTTCGCCTCCGCCTTGGTGAGGACGGCATCGGTGGCGACGAGGGCGATGGTGGTGGAGAACTGGACGCGGCCCTTCATGTGCAGCTCGAGGGCGTCCGCAGGTATCTTGGCGGGCTGCCCGAGACCGCCGAACTCCGTCCCCACCTCCCACGGCGCGGCCCAGAAGTGCGGTCCCCTGCCCACCACCGTGGAGCCGATGGCGTTGACGACGGCGATGGCGCCGACCTTGAAGCCCGATGCTGTGGTGGCGCTGGTCGAGCCGAGCCCGCCCTTGAAGGTTGCAGTGGTGGCGCCGTAGCCGCCGCCGACGGTACCGAGCGCGAAGGGCTCGACGGATGCGGTTTCCGTCGCCTGCCAGCCGAGCTCCCAGTAGGGGGGCATGCGGCCCCAGTCCTTGTCGCCGCCGTTGTTGAGGTCGAAGATGATGGCTTGTACCGCCACGGGGATGTTGGCGCCGCCGAGCTTCAGGCCGCGGCCCTGCTGGCGCAGATAGCCGGCGGCACCGCCGGCCGCGTCGAGCCCGAATAGCGAGCCGCCGCCGAGCAGCACGGCGTCGATGCTGGTGATGGTCATCTCGGGCTCGAGCAGCGCCGTGTCGCGCGTGCCGGGCGCCCCGCCGCGCGTGACGCCGGAGGCCACGTTGCGGCGGTCGATGACGATCGCCGTGACCCCGCTGGCGAGGCGCGGGTCATGGGCATTGCCGACGCGGATGCCTGCCACGTCGGTGATGAGGTTGTGAGGCGTGCTCAAGCGCTCGCTCGGGATTGGTATTCGTGGCCGCCACGGCAAATTGCCGCCGCGGACGCCCGAGGTCAACGAGGCGGTCGCATGGCAGCCGCTCGCCGCGGACCGAGCGCCGCAGAAACAAAAGGAGGCAGCCCGGAGGCTGCCTCTTCCTCACTCACGGAGCCTGCCGGCGGATCAGTTCTGGACGTAGGTGATCTTGCCGTCGGCGCCCTTCTTCCAGGTGTACATGACGTAGTCGGGCCGCGTGATGTCGCCCTTCTTGTCGTACTTGAGGTCGCCGATCACGGTCTTGTAGGTCTTGCCGCCGCGCACCTCGGCCGCAACCTTCTTGGGGTCGAGAGTCTTGGCTGCGGCCGCCGCCTGGGCAACCACCTCGAGAGCCGCGTAGGTGTAGAGCGTATAGGCCTCGGGGTTGAACTTCTTGGCCTCGAACTTGGCCACCACGGCCTTGGCCTCGGGCCGCTTGCGCGGATCGGGCGCGAAGGTCATGAGCGTGCCTTCTGCGCCGGGGCCGGCAATCGCGGCGAACTCGTCGGAGGCGATGCCGTCGCCGCCCATCAGCGGGGCTTTGACGCCCTGGTCGCGCATCTGCCGCACGAGCAGGCCGCCTTCGGTGTGCAGGCCGCCCCAGTAGACGAGTTCGGCGCCGGACGCCTTGATCTTGGAGACCAGGGCAGAGAAGTCTTTCTCGCCGATGTTGACGCCCTCGTAGAGCACCTCCTTAATGCCGGCCTTCGTCATGCCCTTCTTGGTCTCGTCAGCCAGGCCCTGGCCATAGGTCGTCTTGTCGTGGACGATGGCGATCTTCTTGCCCTTGAACTTGTCGGCGATGTACTTGGCCGCCACCTCGCCTTGCTGATCGTCGCGGCCGCAGGTGCGGAACACGTTCCACAGGTTGCGCTCGGTGATCTTGGGGTTGGTGGCCGAGGGCGTGACCATCATCAGGCCGTTCTCGGCGTAGACCTCGGACGCCGGCATGGTGACGCCGGAGTTGAAGTGGCCGAGCACGAACTGCACCTTGTCGCCCACGAACTTGTTGGCCACCGACACGCCTTGTCTGGGATCGGACACGTCGTCGCCGAATGAGAGCTCGATCTTCTGACCGTTGATTCCGCCTTTGGCGTTGATGTCGGCCGCGGCCTGCTCGGCGCCGTTCTTGAGCTGTGCGCCAAACGCGGCGTTGGGCCCGGTCAGGGGGCCGGCGACGCCGATCTTGAGCTGCGCCATGGCGCCGCCTGCCGAGGCGAGGCTCGCGGCCACAGCCAGCGCGGGCCAAAATAGCTTCTTCATCAAATGCCTCCCGAGTTGATGCGAACCACGCCATGCCAGCGGCACGCGTAGCGGGCGAGGCGCCCAGGCGCGGGATAATTCAACGAAAGTTTGGCAAAGTCACGCCGATTTGCATCGACAAGTTGTGCATTGCCGCAGCAGCCGTGCCGTGGATTTGGGCGCTACTGGAGCCGACGCCACCCCAGCGGCCCCGAGCGGCGATAGAGCCAGCCGTACTGCGTACCCATCTGCTGGGCGCGGACAGAGCGATAGCCGAGCGCCGCCGCGGCAAAAGCCACAGCGAAATCCACGAGGTAGCTCGGCAGCGACAGCAGCGGCTCCTCGAACAGGGCGAAGTGGCAGAAGCGCACGGCGGCCGCCAACGCCAGCATGTAGAGGGGCACCTGCCAGAACGGCCGCCAAGTCTGGGCGATGGCCTTGCCCGAGGCAAAGGCTGCTGCGCCTCCCATGGCAAAGGTGAGCAGCGGCAGCGTCAGATGCCAGTGCTCGCCTTCGTAGATCGGGAACGGCATCCAGGTCTCGCCCCGCACCTAGGCGGCTTTGTCCGCCGGCGCCTTCTCCTCCTCGATCGTCTGCTGCACGAGGTTGTCGGCGACGATCGGGGTCTCGAAGTAGGTGATGGAGATCTGGTCCTCGCTGCCGTAGAGGTCGTTGATCATGCGGCGCCACTCATCGCCGTGCGCCTTCTTGGCAGCCTCCAGGTTCTTCCAGAGATAGGCGCCTCCCCCCAAGTGCTTCTCGCCGTCGTAGAGGTAGCACTTGCGGATGCAGTCGGGGTTGTTGCGCCAGATCGACGACGTCTTGCGATACATGGCGACGACCTCGGCGCGCGTCATGCCCGGCCGCAGCTTGAAGGTGACGACCTCGGAAATCATGGGGACCTCATCGGATTCGAAATTCGGCGCACCGATAGTGGACCCGCGCAAGGCCCGTGACAACTCCCGCGCCTAATGCCGGCCGCCCTCGAGATAGGCCTGGCGGACCTCGGGGCGGGCGAGCAGCTCCTGGCCGGTGCCCGCCATGGTGATGATGCCGCTGACCATGACGTAGCCGCGGTGGGCGAGCTTGAGGGCGTGGAAGGCATTCTGCTCGACCAGGAAGATGGTCATGCCGCGGCTGTTGAGCTCGGCCAGCACCTCGAAGATCTGCTTGACGATCAGGGGGGCGAGGCCGAGCGAGGGCTCGTCCAGCAGCAACAACCTGGGCCGGCTCATGAGCGCGCGGGCGATTGCCAGCATCTGCTGCTCGCCGCCCGAGAGCGTGCCGCCGCGCTGCTCGAGCCGCCGCGACAGCACCGGGAACAGCCCGCAGACGACGGCGAGGTCCTCCTCGAAGTGCGCGCCGGCGTCGATCTCGGCGCCCATCTGCAGGTTCTCGCGCACCGTCATGCGCGGGAAGATGCGGCGGCCCTCGGGGGCCTGGGCGATGCGCAGGCGCGCGGTCTCGTGGGTCGGCATGTCCGTAATGTCCCGCCCGCGATAGACGACGCGCCCCTCCCGCGCGCGGGGGTTGCCGAAGATCGTCATCATGAGGGTCGACTTGCCGGCGCCGTTGGCCCCGATCAGCGTCACGATCTCGCCCTCGTGCACGTCGAGGGCGACGCCCTTGAGGGCCATGATGTTGCCGTAGAAGCTCTTCACGCCGCGCACGGCCAGCATCGGCTCGCTCATCGCGCGATCTCCGCCCTGCCACAGGCGCCAACCGGTCCCCCTCCCCTTGACGGGGAGGGGCCAGGGGTGGGGTGAATGAACGCGCGAGAGAGCACCTGACACCCCCACCCTCGACCCCTCCCCACAAGGGGGAGGGGAGCGCACGCTGTGGCGGACGAAATCATCATCGCGCGATCTCCGCCTCGACCTTCTCCACCTCCTCGTCCTCGACGCCGAGGTAGGCGGCGATCACCTTGGGGTCGTTCTTCACGTGCTCGGGCGGGCCGTCTGAAATTTTCTGTCCGTATTCGAGGACGATGACGCGATGGGAGATCTCCATCACGAGCGACATGTCGTGTTCGATCAGCAGCAGCGAAGTGCCGTGCTCGGCCTGCAGCGACTGCAGGAACTGGGCGAGGTCGGCTGTCTCGCGCGGGTTGAGGCCCGCCGCCGGCTCGTCGAGGCACAGCAGCACCGGCTCGGTGCACATGGCGCGCGCGATCTCGAGCCGCCTTTGCGCGCCGTAGGGCAGATCGCCGGCGGGATCGTCGGCGCGGTCGATGAGGCCGACCCGGTCGAGCCAGTGCTTGGCGCGCTCCACCGCGCGCGCCTCGGCCTCCACGTAGCGGCGAGCGCCGAACAGGCCCAGCACCGTCCAGCCCGAGGCCGCCATCAGCGGGTTGTGCTGCGCCACGATCAGGTTCTCGAGCACGGTCATGCCGGAGAACAGGCGAATGTTCTGGAAGGTGCGGGCGACGCGGGCCCTGGCCACGATCTCGTGGTCGGGCATGCGCTCCAGGAGAAAGATCCCGCCTGTCGGGGTCCTACGCCAGCGCCGGCCCGAGCCCGTGAGCGCGGCCACCTCCTCTGCCGGCGGCGGGCCGCCGAGTGCGAGCAGCATGCGTCCGCTGGTCGGCTTGTAGAAGCCGGTGATGCAGTTGAAGACCGTCGTCTTGCCCGCTCCGTTGGGGCCGATGATGGCGGTGATCTCGCCCGCGCGCGCTGCAAACGACAGATCGTCGATGGCAATGAGCCCCCCGAAGCGCATGGTGAGATGCTCGACGTCGAGCAGCGGGGTGGCGGCCTCGCGCATCAGCCGTGCCCCTCCTTGACCATGTCGGCGCGCACGGCGCGGCGCTGCTTGAGGAAGATCGATGGTTGTCGGAAGGCGATGAGGCCGCGCGGCCGCCAGATCATCACCAGCACCATGGCGAGGCCGAACAGCAGCATGCGGTAATGGGTGGGCTCGAAGTCGGGCCCGAACACGCGCTTGAGCCAGTCGAGCTCGCGCAGGATCTCGGTGCCCCCGATCATGGCGATGGCGGCGATGGCGACGCCGATCTGGCTGCCCATGCCGCCCAGCACGACGATGGCGACCACGATCGCGCTCTCCATGAAGGTGAAGGACTCCGGGCTGATGAATCCCTGGCGGGCCGCGAAGAAGGAGCCGGCAAAGCCGCCGAAACCCGCGCCAATGGCAAATGCCGTGAGCTTGGTGTTGGTGGTGTTGATGCCGAGCGAGCGGCAGGCGATCTCGTCCTCGCGCAGCGCCTCCCAGGCGCGGCCAACGGGCAGCCGGCGCAGGCGCAGGGTGACCCAGTTGGTGAGGAGGGCGAGCGCAAGGATCACGTAGAACAGGAAGATGGTGCGGTAGAGCGGCGAGAACGGGATGCCGAACACGGCGGCAAACCCCGTGTCGCTGGCGTTGAAGGGAATGCCGAAGAAGGTCGGGCGCGGAATGGAGGTGATGCCGGCATAGCCGTTGGTCACCGGCACCCAGTTTATGAGGACGAGTCGGATGATCTCGCCGAACGCGAGGGTGACGATGGCGAGATAGTCGCCGCGCAGGCGCAGCACCGGGAAGCCCAGCAGTATCCCCCAGAACGCCGCCATCAGGCCGGCCACGGGCAGGCAGATCCAGAACGCCCACATCGGCCAGAAGCTCGGCCCCAGCCACTCCGCCATGAACGCCTTGACGGGGTCGCTGGTGGACAGCAGGGCGTAGGCGTAGGCGCCGACCGCATAGAAGGCGACGTAGCCGAGATCGAGCAGCCCCGCGAGCCCGACGACGATGTTCAGGCCCCAGCCCAGCATGATGTAGATCAGGATCTGGATGCCGAAATTGTCGATCCACTTGATGGCCCCGCCGGTTCCCGCGAGGGCGAGCGCAATCATGGGATAGGACAGCAGCAGCGCGAGCCCGAAGACGGCCATCACGCGCGTGTCGGTGGCCCGCGCGGACCGTGATGGGCGACGGGGCAGCGCGGGCGCCAGCAGGTAGAGGAGGCGCGCGCCGAACGCCAGCGCCACGGCGACCGCGACATAGTCCCAGCGGGGCTGCAGGATCAGCTCGTTTGAGATGTTCTGCTCTGTGCGCAGCGCCAGTATCGGCACGGAGAGCCCGAACGCGAGCAGCGCCGCGCCGGTGGCATCCTTGAGGGCGGCGATCAATCTCGAGGCCATGGTGCGTTGCTCGGCGGCGGCGTCCACGGCCATCGGCGTCACACCTTCTCCACTTCAGGCTTGCCGAGCAGCCCGGAGGGCATGAACACGAGCGTGATCACCAGGATCGAGAAGGTCGCAACGTCCTTGTAGTCGATCGAGAAATAGGCCGACCACATGGTCTCGATGAGGCCGATCAGCAGGCCGCCCAGCACTGCGCCGGGGAGCGAGCCAATGCCGCCGAGGACCGCCGCCGTGAACGCCTTGACCCCCGGCACGAAGCCGTCGTTGAAGTGCACGACGCCGTAATAGATCATGAACATCAGGCCGGCGACCGCGGCGAGCGCTGCTCCCATCACGAAGGTGAGCGAGATGGTCTTGTCGACGTCGACGCCGAGCAGGGCCGCCATGCGCCGGTCCTGCTCGCAGGCGCGTTGCGCGCGGCCGAGCGACGTCTTCTGCACCACATACCAGAACGCGGCGAGCAGCACGGCGGTGACGACCGCGATCATGATCTGCTTGTAGGACAAGGTCACCGCGTAGCCGTCGCCGCCGCCGCTGGTCAGGGTGATCACCTCGCCCAGCACCGAGGGGACCGGCTTGTTGCGCGGGCCCTGCGTGACCTGGACCAGGTTCGACAGGAAGATCGACATGCCGATGGCTGAGATGAGCGGGGCGAGCCGGAACGACCCACGCAAGGGCCGGTAGGCGAGCCGCTCGATGGCCCACGACCATAGCGAGGTGAGCAGCATGGCGACGATGAGGACGATGAACAGGGCGACAGCCAGGGAGCCGATCCCCAAGAGCTGGGTCAGCACCATCAGGAAGATGAGGGCGATGAAGGTGGACAGCATGAACACGTCGCCGTGGGCGAAGTTGACCATGCCGATGATGCCGAACACCATCGTGTAGCCGATGGCGATCAGGCCGTAGATGGAGCCCAGCGTGACGCCGTTGATGAGCTGCTGGAGGAAGTATTCCATTGTGTCGCTGCCCCGCCCAGGTCCCCGTGAATCGCCAGGGTCAGGCTAGCAGAGGCATCCTGGCCCCTACAACGCGGGCGAGAAGCGCAGGTTGTGCGCGAAAAGCCGCAATGTCGAGCTTGCGGATCAGATGACGTTGTGGGTGCCGTCGCAGAACGGCCTGTCGTCCGTGCTCTTGCAGCCGCACAGGTTGAAGGTGCCCGAGCTTTCGGCCACGAAGCGGTGCGGCTGCAGGCTCGTCGTCTTGTGCGACCCATCGCAGAACGGCTGCCTGGCCGAGCGGCCGCACGTGCACCAGAAATAGGCTTTTCCCGCATCCAGCGCCACCTGGTAGGGCCCCTTTTGAGCGCAGATCGGCTCGTCCGACATGCGGCGCCTCCATTGCGTGAGCGGAGTGTCGGACCCTCCGGTCTGACACCTGTCAAACCACGTTCAGCTTGGCCTTCTCGGTGATCTGCTTGCCGCCGTCCTCGGTCCAGGAGAACTCGAACTCGCCCGGGCCCGGCACCTTCATGAAGAAGGACAGGTAGGGGTTGGCGGATATGCCGGGGTGCAGCTCGGCCTTGAACACCTCGGCGCCCGCATATTTCGCAGTGAAGTTGTTGATGATGCTGCGCGGGACCAGGTTGCCGTCCGTGCCGCGGCGCTGGCCGGTCTCCATGACGTGGGAGATCAGGGTCTTGATCTCGATGACCTCGCCGACCTTGGCACTCTCGGGCAGCTTGATGCGCGGTTTCGTCATTTCCGGGCCTCCGTTAGCCGCCGCATCCGCCGATCGTCACCTTGACGGGGCGCTTGGCCATCAGGAACCGGCCGTCGCTCAGCTCGGCGATGCCGATCACGTCCTGCGTGCGCGCGAGGCGCAAGCGGCTCGATACGGCCGCCTTGCCCGACAAGGGCGTCAGCCGGAACGTCGCCACGCCGGGCTGCGGGTTGGCGGTGGCGATGACGTGGATCGCCTTGACGTGATCCTTCTCCGTCATCGGGCTTTCGACCGAGACGGTAAAAGGCACCGTGTTGCCGTTCTCGGCAATCTCGGGCAGCTCGAGGGCGAACTTGCCTTCGCTTGGCTTCGCCTCGCCCACGATCTTGCGCACGGCGAGCTCCCAGGCCTGCACCTGGTCCTGCGCCAACGCGGCGGTCGCGGGCACCGCGAAGGCCGTCACGGCCGCGGCAACACCCAATGTGAAGGTGCGTCGGCTCGGCTGGTCGCCTGGCATCCTCGAGAGCACTGCTGGGCCCCTCCGGTTGGAATTTCTCTTATATAAGACTGACTTGTCGACACTCCAAGCGCGAACTTCGGCGCGCGGGTGCAACCATCGCATCGGCTCCAAGCGTCGCCTCTGCATTGCCAACACGCCCTAACATCATAAGATGCGGCCACGCAATCGACAATGCGAGCGCCTCGGTTTGGGCCGGGGACGGTCAAGGGAGAGAAACCGAATGTCGCAGATTTCCAGGCGCGAGTTCGCCAGGCTGGCAGGCGCGGGCGGCATCGGCGCGTGGGCGTCGATGGCTTCCTCGTCGTTTGCGATCGCGCAGGGCGCAGCCAAGGTCGTGATCGTCGGCGGCGGCGCGGGCGGGGCGACGGTTGCCCACTACGTCAAGAAGGGCGCGCCGGAGCTCGACGTTACGCTGATCGAGGTCAACCCGCTCTACAGCTCCTCGTTCTTCTCCAATCTCTATCTCGGCGGCTTCCGCACCCTGGAGTCGCTCAATCACGACTACGGCGGCCTGCGCAAGCTGGGCGTCAAGGTGGTGCACGACTTCGCCACCGACGTCGATGCGGCCAAGAAGACCGTCAAGACCCGGGGCGGCCGCAGCTACCCCTACGACCGGCTCGTGCTCTCGCCGGGCATCGATATCAAGTACGACTCCATCAAGGGCTATTCGCGCGAGGCCTCCAACATCATGCCGCACGCCTATACGACGGCGGCGGCCGGCAAGCGCCAGCTCAAGCAGCAGCTCGCCGCCATGCGCGACGGCGGCACGGTGGCGATGGTGATGCCCAACAATCCCTATCGCTGCCCGCCCGGCCCCTATGAGCGCGCCTGCATGATCGCGCACTACCTCAAGACCAAGAAGCCGAAGTCGAAGCTCGTGATCCTCGATCCCAAGAAGGCGTTCTCCAAGCAGCCGGTGTTCACCGAGGCCTTCGACAAGTACTACAAGGGCATCATCGAGCTGAACCTGACCACCGAGATCGACGACTACGCGGTCGTCAGCGTCGACCCCAAGACCAAGGAGATCGTCACCAAGGCCGGCAAGAAGGTGAAGGCCGACGTCGCCAACATCATCCCGCAGCAGCGGGCCGGCGAGATCGCCGTCAAGGCCGGCTGCACCGAGGGCGACTGGTGCCCGATCAACGCCGACAACTTCGCCGCCAAGAAGGTGCAGAACGTCTACGTGCTGGGCGATGCCTCGGTCGCCAACGAGATGCCCAAGTCCGCCTTCTCGGCCAACAGCCAGGCCAAGGTGGTGGCGGGCGACATCCTGGCCGAGCTTGCCAAGAAGGAGAGGTTCCCGGCCCGCTACCGCAACACCTGCTGGTCGCTGCTGGCGCCCGACGACGACGTCAAGATCGGCGCCAACTACGCGCCCAAGGACGGCAAGCTCGATCCCTCCGGCGGGTTCGTGTCGCAGCGGGGCGAGGCCGCCGACGTGCGCAAGCAGAACTACATCGAGAGCATCGGCTGGTACGCGGCCATCTCCGCCGACATGTTCGCCAAGCCCGAGCCGGCTCCCGCGGCAACCGGAGCGGCGAAGAAGGGGTAGCGCTGGGCTGTTATTTGCCCTTGGGCGGGGGTTTTGGCAGCGAGCCGTAGTAGGCGGCGAGCGCGCTCAGCTGCTCGTCGTCGAGGGAGCCTGCGACGGAGACCATCACGGGATTGGTGCGCGCGCCCGACTTGTAGAACCTGAGCGTTGCGAGGAAGCGCTCGGTGTCCCAGCCCACGATGGAGGGGATGCCGTTGTCGATGCCGTCGATGCGGTGGCAGCCCGAGCATTCCTGCGCGAGATGGCGGCCGTAGCTCTTGAGCCGGGCGTCGTCGGTGGCCGCCGCGAGGCCGGCAGCTCCGAGGCCCGCGCCGGCGGCGAGACATGCGAAGGCGCGGCGTATCACGTTTCTCCCCTCGAATAGCGCGATGGCAGAACCGAGCAAACTTGAGCGCGGCTTGCCAGCGGCATAGGCAACGCGAAGGTTTTCGCTCGCCCGGCAAACCCGCTATACTAAAAAATAGCGATCGTTCGTATACCCATGTGCCCACCGGAGGGATGCGGGGGGATCATCAATGGGTTGGCCTCAAGTTGACGTAAACGTCAACTTTGGATAGCGTCAAGGCATTGAATTTTCTGATCTGATGCAGGGCGCGCGGGGCGCCCCATCGAAGGAGCGGCACACCATGGCGGAACTTGTGCTCGTAGCCATTTGCATTGCGGGTGCCTTCGCGCTTGCCATGCGGCAGGCGCCCCTGTGGGCCTGGGCCCTGGGCCTGGCTGCCGCCACCTACGTCTGGCAGTCGGGCATGCTGCACGGCGAATACGACGTGGAGGTCGGCCCCCTCGGCGTGCTCGCCTGGCTGCCGGTGATCGTGCTGGCAGGGCTGTCGGTGCCCGCCATCCGGCGTGCCGCGCTCACACGGCCGATCTTCCACAAGATCAAGGGCATCCTGCCCAAGGTCTCCGCGACCGAGCAGGAGGCGCTCAACGCCGGCACCATCGGCTTCGATGCCGAGCTGTTCTCAGGTACGCCCGACTGGGAGAAGCTGCGCTCCGTTCCCCCCATCACGCTGACCGAGGAGGAGAAGGCGTTCCTCGACGGGCCCTGCAACGAGCTCTGCCGGATGCTCAACGACTGGGAGATCCGCCACAACGACCGCGAGGTCCCCCCCGAGGTCTGGAGCTTCGTCAAGAAGCACGGCTTCCTCGGCATGCTCATCTCCAAGGAGCACGGCGGCCTAGGCTTCTCGCCGCAGGCGCAGTCGCTGGTGCTGGGTCGCATCGGTTCGCGCTCGCCGGACGCCTGCGTCGTCGTCATGGTGCCGAACTCGCTGGGGCCGGGCGAGCTGATCGAGAAGTACGGCACGCCCGAGCAGAAGGAGCACTACCTCCCGCGCCTCGCCAAGGGCCTCGATATCCCGTGCTTTGCGCTGACCGGTCCGACCTCGGGCTCGGACGCCGCGACCATGCGCGACGTCGGCTACGTCACCAAGGGCCGCCACAACGGCCAGGAGGTGGTGGGCATCCGCACCTCCTGGGAGAAGCGCTACATCACGCTGGCGCCGAGCGCGACGCTGGTCGGCCTCGCTTTCCGCCTGTTCGACCCCGAGAACCTGCTGGGACGCGGAGAGGACATCGGCATCACGGTGGCGCTGCTGCCGGCCGACCATCCCGGCGTCGAGATCGGCCGCCGCCACCTGCCCTCCGGCGCCGCCTTCCCGAACGGGCCGATCTGGGGCCGCGATGTCTTCATCCCCATGGATTGGGTGATCGGCGGCGAGAAGATGGCCGGCCAGGGCTGGCGCATGCTGATGGAGTGCCTGGCGGCGGGCCGCTCGATCTCGCTGCCGTCGTCATCGGCGGCGGGCGCCAAGTCGCTGCTGCGCAATACGTCTGCCTATGCCCGCATCCGCAAGCAGTTCGACCTGGCCATCGGCAAGATGGAGGGGCTCGAGGAGCCGCTCGCGCGCATGGTCGAGATCGCCTACGTCAACGAGGCCGCGCGCGGCGTCACGGCGTCGATGGTGAGCCGGGGCGAGAGGCCCTCGGTCATCTCGGCCATCATGAAGTACCAGTCGACCGAGCGCTTCCGGCGCTCGCTCAACGACGCCATGGACCTGCACGGCGGCCGCGGCATTTGCGACGGGCCGACCAACTATCTGATGGCGGCCTACCAGGCGATGCCGGTGGCGATCACGGTCGAGGGCGCCAACATCCTCACGCGCTCGCTCATCACCTTCGCGCAGGGCGCGCTGCGCTCGCATCCCTACCTCTACAAGGAGATCCAGGCCTGCCAGGACACCAATGAGGAGCGCGGGCTCGAGGCCTTCGACAAGGCCTTCTGCGGCCACGTCGCCTTCTCGCTGTCGAGCATGCTGGGCGCTTTCTTCCACAACATCACCTTCGGCCTCTTCGGCACGGTGCCTGAGAAGGCCTACGGCACGGCGGAATGGTATCGCCAGCTGTGGCGCGCCTCGCGCAGCTTCGCCTTCGTCGCCGACATGACAGTGGCGGTGCTCGGCGGCGGGCTCAAGACCAAGCAGAAGCTCACCGGCCGTCTCGCCGATGCGCTCTCCGAGCTCTACCTGCTCTGCTGCGTGCTCAAGCGCTACGAGGACGACGGCAAGCCTGCCAACGACCGCCATATTGTGGCGCTGGCCGCACAGAACGGCCTCTTCCGCTTCCAGGAGGCGCTGCGCGGGACCATCGACAACTTCCCCGTCACGCCGGTGCGCTGGCTCATGCGCGCGGTCGTGTTCCCGTTCGGCGCCCACTACAAGCCGGCGCCCGACTGGCTCGGCCACAAGGTCGTGGAGCTGGTGCTCACCCCCGGCGAGGTGCGCGATCGCCTCACGCGCTTCATCTACGTCTCGAACAACGTCAACGATCCGACCGGGCTGCTCGAGGTGACGATGGCCAAGGTCGTTGCCGCCGAGACCGCCGAGAAGAAGCTCGACCGCGCGGTGCGCGCCGGCCAGGTGCGCCGCGTGCACGGCACCGACTGGGTCGGCGATGCGGCCAAGCTCGGCGTCATCACCGAGAGCGAGGCGCAGCTGCTGCGCGAGGTCGAGCAGCTGACCCAACGCGTGATCGCGGTCGACCATTTCGATCCGGCGGAGGTGAAACCGCACTACATGACGGCGGGGCACAACGCGAGGGCAATGCAGAGCGCCGCTGCGGCGGAGTGAGGCGGGTATCATGACGGACATGGACGGTTTGCGGGACTGGCGGTTCTCGATCGATCCGCAGGGCATCGCCTGGGCGGTGTTCGACCGGGAGGGCGAGAGCCAGAACTCGCTGGGGCGGCGGTCCCTGGAAGAGCTGGCGATGATCATCGAGCGCAGCGAGCAGGCGGCGCGCGACAAGGCCATCCGCGGCCTCGTCTTCATCTCCGGCAAGGAGAAGGGCTTCATCGTCGGCGCCGACGTGCGCGAGTTCGATCAGCTCCCGAGCGAGCGCGAGATCGTCGACAACATCACGCGCATCAATGCCTATCTCGACCGCATCGAGGGCATGCCGGTGCCGGTGGTGTGCTGCATCCACGGCTTCTGCTTGGGCGGAGGGCTCGAGCTGGCGCTTGCCTGCCATTGGCGCATCGCCACGCGCGATGACTCCACCAGGCTCGGCTTCCCCGAGGTGCGCCTCGGCATCTTCCCGGGCTTCAACGGCACGGCGCGCTCGATCCGTCAGGCCGGCACGCTCTCGGCCATGCCGCTGATGCTGACGGGCTCGATGATCCGCGCCTCGGCCGCGCGCGGCATGGGGCTCGTCGATGAGTTGGCCCCGAGCAAGTTGAACCTCGCCTGGATGGCCAGGAAGGCCATCGACCGCAAGCGCAAGTCGAAGTCGGTGCCGCTGTGGAAGGACCTCATGCGCATGGCGCCCGCGCGCGGGCTGCTCGCCAAGAAGTTCCGCACCGAGACTGCCAAGAAGGTGCGCGAGGAGCATTATCCGGCGCCCTTCCGGCTGATCGACCTGTTCGAGACGCATGCCGGCAACCTCGAGGGTATGAAGGTCGCGGAGACGCGCGCGTTCGCGCCGCTGATGCTGAGCGACACCTCCAAGAACCTGCGCCGCGTGTTCAAGCTCTCGGAGATGATGAAGGCGCAGGCGCCCAAGAACCTCGCCTTCAAGCCGCTGCGCGTGCACGTGATCGGCGCTGGCGTGATGGGTGCCGACATCGCGGGCTGGTGCGTGGCCTCGGGCATGGAGGTGACGCTGCAGGACGTCAACGCCGAGCAGATCGCCAAGGGCATCGCGGCGCAGAAGAAGACCATCAGCCGCAAGTTCAAGACGCGGGCGCAGCGCGCGGCGGCCAACGCACGGCTGATCGCCGACCCGACGGGGCCGGGCGTCGGCCGCGCTGACGTGGTGAGCGAGGCGATCGTGGAGAAGCTCGAGGTCAAGCAGAGCCTCTTCAAGTCGCTCGAGGGCAAGCTCAAGCCCGGCGCCATCCTCGCCACCAACACCTCCTCGATCATGATCGAGGAGATCGCCGCCCCGCTCGCCGATCCAGGCCGTCTCATCGGCATTCACTTCTTCAACCCTGTGGCGCAGATGCCGCTGGTGGAGGTGATCCGCGGCGCCCAGAGTCACGAGGACGAGGTGGGTAAGGGCTGCATCTTCGTGACCGCGATCGACAAGTTCCCGCTGATCGTCAAGTCGAGTCCGGGCTTCCTCGTCAACCGCGTGCTGGGCCCCTACATGATGCAGGCGCTGCAGCGGCTCGAGCGCGGCGAGCCCAAGGAGAAGATCGACGAGGCGGCGCGCACCTTCGGCA
>JBGGME010000031.1:0-12057 GCA_041288195.1 Hyphomicrobiaceae bacterium
GGTGTTCGGCGAGCTGTTGGGGCTGTGGTGCGCGGTGGTCTGGCAGGGCATGGGGCAACCCTCGCCGCTGCGGCTGGTCGAGCTGGGGCCCGGCCGCGGCACGCTGATGCGCGACGCGCTGCGCGCGGCCGAGCGTGTGCCCGGGTTTCTCTACGCGCTCTCCGTTCATCTGGTCGAGACGAGCGAGCCGATGCGCGAAAAGCAACGGGGTCTCCTCCCCCCACCCCTAACCCCTCCCCACAAGGGGGAGGGGGACCGCCCGCCGATCGCTTGGCACCCCACTGTGCACGAGGTGCCGGATGGCGCGGCCATCGTCATCGCCAACGAGTTCCTGGACGCGCTGCCGATCCGGCAGCTCGTGTTCGGCGAGGACGGCTGGCGCGAGCGTATGGTTGAGCTCGACGCCGCGGGGGCGCTGCGTTTCGCGATCGGGGACAAGGCGGCTCATGCTCGAGCAACGCCAGCATCGCCGGTCGGCGCCATCCTCGAGCTGCGGGCCGGCGAGGACGAGGTGCTCGCCGAGCTGGGCCGGCGCACAGGGCCCTGCGTCGCCCTCTTCATCGACTACGGCCCGGCCGAGCCCGCCTATGGCGATACGCTCCAGGCCGTGCGCCGGCACGCCTACGTCGACCCGCTCGCCACGCCAGGCGCCGCCGATCTGACCGCCCACGTCCAGTTCGCGGCCCTCGCCGACAAGGCACGGCGAGCGGGCCTCGCCGCGGATGGTCCCATCACCCAGGCCGAGTTTCTGGGCGCTCTCGGCATCGCCGAGCGCACGTCGCGGCTGATGGCCGCCAACCCCGAGCGTGCCGGCGCCATCGAGACCGCCACCCAGCGCCTCGTTTCGCCCACCGGCATGGGCTCGCTGTTCAAGGTGTTGGCGGTACGCTCGCCCCATCTTCCGCCCCCGCCACCGTTCGGCTAGGACTTTGCCGATGCCGAAGCCCGTCACCGCCGACCGTCTCGCCGCTGTCGGAACACCTGCCGGTATCCGCCACGGCTTCTTCACGCGCCACGGCGGTGTCTCGCGGGGCGGCTATGCCAGCCTCAATTGCGGGCTCGGCTCCAGGGACGATCCGGCCGCGGTTGCCGAGAACCGCACGCGCGTCTCCCGCTTCCTCGACGCGCACAGCCTTCTCACCGCGCACCAGGTGCACAGCCCCACCGCCGTCGTCGTCGACAGGGCCTGGAGCCGGGAGGAGCGGCCGCGCGCCGACGCCATTGTCACGGCCACACCGGGCATCGCGCTCGGCGTGCTGACGGCGGACTGCGCGCCGGTGCTGTTCGCCGACCCGCAAGCCCGCGTCGTTGCCGCCGCCCACGCCGGCTGGCGCGGGGCCATCGGCGGCGTGCTCGAGGCGACGCTGGCGGCCATGGAGGGGCTCGGTGCAAGGCGGGACCGGATCGAGGCCGCCGTCGGCCCCTGCATCATGCAGCCCAACTACGAGGTGGGCCCGGAGTTCGAGCAGGAGTTCCTCGCCCGCGACCCGAGCAGCGCGCCATTCTTTTCGCGACCGCAGGACGACCCGCAGGGGCGGCCGCATTTCGACCTGCCGGGGTATGTTCTGCAACGCTTGAAGCGCGCCGGACTCGCTCCCGCGGACGCGGCGTCCTGCACTTATGCTGGAGCGGAGGACTTCTTCAGCTATCGGCGCTCGCGGGCCGACAGGGAGAATGACTACGGCCGGCAAATCTCAGCCATCGCCTTGACTTAGCCGCAGTTTTTCCACAACTTTGATACAGTTGCAGCTGCTTGTACCAGGCGCGCTCGAGGTTTTCCCCTGTCTCAAACTGGACGCCGAAGGTGTCAGCAAGTAGGGAATCTGCTGGAGTACCGGTCGTAGAATCACCCGCCGCAGGGTTTGTACGTCGGCAGCCGGTTTTCAACGGGACGTTTATGCAGAAGGGGGACGTCACTGTGACGACCATGAACGCTGCTGCGGCGCGGCGCCGGCACCCGAGGGTGGCGCTGCCCATCCTTTTCGCACTCACCGGGCTCGGCCTTGCCGGCTGCGAGTCGAGCTCGTCGCTGTTCAGCGGCTTCAGCCTGCCGGGCTCGTCGACGCCTGAGACGGCGGTCGCCACGCCGGCGCCACAGCCGCAGACGCCGCTTGCCAAGGTGTCGGTGGCGCCGATCATCGGTGCGCCCGATGCCATCGGCAAGCAGATCCATCAGGAGTTCACGAGCGCGATCTCACGCCAGCGCGTCACGGTCGTCACCAGCAAGGAAGAGAAGGCCGACTACACGCTGCGCGGCTATGTGGTCGCGGCGAAGGACAAGAGCGCCACCAAGGTCTCCTACATCTGGGACGTCACCGATCCCTCCGGCAAGCGCGTGAACCGCATCACCGGCGAGGAGGCTGCGGCCGCGACCGCCAGCAAGGACCCATGGGCGGCGTTGACCCCGCAGGTGGCACAGTCGATCGCCGGCAAGGCCGCAAACCAGCTCGTCGCGTGGCTGCCGAGCCAGGGCGGACAGCCCGCTGTCGCCTCTGCGCAGCCCTCGAGCGTCGGCGCCCCGCCGGTAGCGGCCCCAGTAGCAGCCCCGGCCGCGGCACCCGCCAAGCGCCAGGCCGCGGCCAAGGCAGCGCCCGCAGAAAACGCGGCGGCGCCCGTCGCAGCAGCGCCAGCCGAGCCCGCCACCACGACCGGCAGCATCGGTCGCGACGGCCCGGTGATGGCGATCGTGCCGTCCGTCACCGGCGCTCCGGGCGACGGCAGCAAGTCGCTCACGGCTGCCATCCAGCGCGAGCTGACCAGCAAGGGCGTCGCCCTCTCCGACAAGCCGGCCGCCGTCGCCTATCGCGTCGAGGGCACGGTTACCGTCGGCGAGCCCAAGCAGGGCAAGCAGCCGATCCATATCGAGTGGCTGGTGCGCGATCCGCAGGGCAAGAAGCTCGGCACCGTGTCGCAGAGGAACGAGATCCCCGAAGGCTCGCTCGACGGCGAGTGGGGCAAGACGGCAGAGCAGGCCGCGGGCGCCGCCGCGCAGGGCATCATCAAGCTGCTGCCGCAGCCCAAAGCCATTAACTGACTTGTGCAGGTGGCCCCACCCCGCCGCCGTCCCAGAGGGGCGCGCGGCGGGGTGTGTCGTTTGTGCCGCAACACCCGCCGTCGAGGCCGTTTACAAGGCGCCGGAGCCCTTGCTAGAAGGCCCGCAGATGTGAGCGGAGTGCGCTAGATGCCCTTCGATACGCGAGACGCCAACCGCAAGCGGGAAGCGCCGCGCATCAAGCTCGTGGCGGCCAACAGCAACCGTCCGCTGGCCGATGCCATCGCCCAGATCCTCAAGCTGCCGATGACCAGATCCATCGTGCGGCGCTTCGCGGACATGGAAGTGTTCGTGGAGGTGCAGGAGAACATGCGCGGCGAGGACGTCTACGTCCTGCAGTCGACATCGTTTCCCGCCAACGACAACCTGATGGAGCTGCTGATCCTGGTCGATGCGCTCAAGCGCTCGATGGCGCGGCGCATCACCGCGGTCATGCCCTACTTCGGCTATGCGCGCCAGGATCGCCGCCCCGGCCCGCGCACGCCGATCTCGGCCAAGCTCGTCGCCAACCTGATCGAGCGCGCCGGCGTCGACCGGGTCATGACGGTCGACCTGCACGCCGGCCAGATCCAGGGCTTCTTCGATATCCCGACCGACAACCTGTTCGCCGCCCCCGTGATGGTGCGCGACATCCAGGAGAACTACGGCACCTCCAACCTGGTGGTCGTATCGCCCGATGTCGGCGGCGTGGTGCGCGCGCGCGGGCTCGCCAAGCGCATCGATGTGCCGATCGCCATCTGCGACAAGCGCCGCGAGCGCGCGGGCGAGTCCGAGGTCATGAACGTGATCGGCGACGTCAAGGGCAAGCGCGCCATCCTCATCGACGACATCGTCGACTCCGGCGGGACCCTGGTCAACGCCGCCAACGCGCTGCTCGAGCAGGGCGCCACCGAGGTGATGGCCTACATCACGCACGGCGTGCTGTCGGGCGGCGCGGTCGCCAAGATCACCGCCTCGAGCCTCAAGACGCTGGTCATCACCGACACCATCCAGCCGACCGAGCCGGTGAAGGCCGCCGGCAACATCCGCGTGCTCTCGATCGCGCCGCTGATGGCGGAAGCCATCGCCCGCACCGCGCGCGAGGAGAGCGTGTCGAGCCTGTTCTATTGAGGCCGACCGGCACGACCAAGGCGGAGTGAGCTTGGCATGCGTCGTCTATCGGATGACAAGGCACGACGGCTCTCGGCCCTGCTGTGGCGCGAGCGCTTGAAGCGCTGGCTGCCGGTGGCTGTCGGCCTGGTGCTGTTCGCCGGCGTCTACACCTACTTCAACATGCACCAGCTGGCCCGCGTCGACCAGACGGTGGACGTGCAGCAGCACGACGGCCATGTCACGGGCCACAGAAGCGGCAATTCCCCGGTGGCCTCGGTCATCTACGTGCACCTCGACGACGGACGCGATGTGGAGGCTTTCAGCCACTTCCGGGTTGCCCCGCCGAACGGCGCCCACGTCGTCGTCGCCGAGGCACGCCATGCCTCGGGGCGCGTCACCTACGACGTCGTGCGCCTGTTCGACCAGTGAGCCCTGCTCAGGCGCGCGCCTGCCACGGTGTGAAGTGCACCGCCGCCGCTGTTGCGGCTCCGTAGGCCACCATCGACACGGCAACGAGCGCAAACAGCGTCCATGCCGGCGCGCCGTTGATCGCGAGCGCCAGTCCGCCGACGGCGATGACGAGGAGCCGCACGGTGGCGGCCAGCACAGGTCCCAGCACCTTGCCTGCGCCCTGCGAGGCGAAATAGAGGACGAGGCCGAGCCCGACGAACACGAAGGCCGGGCCCGCCAGCCGCAGATAGAGGTCGGCTGCGGCCAGCACGCCGGGATCGCTGGTGAAGTGGGCGGACCACACCTGCGGCGCCGCCGCAACCACCAGCCCGATCAGGCCAATCGCACACGCCGACACGCAGGCTCCGGTCCAGGCGACCCGCCGCGCGCGCGCCACGTCGCCTGCGCCGATCGCCATGCCGACCATCGGCACGCACGCCACGCCGACCGCGAAGGCGATCGGCACCAGCAGGAACTCGAGCCGCGCGCCGATGCCGTAGCCGGCCAGTGCCTCGGTGCCGAAGCTCGCGACCAGGCGCGTCAGGATCAGTACGGTGAGCACCGTCTGCAGCGGCGAGAACGCGGCCACCGCGCCGACGCGGAGGATGTCGGAGAACATCTCGCGGTTGAGCGGCACGCCGGCGAACCTGAGCGTGATGCGTGCTCGCCCGGAGCGGAGGAACCACAGAAGCGCCGCCGCACCTGCCGCATAGCCGACGACGAGACCGCTGGCGACCCCAGCAAGGCCAAAGCGAGGGATCGGCCCGATGCCCAGTCCGAGGCTGCCGCCGAGCACGATCTGCAGCGCCGAGGCGCCGAGGATCGCCACCGAGGGTACCCGCATGTTGCCCGTGCCGCGCACGATGGAGGCCAGCGTATTGACGAGCCAGATGACGATCGCCCCGGCCAGTGCGACGCCGGCATAGACGAGCGACTGCTCGAGCACCGCGCCCTGTCCGCCGAGCATCGTGAAGATGCTGCGCCCGAAGGCGACGAACAGCACCGAGAAGACGAGGCCAGCCACGGCGCCGATCGTCAGCGCATGCAGCGCCAGCGCAGCGGCCCGGGCACCGTCGCCGGCGCCGAGCGCGCGGCTGATCGCCGAGGACACGCCGCCGCCCATGGCGCCCGCCGACAGCATCTGCATCAGCATCACCATGGGGAATACCAGGGCGATGGCGGCAAGCTGGGTGGTGCCGAGCATGCCGACATAGATCGTCTCGGCGATCGCCACGGCGGCCATCACCAGCATGGCCGCGAGATTTGGCAGCGTCAGCCGCACCAGGGTCGGCAATATCGGCGCGTTGAGCAGCGGGTTGGCGGGGCGGATCGGGGGCGTAGCCGCTGTCCCGCCAAGAGCGATCACCTGGGTCATGTCGGTGCTCCCTTCAGGCCCGGGCCGTGTCGGCGTCGAGCGCACAGTCCCCTGCCGGCCACAGGCGGTGGGTCAGACAGCCAGGACCGGTCATGGCAAGCTCCCCGGAGAAAGGACGCCTGCCTCTCAGCTATAATCTGTAAAGTCACTTGTCAATATGTAGTGACTTGAATGCCTGGAGCGTCTCGGTTACGTTTGCGTGATGACAAGCAGCTATGGCCAGAAATGCCCGGTGGCGCGCTCGCTCGACGTGATCGGCGAGAAGTGGACGCTGCTGATCCTGCGCGACCTGATGCGCAAGGGGCCGCTGCGCTTCCAGTCCCTCGAAACGGGCCTGCCGGGTGTGGCTCCCAACACACTGTCGGCGCGGCTCAAAGCGCTCGAGGCCCAGGGTGTGATCGCCACCCGACTCTACGAGCAGCATCCGCCGCGCTATGAATACTATCTGACCGAGAAGGGCGAGGCCCTCCGACCCGTGCTGAAAGCGCTCCGGGCGTGGGGGGAGCGCTTCGCCTGACCGGCATGGATAGCCATAGCGGATTGCGCAAATGATCAATGCTGCGATCGTGGGATTGGGCTGGTGGGGCCGCATCATTCACCGCGAGCTGTCGTCGAGCAAAATCATCCGGCCGGTGCTCGGCATCGATCCCTCCGACGCAGCGCGCGAGGGGGCGCTGGCCGCGGGGCTGGCGACGTCGGCCCGCTTCGAGGATGCGCTGGCGCGCGACGACATCGACGCCGTCATCCTGTGCACCCCCCACAAGCATCACGCTGGCCAGATCATTGCGGCGGCCCAAGCCGGCAAGCACGTGTTCTGCGAGAAGCCGCTCTGCACGTCCGCCAACGAGATGGAGGCCGTCGCCAAGGCCGTCGCCGCCGCCAAGGTGCAGCTCGGCATCGGTCATGAGCGGCGATTCGAGCCGCCGGTCCTCGAGCTCGGCGCCCGGCTGACCGCCGGCGAGCTGGGCACGGGGCTGCTGATGGAGGGCAGCTTCAGCCAGGACAAGTTCCTGGCGCTGCCCGCCCACAACTGGCGCCTGTCGGCGGAGGAGGCGCCCGTCGGGCCGCTGTCGGCCACCGGCATCCATCTGGTCGACCTGTCGATTGCGCTGCTGGGCAGGCCCACCGAGGTGTGGGCGCGGCTCGCCACGCGCGGCAGCCCGTTCGCCAACGGCGACACGCTGGGCGTCATGATTGCCTTCGAATCGGGCGCCACCGCCATCCTGTCCGCAATATTGGCAACGCCGTTCGTCGGCCGCATCGCGCTTTACGGCTCGCAGGGGTGGATGGAGATCCGCGACCGCACGCATCCCGAGCATCCCTCCGGCTGGGACGTCACGGTCTCCCGCCGCGGCGGATCGCAGGCGACACACTTCGTGCCGCCGCATCCGGCGGTGCGCGACAACATCGAGGCCTTCGCTCGCGCGATCGCGGGCGGCGCTGCCTATCCGATCGGCCTCGAGGAGATTGCCGCCAACGTGTGCACATTCGAGGCCATCACGCGCTCCACGACATCAGGGAAGATCGAGCGCGTGTAGTGTCATTCCCGCGAGCGCGGAGCGCGTCAGCGGGAATCCAGCCAAGAACTTGCACCGGTATGCTTTGCAGCTGGATACCCGCTCAGCGCTTCGCTTGGCGGGTATGACGAGGAAGCGCGCGACCTTACCAAGAGTTCACTCAGGGGCGAGCGCAAGCTTTGCTACGCTGTCCTTTGGCACCGGAGTTACGCGGGGTGAAGGCGATGCCTGATCTCGGTTTATTGTGGAGCCCGCTTTGCGACCGTGCTAGGGGAGCGGCGCGTCGCGTCGTGTCCGGGGAAGACCAATGACCGCGATCAAGCCTCAGTCGGGACCAGCCCGCGCCGAGACCGATACGTTCGGCGCCATCGAGGTGCCGGGTGACAAGTATTGGGGCGCGCAGGCGCAGCGCTCGCTCGGCAATTTCAGGATCGGCTGGGAGAGGCAGCCCAAGTCGATCATACGCGCGCTCGGCATCGTCAAGCTGGCTGCCGCCGAGGTCAACATGGGCCTCGGCCGCCTGGACCCCAAACTCGGCCAGGCCATCGTCGCCGCCGCGCAGGAGGTGATCGACGGCAAGCTCGACGATCACTTCCCGCTGGTTGTTTGGCAGACGGGCTCCGGCACCCAGTCCAACATGAACGCCAACGAGGTGGTCTCCAACCGGGCGATCGAGATGCTAGGCGGCGTCATGGGCTCCAAGAAGCCCGTGCACCCCAACGACCACGTCAACATGAGCCAGTCGTCGAACGACACCTATCCGACGGCCATGCACGTCGCCTGCGCGGAGGAGATCCACCACCGCCTGCTGCCGGCACTGCGACACCTGCACGAGGCACTCGACGCCAAGGCCAAGGCCTGGGCCCATATCATCAAGATCGGCCGCACGCATACCCAGGATGCAACGCCGGTCACGCTCGGCCAGGAATTCTCAGGCTACGCCACGCAAGTCGAGCACGGCATCCGCCGCATCCAATCGACGCTGCCCGATCTCATGCAGCTGGCCCAGGGCGGCACCGCCGTCGGCACCGGCCTCAATGCGCCCGTGGGTTTTGCCGAGAAGGTGGCCGCGCGCATCGCCGCCATCACCGGGCTGCCCTTCACCAGCGCGCCCAACAAGTTCGAGGCGCTGGCCGCCCACGACGCCATGGTGATGAGCCACGGCGCCATCAACACGGTCGCCGCATCGCTGTTCAAGATCGCCAACGACATCCGCTTCCTGGGCTCGGGCCCGCGCTCGGGGCTCGGCGAGCTGTCCCTGCCCGAGAACGAGCCAGGCTCGTCGATCATGCCCGGCAAGGTCAACCCGACCCAGTGCGAGGCGCTCACGCAAGTGTGCGTGCAGGTGTTCGGCAACAACGCCGCCGTCACCTTCGCCGGCAGCCAGGGCCACTTCGAGCTCAACGTCTACAATCCCGTCATGGCCTACAACTTCCTGCAGTCGGTGCAGCTGATGGGCGATGCCAGCCGGAGCTTCACGGACAACTGCGTCGTCGGCATCGAGCCGCGCGAGGACAACATCAAGGCCGCGCTCGAGCGCTCCTTGATGCTGGTCACCGCGCTGGCTCCGAAAATCGGCTATGACAACGCGGCCAAAATCGCTAAGACGGCGCACAAGAACGGCACCACCCTGCGGCAAGAGGCCGTCGGCGGGGGTTATGTATCGGCGGAGGAATTCGACAGGATCGTCGATCCCAATAAGATGATCGGACCGGAGGCGTGATGGGCAGCGTCATCAACCTGAACCGTTACCGGAAAGAGAAGCAGGCGGCCCTGCGCGAGCGTCGGGCCAACGAGAAGCGCGTGCGCTTCGGCCTGCCCAAGAGCGAGCGCAACAAGCATGCTGCCGAGCGCGCGCTCGAGACCCGCCGTCTCGACGGCACACGGCGCGACGAGCGCGCCTCCGACCGCGAGGACTGAGGCGACCACGCTGCGGGCTTCGGCAGCAAGCCCATGCACGCAAGACCCGGAGTGGGGCGCGGGGGCGCACACGGGGGAAGCCGTCATGGGGCGGCCAGTCAAGCGCTCCTTCACGATTGCCGGTCACCGCACCTCGATCTCGCTGGAGACGGAGTTCTGGGAGGCCCTCAAGGCTGCCGCGGCAGCAGAGGGCATAGCCGTCTCCAAGCTGATCGGGCGCATCGATGCCGAGCGCGGCGGCGGCGGCCTCTCGAGCGCCGTGCGCATCTGGGTCCTGCAGCACTACCGCGGCAAGCTCGGCTCCGGCTGAGGCCGGTCCGCGACGCAAACCAACGTCCTTGCGCCGTCTGCCGGTATCGCGGGCTCGGGGTTTGCACCGATTTGCTCCGGCTTCGCAACCGGTGATCATCGGCGTCCTCACCGGGGGCTTCGATGCGGGGCGCGACTCCATGCTCGATGCCGCCGGGCGATTTGCGGGCCAGGAGATGGAGCCGATGACGATTCAGATGCCGCACTCGATTTTCGATCAGGAAACCATCAAGAGGATGATCGATTTCTCCTCGGAGGTCGGCGCGCTCGCCACACCGCACGAGGTCCTCGATCGACTGAACGATATTGTCTCGGAGAGAAGCCCCATCCAGGTCCACGGTGCCAGCCGCTTCTCCGCCAAGCCCGGAGACTGGCGCCGCATCGAGCTCGGGCGCAACGTGTTCGTGCACAAGGACGTGCCTCGCGACTGGCTGACCGAGTGGTCGGCGTTCGTGGCGAATGGTCACCCGCTCGGTCTCATGACGCTCAGGATGTGCCTTGCGCCGTTCACCTGGACGGAGCTCTCCCGGATGCTCGACCCGATCGGCATCGACCGCTGGCCGTTCGAGCTGGGGCACAAGCACGGTATGCGCGACGGCTACCTGTGCCCCGTTGGCGGCCGCTGGGTGGTAGGCTACTGGTCGCCCAAGCCGCTCGGCCGCAATTTCACTCAACAGGCGCGCAGCCTGCTGCTGATGGCCGCCTGCGAGGCGGCTGTCCGTCTCGAGAAGCTGGTCGGCGACGATGTGAAGCGCGTCGGCTCGCGCGCCTATCTAACTCCAAGGGAGCAGGGCGTCCTGCGGCAGGCCTCGATCGGCCTGACGGTGCAAGAGGTCGCGCAAGCGCTCGGCCTCGGTGAGGAAACCGTGCGCAGCCATTTCAAGAAGGCTCAGATCAAGCTCGGAGCCCGCAACCGCACGCATACCGTGGCGGAAGCCATGCGCAATCTCCTGATCATCTGACGCGGATTGCAGGCAGGCGCCGATTGGAGCGCCCACCGACGATCAGGTCTCCCCCAAAATGGGGATGGCGGACGGCCGCCCGCTGCGCCATTTGAACGTCGTGGCGCGCACACTCCAATCTACGAGCGCGCCACATTTTTTCCCGTTGGGCTGCCCGACCATGGGGGAGTGGCCAGGGCTCGACCCTTGGGACACCTGGAGCCGCGTCGATGGGACGTCCCGACGCGGCTCCCTTCGTTGTGGAGCATCGAGATTGCCGACGTACCGCGATGACGAGCCGAAGCTGCCACTGCTGCAATTGCTGATCGTTGCGGCCCTATTGTGGGTCGGCCTCGCGGCCCTCACCGCCCTCGCGGTCTATTGGTATTGGTGACGGGCCCACTCGGGCGGCCGTCGCCGAGCACATGCTGCTATGCGGCCTTGGAGGGAAACGCGCTCGCGCCGGCCTTCTCCGTGGCCGACTGGGCGGCCGCCGCCATGTTGCGCGTCGCGTCGCTGGCAAGCTCGGTCATGGTCGACAGCTCCTTGCCGTAGTCCTCGGCAAGCTTCTGCCAGAAGCCCGCGTACGCGCTCCATGCGGCCTCGGGCGACTTGCTTTGCGCCACCTGCTGCATGAGCGCCATGTTCGCCTCGACGCGGCGCGTCACGAAGTGCTGCCACTCGCCGAAGAAGACGCTGAAGGCGTCATGCGCCGCGGCATTGCATTTGAGCGCTCCGGAGGCGAGCGGCTCCCACGCATTGAGGCCCGGCATCGCGGCGGTAAAAAGGGTTTCGTCGAATTTGAAAGGGCCGGCTTCGCCCAGTTTCAGCTTGCGGTCAGCCATGCCTGCGCCTCTCCTGCCAGCCTACGCCAGGGGCGATGCCAGCAAACTCGGCCGCTCCGGCATATCGGGGAAAACCCTGAACTCGGCTGCAGGCAAACCCTTTTTCTCGCCGCGACGCTCGATGGCTCAGCCCGGGGCGGCGGCGCGCGGCTGCGGTGGCCCGGCAGGAGCGACCGGCACCGGCGCCGGCGGCGTCTGCTCGAACTGGCGGCGCTGGCGCTCCGCTTCCTCGCGCCGACGCGCCTCATCGAGCTTGCGCAGCCGCTCCAGCTCCTCCACGTCGCGCTCCATGCGCCGCACCGCCAGCTCCCGCTCCAGCGCGTCGCTGGCAATGCGGGGCTCGATGCGCCCGAGCGCCTCCAGCGAACCGCGATAGGTCACCGTCACGGCCGGCAGGGCCGGCTTCTCGCCGGGGCCCGGCGGCTTCTGGCCGAGGCGCCACTCCGTCTCGAAGGCGAGGCTGCGCAGGTCGAGGCTTGCGGCGCCTTCGGCGCTGCCCTCGCCGGTGTGGATAGCGAACGGCTTGATGCTCAGCCGGCCGTCGGCGATCTCGAGC
>JBGGME010000032.1:0-8935 GCA_041288195.1 Hyphomicrobiaceae bacterium
TCGGCTAGGCCGATGTCCTTGACGACGTAGTCCTTGCTGGATGGCATGGGCGGATGGCTCCCGAGGGCTGCGGACAAGAGGTTCGGACAGGCGCCACGCGCAACCGCAATAGCCGGCCGGAGCGCCGAGGCGGCCCCTCTATAGCCGGTCATCCGGCAACCCGCAATAAAGATATAAAGAAGTCCTTATGTCCCTTGTGCACCCCCACAGCGCGGGAGCAGCCGCACCTAATGCGCCAGGAACACCGGCAGCTCGGCGGCCGAGAGGATGTGGTTGGTTGCTCCCCCGAAGATCATCTGCCGCAGGCGGCTCTGGGTGTAGGCGCCCTTGATCAGCAGGTCCGCCCCCATCGCCTTGGCCTCGGCGAGGATCGCCTCGCCCCCCCGCCCGCCGCGGGGCACGACCGCCTTCTCGGTCGCCGCCACGCCGTTGGCCTCGAGGTAGCCCAGCGCATCCTTGGCGGTCGGGCCCGGCACCATGTTGCCCTCCACGCTCAGCAGCATCACCCGCTTGGCCCGGCGCAGGATCGGCATCGCCATCAGCATGACGCGCGCCGTCTCGGTGCTGGCGTTCCAGTGGACCAGCACCGTCTGGCCGACAGACTTCGGCGCGGTGGGCGGCGCCATCAGCACGGGGTGCCCGCTGTCGAACAGCGCCGCCTCCAGCGCCGTCATGCGCGCGCCGCGCCCGCCCGGACGGCCCACGACCGTCACGTCGTGCACGCGGCCCAGGCTGCCCAGCGCACTGTCCTCGACGGCCGAGCCCCCGCGCCATCGGAAGCGCGCGCCGGTCTCGCCTTGCGCGGGATGGGCAGCCGCGAACGCGTCGAAGGTCTGGCGCACGCTGCGGCAGAACTCGGTCTCGTTCCAGTCGGCCGGCGGGATGGTGACGGCCACGATCGGGTCGGGCGCCACGATCTCGGCGAAGGCGGGACGCAGGGCCACGCCCTCGACGGTGCCTCCGGAGAGACCGGCGAGGAGCCAGGCTGTTTCCAGCGCGGCAGGCATGTGCTCGCCCTGGTCGATCGGCAGAAGAATGCTTTTCATGGCATTCTCCGATGTTGTGACGGACATTCGTTTCTTCTGTAGTCGCCCGCTAACTATAACACACAAACGGCCGGCGTTCAGTGCCGTTTCTACGTGGTGCCGCCGTGCGGGTCGTCCGACCCCGGAATAGGGGCGCTCAGAATTTGGTCAGCCAGGCGAGAGATGCGTACGGCGTGCTCGCCTCTGCGAGCCCCGCGACCGGCGTGCCGTCCAACAGCTTGTCGTTCGACCAGCCCGCCGACGCCGAGACCTCGCCCGCCGCCCATTCGTAGCGCAGGAAGCCGCCCGCACGGGCAATGTCGCACTCGATGTTGCCCGCCGCGCCCGCCTCGATCCCGATCGAGAGGGTGGGCAGCAGCGGCCAGCCGAGCCGACCCCGCCCGCCATAGGTGTCGTGGATCGTGCCCCAGGACACGTCGACCGACGCCCACGCCTGCTCGCTGATCGTCCACCAGGTCTCGAGAGCAAGCTTGGCGCCGAGGCCGCGCCCGCGAATCGCAGTTTCCGGGTCGTCCGGCGTGATGCGATTGCCGGCCGTCATCAGCCCGGCAAATCCTTTGACCGTCAGCGGCCCCAGCTGCTTTTGATAGCCCGCCAGCAGGTCAGCGAACGCCGTCTCGCCCTCGAACTCCCGGATCCGGGAGCCGACGCCTGCTGCCCGGCGACCGCTGTAGGTGTAGGCGCCGTAGCCGCCGACCGCCCGCAGGCGCAGGCCGTCGCTGCCGAGGCCGCCGAAAGGTGCGGCGGTCACCCCGGTGTAGAGCGCCCAGGCATCGCGGAAAGCCTGGGCGCCGACGCCCAGTTCGAACCGGGCCGGATGCCAGCCATCCTCGTCGTGATCGAGGTCTTCGGCGCGGGCTGTCTGCCAATGCCCGGCCGTCGCGATGCACAAGGCGATCGCGCCCCGGACCAGCCGCTTCCCCCAACGCCGCACGCGACACGCTCGAGCTAACAGAACGTAAGAAAAAATTCTCTGAACGCTCAGTTGTAAGTCAAAGCTAAGCTTACATCCGCCGTGTGCGTCAAACTAGATTCCCGCCGGTGATCGAGCGAGGCCCAGTATTTCCAGGAAATCATGAGGTTGGTTTCCAGGCGTGCTGCCGGACGCTGGGCGCTGATACTGAGGCCAGGGCAACATGGACAGGAACGATTGCCGCATCGGCTCGACCAATTGCGGCCCAAAGCTCGATTATTCAACAAAATAGCATTTTCCGGTTGAACCCCTGATCGGGCCGCGCGTCAAATCGCGTCTTGCTAGAATATTTGATCTAAATCAATGGGCTGAGCCCCTACACACAGCATTCTTTGCGTCCAGAGCACTAATCATGTGCGGCTGTTGCCGTAGTGACGCATGATGGCCTATGGTTGCCGCGGCGCTCGCCGGGATGCGGCTCATCATCGGCGGCGCCACCAAGTCGAAACTCGGACTCGAGAGGGTAGGGGTATGAGTGGAAACGAGCGTCTCGACTCCAAGGCCGGTCCCTTGGGCAACCTGTCGCAAGCCTACTTCGGCGGCATCGACAACATGGTCAAGGGCTGCGAGCCCGCGCTCAAGGGCGTCGGGCGCTGGAACCTCGAGCTCTTTGGTCTGATGACGCGCCGCTCGCAGGCGTGGCTCGAGATGCCGGCACGGCTCGGCCGCTGCAAGACGCCGGTCGAGGCTTACGGCGAGCAGATGCGCTTCTGGCAGACGGCGGCGGCGGATTACGCCGACGGCTGGCAGCGGCTGGCAGCGGCCTGGGGCGCCTGCGCCGTCATGCCGAAGCTCAACGGCTCCCAGCCCCGCGACTACATGGCGGTCGCCGAGCCCAAGGACGCCGCGGCTGCCGACAAGCGCGGCGAGCGCAAGGCCGCCTGAAGCCAGCGTAGTTCAATTCGTCCGCAGCACAGGTTGGCTGCGCACTCGTCCGGCTGCCGGCTCCGCCGAGGCGGCTGCCGGTTCGGCCGCCGCGGCAACAGGCTTGGCGTGTCCCGCTACCGCCACGCCGTGGATGCGGGCGTGCTCCTTGAGGTCGCCAAGCAGGACTTCCAGCAGCGGTACGCCGACCTGGGCCGAGTGCAGCGAGCGCGCCCACGACTGGCTCGGGTTGCCCGTGCCGACCAGCACCACATACGAATAGGCGGCGCCGTTGCTGAACTGCAGCCCGCCGGTGATCCATGTGTCGACAGTCGCATTGATGTCGACGCCGACCGAGGTGCCGGTCTTGGCGAAGTGCAGCCGCAGATCGTTGCGTTTCTCCACGCACCAGGCGCCGAGGCTCTTGAGCGTGCCGTGCGCCGCCCCGCCGTGGCTGTAGCACAGCGGCGCCTGCAACAGCGTCTTGAGCAGCGGCCGGCCCGCGTCCGCGATCAGGCGGTTCGGCACGATGCTCTCGGGTGTCCTGTCGCCGGCCGCCGCCGCGGCTTCCCGGCTCGTGTAGTCGTAGGCCTTGACCAGCGTCGGCGGCCGCACCGGGCGATGGCCCTGCTCGGTCAGCGATGCCAGCACCACGGCCGCCATCTGGTGCACCTTGCGCGGTGAGCCGCCGATCAGCCCGCGCACCGCGGCGGTGGATGGCGGCGTCCCCTCGCCGGCCGCGCTCGCCACCGGCAGGTTGAAGCCGAACCGGTCGATCAGGCGGCCCATGCGCGCCTGGCCGAGTTGCGCCGTGCGCCATTCCAGCGGCGCATTGAGCGAGCAGGCGAAGGCGACGACCGCGCGCCGGCCCCGCGCCGCCTCGCCGCCGCCCTTGGCGCAGGTGTCGAGCCCGCCGCCCGCCGGCGCGCTCCGGTCGAGATAGAGTGTGTCGGTCCGGTCGCGGCCGGCATTGGCGATGCCGATCGCCGCCAGCACCTTGCCCGTCGAGGCGATCATGCGCCCGTCGCGGGCCGCATCGTACTGGCCGGAGGCGGAGCTGCGCGCGACCGGCGAGCCGAAGTAGGAGGCCGTCTCTCCCGCCTCGAAATAGCGCACGATCTCGCCCCGCGCGTTGGCTGCGACGACGATCACGTCGGGCATCCTCAGGTCGCCGGCGCCTGGCTGCGCCTTGGCGGGGTCGAGCGTGAAGCCGGCGCCGATCTTGGCCCGGTGCTGCTGGTCGATCAGGGCCAGCCGCGCCTTGATGCGCTCGTGGAACGACAGGTTCTCCACCACGTCGAGCGTGGTCGTCACGCCGCGCACGTGCTCGCGCCAGCCGAAACCCCAGGCCTGCTTCATCTCCTCGCGCACGCCGTAGCGCGCCGCCGGCATCAGCGCGTTGGCGCGGATGCTGGGGTTGGCGAGCGCACGCTGGGCAAGCGCCGGCGCATGCGCCTCGAGCCCCTTCTGCAGCTTCGGCTTGACGTGCGGGTCGGGAGGACCGGACGCCAGGTTGACGAGCTCGAATATGACGCGGCTCTGCTCCGCCTGGTCCTCAATCAGCTGCTCGGCGCAGATCCGCGCGCGCACCTCCGTGATATAGCGCCAGCGGTCGAGCCGCACCTCGTTGAGCCGCTCGTTGCCGGGCAGCAGGATGATGGGCTTGTTGACGGCCGAGGCCAGCACGAACTGCTCGGCTACCGTGAGGTCCTTCGCCTCCTTGCCGAACACCACCCGCGCCGTCACCTCCACGCCGTGCAGCGGCGTCCCGCCCGTGCGCTGCGCCAGCCAGATGTGGTTGGCGGCCCACTGCTTGAGCGGCGTCTCGTCGCCGTCGCGCGTCAGCTCGCGGTAGATGACCGGGGCCAGCCACCACTCCTTGAACTTGCGCTTGAGCTTGGTGCCGGCCCCTTCGTGGGGGCCCGGCGGCGTATTGTAGATCACGCGCACGAACTGCATGGGCAGCGTCGAGCCGCCCAGCCCGAGGCTCGGCTTCCTGAGTGCGATCGAACGCTGGATGGTCGTGAGCGGGATCTTGAGGACGCCGACGAGGTCGATGCCGTAGGGGTTGAGCAGCCCGCCGATGTGGCGGTCCTCGTGATGGACGAGGCAGCGCCAGTAGTGCTCCGGCACCTCGCGCACCGGGATCGACTTGTGGTCCGGGTTGGCGATGTAGCTGCCGATCCTGATCGCGGCGTCCGTGTAATTGACGTCGCGCTGGCTGTCGAGGCGCGGGTCGAAGGTGCCGACGAAGCCGCCGCCGGCATCGTAGACGGCGGTCGCGAGCCAGCGCTCGGCGTCGTAGCGCAGCTTGTCGGCGAGGAAATGCTGGCCGACGATCCCCCGCAGCGGCGCGACCGCATAGACCAGCAGCAGCGCGAACAGCAGGTACAGCACCGCCGCCGACACGACATGCCGGAACGGTCCGAGGTTGGGCCTGGCCGTCGCCACGAGCAGCACCAGCCGCAGCAAGCGCAGCGGCAGCGCGAGCACCAGCTCGAGCGCGCGCAACAGCAGTCGTAGAGCCGCCAGCATGTGACCGGACAAGGGCGCGCGATCCTCGTCGTGCGCGCCTCCTCCCTCTCCGGCGTCCTCCTAGCGCGCCTTTGTGGCGTGGATGCGGTTCGCGTGCGGGCGAAACGAGGCGACGGCGCGCTGCAACCGCCGCCCGCCACCCAGTTGGCGGCCCGGCGCAGTCGCGATTACAGTGGCCGCAATGGCGGCAAGAGGAGTTGGCGATGCGCTCGGTGACGCTGAAGAGTGGTGAGAAGGTGCCGGTGCTGGGCCTCGGCACCTGGCGCATGGGCGAGCGCGCCTCCGAGCGCGCCGCCGAGCTCAAAGCCGTGAAGCTCGGCCTCGAGCTCGGCCTGCGCCTCATCGACACCGCCGAGATGTATGGCGAGGGCAAGGCCGAGGAGATCGTCGGCGACGCCATGGGCTCCCTGCGCGACGACATCTACCTCGTCAGCAAGGTCTATCCCCACAACGCCTCGCGCAAGGGCGCCATCGCCGCCTGCGAGCGCAGCCTCGAGCGCCTCAAGACCGACCGCCTCGACCTCTACCTCCTGCACTGGCGCGGTTCCCACCCGCTGGCCGAGACGGTCGAGGCCTTCGAGACCCTCCGCAAGGACGGCAAGATCCGCAACTGGGGCGTCAGCAACCTCGACGCCGGCGACATGACCGAGCTCGCCCGCGTGCCCGGCGGCGGCAACTGCGCCTCCAACCAGGTGCTCTATCACCTGGGCTCGCGCGGCATCGAGTGGCAGCTCCTGCCCCAATGCCAGAAGGCCAAGATCATGGTCATGGCCTACTCGCCGCTCGGCCAGGGCCCGCTGCTGCGCAAGCCGCCATTGAAGAAGATCGCCGACAAGCACGGCTGCGATCCGGCGGCCGTCGCGCTCGCCTGGGTCCTGCGCCAGCCCGGCGTCATCACGATCCCGAAGGCCACCAACCCCGACCACATGCGCGCCAACGTCAAGGCCGTCGACATCACTCTCGACAAGGACGACCTCGCCGCCCTCGACGTCGCCTTCCCGCCCCCCAAGCGCGCCACCTCCCTCGACATGACATGATGCATCCCCGGAAGCCGACGCTTCAGCGGAGGCTATCCGGGGTCCTGCCGCGTCAAACGGCTACTTCCGCTCGGCCTTCATGCGGTTGAGCAGCTCGGAAATCTCAGGTCCGCCGTCGGCCGACATCATGCCCTGGATGTGATAGCCGGCGTCCACGTGCACATTCTCTCCCGTCACGCCGGTGCCGAGGTCGGAGAGCAGGAACAACGCGGTGTTGCCTGCCTCCGTGGTCGTGATATTCCGGCGCAGCGGCGCGTTGATCTCGTTCCAACGCAAGATGAAGCGGAAGTCGGCGATGCCGCTGGCGGCCAGCGTTTTGACCGGTCCCGCCGAGATCGCATTGACGCGAATCTTCTTAGGTCCGAAGTCCGCGGCCAGATAGCGTACGCTCGCTTCCAGCGCCGCCTTGGCCACCCCCATCACATTGTAGTGAGGCAGCACGCGCTCACCGCCGAGATACGTCAGGGTGATCATGCTCCCGCCATTGGACATCAGCGGCGCCGAGCGGCGGGCGACATCGGTGAACGAGTAGCAGGACACGTCCATCGTATTGAGGAAGTTTGCGCGCGTGGTGTTGGCATACGCGCCTTCGAGCTCCTTGCGGTCGGAGAACGCGAGCGAGTGGACCAGGAAATCCAGGCCGCCCCATTGCTTGGCGATCGTGCCGAAGAGCTGGTCGAGATTGGCTTCGTTCTGCACGTCGACCGGCTGGATGATGGTCGCGCCGAGTCCCTGGGCGAGCGACGTCACGCGGCTCGCCAGCTGATCGACCTGATAGGTGATTGCCAGCTCGGCGCCTTGCGCGGCGAGCACCTGGGCAATGCCGTAGGCGATGGACCGCTCGGTGGCGACGCCGAGCACCAGCCCGCGCTTGCCCTTCATCAATGTGCCCGTTGCCGGTGTTTTGTTGTCGCTCATGATCTGTCACTCCGGGGTTTCTGCGTTGGATTGCCGAGCGCTGGCGGGTCGCAGTCGCCTGCGCACGACGCTCCCGGGGTTAGGCCTTGTCAACCGGCTTTTTGGCCGGTCGGCGAGGAGGGATGATGGAATTGGCGCGAGAAGTCTGTTCCCGAGGAAATAGCTTCTATGCGGAGCAAGGTCGCACGACAACAGGAGAACCACGTCCATCGATCGGTGGATGCGACGGGGTGGTGGTGCCCGAGCATTGAGGCCAGCTCAGGCTGCACCACGTCATCGGCATTCGCCTACCGCCGCCGGTAGCGGAAATTGCAGTGGCTGGCGCCCTGCATGATGGTCTGCGTGCGCGTCAGCTCGACGTCGGCGCCGAAGCCCTCGGCGAACGGGAAGTCCAAGCCGCACACCAGCAGGAATCCCAGCTCCGGCTCGCCCAGCTCCTTGTAGAACTGTGCGTACCGGCATCCCGTGACATCGATCTCGAAGGCATCCGGCGATTGCGCGCGCACGCTGGTGTCGATCGCATCGCCCTTGGCGAACGCGGCAAACGCCGCCGCCATGTTCTCTCCCACGTGCGCGGATTTCTTGGCCCGCCACCACTGCTCGCCGAAGCGGCGATAGACATCGCCCAGGGTCTTGCGCACGAGCGCGTTGGCGCGTTCCTCGCCCAGCTCCGCCTGCAGCGCCCTGACGAGAGGAACCAGCACCTGGGCCTGTATCTTGGCCTGCTCTATGAGGGGGATGTCCACGCGTCGCCTCCTTGGACTAGTGTCCTGATCGCGAAATTCGCCTCAGTGTGCGGCAGGCTCGGAACGAATTTCGCGATCTGAAGGACACTAGAAAATTCATGGTGCTGGATCGAGTACTCAAGTATCGCGACGTGCGATGGGCAAAGCATGCGACTGGGCAGGGCGTCACGTCTGTTGCTGGGTCCATAACGGAAATTTTGTGCTCCGCGATTGTGTTGCCGAGTTTGACCCGCAGCGCGCATGGCTTGGCTCCGACCGCACTGGTTCGTTTCTCAGCCCAATTGCACGAGGCTGCCGCCTCGTGGCGATCAACAGCGCGATGCCGGCAAGGCAAGCAGCATCGTCAGCCGGAAATCCGGCCAGCCGGCAAGCGACAGCGACACTTGTTGGTAGTGGAGAAGCCCCTCGCAAGGGTGCTTGAACGTACGCTCACCGCCTTCGCGCGCCAGCACGCCGTGCGCGGCCCAGCACCGCGCGAAATCGGGGCTCTTCACGCTCAGCTCATTGACGAGGCGCCGCAGTGCCGGATCGTCCGCGTGACCTGTCATGGCGGCACGAAACTCGGCCACGACGCGGTGCGCACGGACCTCCCAATCGAGAATGAGCGAACGAGCCTCGGATCGCAGGAAGATGTAGCGCAGGAGATTGGGTTCACCGGCCGCGTCGAGCCAGCCCGCAAACAAGCGCGATGCCTTGGTGTTCCAGCGGCGCGCAGTCCAGGTGCGGTCGAGGACGTAGGCGGGGCCATCGATTGCATCGACACAGGCAAGCACGATATCGGGTGGGGCGTCGTCGGTGCTCGCCCGGTCCGGATCA
>JBGGME010000033.1:0-3666 GCA_041288195.1 Hyphomicrobiaceae bacterium
AACGCAGGCTGTAGTCCTCGGTGGCGCGCTCATCCTCGTCGCCGTCCTCATGCAGGCCTCGGACGGGGTGCGCCAAAGGATTGCCCTTGGAACCACGGCCTCGACAAACACGTCACACACCTGAACGGTAACCGTGGAGGAGCATTGGCCTGAGATACCGCTTACATGACCGCGGGGACTCCAGCTCCAGTATCACGCCGAAGCGCACCATGGGGTCGATAGTCGACGTCGCGCGAGCGCGCGTCGGTCAACCGCAAGAGCTTCCATCGAGTCCGCCCGAAAGCAGACGTTGCGGGGTCACTCCCCGAGATCAATATGAGCATCGCTGCAACACAATGCAGCACTGTCTGCAAAAATCCCTCATCATGTCCCCCCTGGCCGCTGGTCTACCTGCCCGGTAGCATCAAACGCCATGACAAACGCCGCGTGGAGATCTGCGTCGAGGGTAGCGGCTTGCAGCGCCGTGAGCTCGCACAACGGCCGGCGAACCGGGCCGCCTGCCAAACCGATGCGGTGGCACCAGCGCTTCAAGGCCGCGTTTATCGGTTGTCCGCGCATCAGCGGCACCTGGATCCATCGCTCATAGACGCGCCTAAGCGGCTCGAGCCGGGAGTGGCGCGCGATCATCGAGCCGAACTCACCGTGCCGATGGGCGTCGAAGTAGCCGGCAATGAGTTGGGCTCCCGAGGCTTGGTAAAGATACGGCTCGGGATCGGCATAGAGCACACGTTGGTCAAATCGCACGAGGTTTGTCAGAGCATGCGACTCATAGGGATCGCAGATGGGAACAGCTCCTTCACACTCGGCCCGCAGCGCCGTGATGGCGTCAGCGTTGCGCGTGCATTTGACGGCATGGATGTGGCCTTCTTGGGCGAGCTTCCGGATGACGCCGCTCGGGTAGCCGCCGCTTTGCGCTTCGCTGTCAAACAGCACGATCTTGCACGCCACTGCAGCGCTGATCATCCGTACGAAATCAGCGACCTCCTCACTCGAGAACAGGCCTGCAGGGCGCATGAGCACAACGTGATCGGCGCCAGCCGCCGCCGCGTGGCGCGACAGCTCCAGCGTCTCTGCCACGCTTGCGTGCGTGGTGACTACACCGACCGGTAGGCACCCGTCGGCGGCGGCAAGCGATGTCTCAAGGACTTGCCGCCGCTCTGCAGCCGAAAGCGACCAGCCCTCTCCCATCAGGCCATTGCAGAAAATCCCGGCGAGACCCAGCCGATCGCGAAAGTGACGGACATTCTCCGCGATCCCTTCGAGGTCCAGGCTCTCATCGGCGAGAAACGGAGTCGGCACGGCGGCCCAGATACCCTGGGGCCAGTTGGCGTCTTGGAGGTCGCCTGTCGCCCGATTTATCACGCTCGCCATCCCGCGATTAGGCCCGGCTGGTCACTGGACCGTCGGCGGAATCCGCTCGTGCCAGTCGGTCACATTCTGCAAGGCCCAGCCGATGCGCAACGCCATCGCCTCCTCACCGGTGGGGCAGACGATCTGCAGCGATAGCGGCAACCCGGGCGTGGTGAACCCGTTGGGTACGGCCAGCGCGCACAGATCGAGGAAGTTGACCCAGCGCGTGAGGAATGCGGGCGTGGTGCTCTGGTCGACCGTGGCGATCGGGATGGCCGGCGTCAACGTAACGGGCGATAGCAGCGCATCGACGTGCGCCGTGACCGCGGCGAACTCCAACTTCAGCTGCTCGCGTTCAGCCAGCACCTCGAGGTATTCGCGTGATGAGATCGCCGCACCACCCCGAATCCGAGGCCGCACTGCCTCGTCAACGGGCAGTTCATTGTTGTCGACGATCTGGCTGAGCAGCGCATAGGCCTCGGCGGCCATAATGCGACCCGACGTGCTGCCGTAGTCACGGAAGCTGCGGGGCAGGGTCAGGTCGACGATGTCGGCGCCCATCTCAGCGAGCTGCTCGACCGAGCGGTCGTAGGCGGCGAGTACGTCGGCGCCAACAACGTCCCGCTCGGTAGCCGCCATGCGCGCCAGTCGCAAGCCCTTCACGCCGCGTCGCAGGGTGCGAATGGGATCGGCATCTCGCAAGGCCCGGGTGCGCGGATCGAGCGGATCGGCGCCCTGCATGACCTGCAGCAGCAGCGCTGCGTCCTCGACGCTGCGGGTCATAGGGCCCGGCGTGTCGAGTGTCGGGCTCAACGGCAGCACACCGTAGGTGCTGATACGGCCGATGGTCGTCTTGAGCCCAGTGATGCCGCACCAGGCAGCCGGCACGCGCACCGAACCGCCGGTATCCGTCCCCACTGCGCACGGGACCATGCGCGCGGCGACGGCCACACCCGAGCCACTGCTGGAGCCGCCGGGCGTACGGTGGGTCTTGGCGTCCCAAGGGTTCCACGGCGTGCCCAGGTGCTGGTTCGTGCCCCAGCCGCCGAAGGCGAACTCCACGGTATGCGTCTTGCCGATGACTATCATGCCGGCGCTGATCAGCTTTTGTGCGAGGGTGGCGGTGCGGGTGGCGCGCCGGTCGCGCCACACCGCGGTACCGCCCATCGCCACGCGGCTTTCGAGCTCTATGAGGTCCTTGAGCGCAATTGGAATGCCGTGCAGCGGCCCAACGGCGTGGCCCGAGCGAATGGCCTTGTCGGCCGCCTCCGCGGCAAGGCGGGCTTCTGCATCGTAGACCTCCACGAAAGCCTGCAGCTTTGGGTCCAGCCTGGCGATACGCTCGAGGCACACGGAGACGATATCGACCGGAGAGATGCTGCGCGATTTGAGCTTGGCAGCCAGCGCGTGCAGCGGGAGTTGTGAGAGATCTGTGCCCATCGATGGTCTCCTTGCAAGGTTGCGTGCGGGGCTTGGGCCAGGCATCTATCGGTTGGCGCGCCGAAGTGCTGCGTTCAGCAGCAGGTTGGCGCCGGGCAGGGTACGGGCGAGATCGATGGCCTCGTTGGTGTTGTGGCTGATGCCGTCGCGACAGGGCGTGAAGATCATGACGGTTGGCGTCAGGTCGGCGACCGCGTAAGCGTCGTGGCCGGCTTGGCTCAGCATTTCGCGATAGGGCAGGCCGAGGTCCGCCGCCGTGTCCTTGAGAAGGGCGATGCATTCCGGCGCGAACAGCGAGCCGCCCCAGCTCCAACCCTCGTCGACCGCGATCGTGACCCGCGCCTTGGCTTCCACCTCGGCAACTGCCGCCTTGATATCGGCGTGCATACGCTCGAAACCGGCCTGATCCGGGTGGCGGAAGTCAACGATCAGCCGAACCCGCTCGGGGATGATGCCGGGCAGGTTAGGGAAGCATTCGATGCGCGGCGTCGTCGTGCGCCCCTGCTCCACCGCAAACGCTAGGCCAATGTCGTTGACGGCTGCGATCAGGTAGCCAGCGCCGACCAGGGCGTTGCGCCGCTCGCCCATCGGTGTGCCGCCGGAATGGCTAGTTTCGCCCCGGATGTCGACGCGCAGGGCGAGCGTCCGGTAGCCCCCCAGGACAATGCCGATGTCGCAGCCCTCGCGGTCCAGGTCAGGAGCCTGCTCGATGTGCAGCTCCAGGTAGCAGTCCAGCGGACGGTTGCCGAGCGGCGCCGTGCCCGCGTAGCCGATCCGCTCGAGTTCGTCGCCGAAGCGTAGGCCGGCGTCGTCCCTCGTGTCGTGCACCTGTGTGACCGGTAGCTTGCCGGCAAACGCCAGCGACCCCATCAGCGG
>JBGGME010000034.1:0-2854 GCA_041288195.1 Hyphomicrobiaceae bacterium
ATCTGCAGGCGGTTGCGGCGGATCTGCACCAGCGAGGAAGCGTCCTTGGTGAGACCGACGACCAGCGGCTTCTTGACCAGGAACAGCTCTGGCGGCAGGGGGCAGTTGGGCACGATCGGCACGTTCGCGCACTTGATGCCGCGGTTGGCGAGATAGATGCAGGTCGGCGTCTTGGACGAGCGCGACACGCCGATCAGGATCACGTCGGCGTCGTTGTAGGTGCGGCTGGATTGGCCATCGTCGTGGGCCAACGCGAAGTTCATCGCCTCGATGCGGTCGAAATACTCGGCGTCGAGCTCGTGCTGGCGCCCGGCCTGGCCGCGCGCCTTCTGGCCGAAATGGGCGGCCATCGCGTTCATCACCGGCTCCAGCACCGGCACCACCGGGACCTGCAGGGTGCGGCAGCCAGCGACCAACTGCTCGCGCAGCTTTTCATTGACGATGGTGTAGAGCACCAGCCCCGGATTCTGCTTGATGCCGGCAAGGGCACGGTCCATCTGGCCGGGGGTGCGCACCAGCGACCAGGAATGCTCGGTCACGTCGGTATCCTCGAACTGGACCAGGCAGGCCCGCATCACGCTGTTGATGGTCTCGCCGGTCGCGTCCGACACCAGATGAACGTGAAAGCTCTTGGCCACTCGCTTCTCTCCACAGCCCGCGGTGGATAACCGGCTTCGAACTCCCGGCTTATCCCGGAGGCCCAATCCATCCCCACTCGCCGGCCTTTCTTCGCACCGGTTATGCGGAGGATCAACCCCCGGCACGGAAAGGCTGAATCCAGTGGATAACTCGGCGACGTCCGGGATTCAGGTGTTTCACCCTTTGCGGCCGGCAGAACGCCGGGCTTTCCACAGGCTTTTCCACCGGGCCGGCGAAGCCATATGAGTCCCAGTTTTGTCCCACCCCCGCGGGAAAAGCGCTAATCCCCATGACTCCTGTGACCATCTACCACCACCATTCTTCTCTAATAAGAATCTATGTTAGGGGAGAGTCCTTGGACGATTGGCCGAACCGCTCATGAAAAAAGCCGACAAGCTCCTGATCCGGGCCCTGAAAGGCGAGACGCTGAAGAGCCCGCCGATCTGGCTCATGCGTCAGGCCGGGCGCTATCTGCCGGAATATCGCGGGACCCGGGCGGCGGCGGGCTCGTTCCTGGACCTTTGCTACAACCCAGTGCTGGCGACCGAAGTGACGCTGCAGCCGATCCGGCGCTTCGGCTTCGATGCGGCGATCCTGTTCTCCGACATCCTGGTGGTGGCGGATGCCCTGGGCCAGAAGGTCGGCTTCGAGGAAGGCCGCGGCCCGGTGCTGGAGGCGCTGAAGGACGGCAAGGACCTGGCGCAGCTCGGGCTCGGCAAGTTTCATCAGCATCTTGGCCCGGTCTATGAGACGGTCTCGCGCCTTCGGGCAGAACTGCCAGCGGAAACCGCGCTGATCGGGTTTGCCGGCGCGCCGTGGACGGTGGCGTCCTATATGATTGAAGGCGGCAGCAGCCGTGACTTCGCCAAGGCCAAGAGCTGGATGTATGGCCGGCAGCAGGATTTCGCGGCGCTGATCGCGCTGCTGGTCGATGCCACCAGCCAGTACCTGATCCAGCAGGTCGAGGCCGGCGCCGAGGTCCTGCAGCTGTTCGATTCCTGGGCCGGCGCCCTCGCCCACAACGACATGCGGCTGTTCAGCCTGGAGCCCACGCGCCAGATCGTGGCCAACGTGCGCGCGGTGCATCCGGAGATTCCGATCATCCTGTTCCCGCGCGGGGTCGGCGCCGGTTACCTGGATTTCGCGGAGGCGGGGGTGTTCTCCGGCCTCAGCCTGGACCAGAGCGTGCCGCTGGCCTGGGCGCGCGACCGGATGCAGCAGCACGTCACACTACAAGGGAACCTCGACCCGCAGCTGCTGGTCGCCGGCGGCCGGGCAATGCGCTTCGGCGTCGGGCATATCCTCAACCGGCTGGGCAAGAAGCGCTTCATCTTCAACCTCGGCCACGGGATCGTGCCCGAGACTCCGCCGGAGCATGTGGCGGAGCTGGTGAAGCTGGTGCGCGAGGGGGCGGGGTGACGTTGCATCGCTCTCGCCGTCCTCTCCATCCGTCATGGTCGTGCTTGGCACGACCATCCACGAGTCTGCCTGCGACAGCGTGCTCTTGCCCAAGAAAACTCATGGATGGCCCGCCGACGAATGTCGGCCTGCGCCGACGGACCAAGTCCGACCATGACGAAAGAGGGTGTGCCAAACGGTTCGTGTGCGCAGCATGAGCCGCACCGCGATCGTGCTGTTCAATCTCGGCGGGCCGGACTCCCTGGTCGCGGTGCGGCCGTTCCTGTTCAACCTGTTCAACGATCCCGCCATCATCCGGGTGCCGTCCTTGCTGCGCAGTATGCTTGCAGCATGGATTTCGCGCCGGCGTGCCCCGGTGGCGCGGGAGATCTATGGCAAGATGGGCAACCGCTCGCCGATCCTGCCCAACACCGAGGCCCAGGCGCGCGCGCTCGAGCAGGTGCTGGGTGGCACGATAGAGAGTTCGGGCGCGAAGGCATTCATCGCCATGCGCTACTGGCATCCGATGACGGCGGAGACCGTGAAAGCGGTGAAGGCCTACGCGCCCGACCAGGTGATCCTGCTGCCGCTCTATCCGCAATTCTCCACCACAACCACCGCTTCGTCCTACCAGCTGTGGGGGGAGGAGGCGCGACGCCAAGGTTTGTCGGCGCCGACCAGGCTGGTCTGCTGCTACCCGACCGAGCCGGGCTTCGTCGCGGCTTCATCGGAGTTGGTGCGGCAAGGTTTGCAGAAGGCTGCGGCGGACGCGCCGAACGCCAAGAAGCTGGTCGTGCTCTCGGCCCACGGCCTGCCC
>JBGGME010000035.1:0-22626 GCA_041288195.1 Hyphomicrobiaceae bacterium
TAGGCCTTGCTATCCTCGAAGCTGACGCACACTGCGGGATGCGTGCCGGTCTGGGGATAGCCCGGATTGCGGAACGAGCGGCCGTCCCGCTCCCTGGGCTCGTTGCCCTCCAGCGTCCAGCACTTGTCCCCGACCTTGTGGCCGGTGGCGCGCACAAACGCCTCGAACTGGTCGCGGGTGACCTCCGTGCGCCCGATCGCCAGCGGCTGGCGCAGGACGATGCGGCGCTGCGGACCCTCGTTGCCGGCGGCGGTGCCGGCGTCGATCTCGCCCTTGCTCGACCCCATCGTGAGCTCCCCGGCGGGGACAACCACCATCTCGGGGCAGATGCCGCAGTCGCGGAACGTGCCCTTGGCGATCAGCGCCCGCTCCTCCTCCGTCTCCGTCTTGCGCCGCTTCTCGAGGTCGAGCAGGGCCTGGCGCTCCTGTGCCTCCTTGTCGCGTTTTTGTGCCTCGAGCTCGGCTTGGCGCTTAACCTCGGCCTCCTTCTTGCGCTGCGCGTCCAGCTCCGCCTGGCGCCTGGCCTCCGCCTCCTTCTGGCGTTGGGCCTCCAGCTCCGCTTGCCGTTTCAAGTCGGCCTGGCGCTTGTCCTCTGCCTCCTTCTGCCGTTTCTGCGCCTCGATATCCGCTTGGCGCTTCGCCTCGGCCTCCTTCTGGCGCTGCGCCTCCAGCTCCGCCTGGCGCTTGAGCTCTCCTTGGCGCTTCTCCTCGGCCTCCTTCTGCCGCGTCTTGGCCTCCAAGTCCGCCAGTCGCCTGGCCTCCGCGTCGCGTCTTGCCTGCGCCGCGATCTCGGCGGGGTCGGTTGGTTGCTGCGTGTACCAGTAGCCGCCGTATGCCCCGCCCAGGATCGCGATCGCCGCGGCCACGATGATCGGCCAGCGACCCAGACCGCCTCCGCCGACGGGTGCATCGCTCGGCGCCGACCTTGCCGGACCGGTCGAGGGCTTGAGCGCCTCCACGAAGCGGTTGAGGCTGAGGCGCCGGTCCTCGTCGAGCAGCATCGGCCGCACCTCCGCCACCGAGCGCGGCCGCTCCGAGTGGCGCACCTTGAGGCAGGTGTCGATGGCGGCGAGGAAGCCCGGCCGGTACTGTCCCCGCCCGATCTGGGCGGCCGGGAGCATGCGGTCCTCGTCGAAGCGCAGCGTCGCCTCTTCGGGGTGCTTGTTGGCGATGGCGCGATAGAGGGTGCCGCCCAGCGCATAGAGGTCGGACCACGGCCCCTGCAGGCGCCCGTCTGAGGAGTACTGCTCGTGGGGCGAGTAGCCGGCCTTGACGATGCCGGTCATCACCTGGCTCATCTCCGCCACCGCGCGCCTTGCGGCCCCGAAGTCGAGCAGCACGGGCGTGCCGTCGGCGCGCACGATGATGTTGTCGGGGGCGATGTCGCGATGCAGGAAATCGGCCGCGTGCAGCATCTCCAGCGCATCGAGCAGCGGCGCCACGATACGATCGAGCTCGGCCTGCGTGGGCAGGCGGCCGAGGCTGCGCAGCCAGTGCTCGAAGCTCGCGCCCCGCTCGAAGCGCATCACCATGTAGGCGGTCGAGTTGGCCTCGAACACGCGCGTCACGCGCACGATCGAGATGTGCTCGAAGCGCGCCAGCGTGCGCGCCTCCTCGAGGAAGTTGGCCTTGCCCCAGTCGAAGGTCTTCTTGTGACGGTCCGATCTCGGCCGCACGTTCATGGTGCCGGCGCGCTCGCCGAAATCGTGCGGGTAGTATTCCTTGACCGCGACCATGGTGCCGAGGTTGATGTCCTCGGCCTCATAGGTGATGCCGAACCCGCCCGAGCCCACCACGCGCAATATGCGGTAGCTGCCGTCGAGAACCATTCTCGTGGGCAGGACCTCGCGGCTGTCCAATGCGCTTCCTCCGGCCATGCGATCGAACCATCAAGGTTACCAAAGAACCTCACCCGGGAAAACGCGCCTCCGGCCGCCGGCGCGCTTGCACGTAGCGTCACGAAGGGACACAAAAAGCGGGTTGGGCGGCTGTTTCATGTGGAACAGCACAGGTGCGCCTTCGCGAACTATTGAACAAGCCGGATCAGAAGCAGCACCCGCCCGCTCCAGCCGTAGGAGAATTCAGATGGCCCTCATTTCGCGATACGCCGCCAGGTATGCCGGCGCCCTTGCTCTCGCCTCCGGCCTGGCGCTTTCCCCGGCGCTCGCGCAGGCGCCGACGCCGCCCCCCGCCCCGCCGCCCACGCCCATCGCCTTCGAGCAGGCGCTGCTCAACGCCGCCAACACCCTTTTCTCCAAGGCCAACCTGCCCATCGGCGGCGATCGCGTCCCTCTTATCATCGAGCCGCTGATCGATGGCTTCACCGGCGCCCAGTCGATCACCAGCCGCTCGATGGAGCGGCGCATCTCCGACCTCGTGCGCAGCGACTACCGCCGCTTCGAGCTGCTCCCCTTCACCACCCAGTCGCTCGACAAGCAGCCGGTCGTGCTGATCGGCACCTTCACCGCCATCAACAACGCCGGCGTCGCCGGGGGCCCGCGCGATGCCTACCGCATCTGCCTGGCGCTCGCCGACCTCAAGGACAAGCGCATCATCTCCAAGGGCGCCACCCGCGCGCTGCCGGAGGGCATCGACCCGACGCCGACCTCGTTCTTCGACGACAGCCCCGCCTTCGTGAAGGACCCCGCGACCGACGGCCTGATCCGGAGCTGCCAGGCAAGCAAGCTCGGCGAGCCCCTGGACCCCGCCTATTCCGACCGCATGCGCGTCTCGGTCCTCGTCAACGACGGCATCGAGGCCTACAACGCCGGCAAGTTCAACGATGCGCTGAATCACTATGAGTCCGCCTGGCGCGCTCCCGGCGGCGATCAGCTGCGCGTCCTCAACGGTCTCTACCTCGCCAACTGGAAGCTCGGCCGCCGCGATGCAGCGCGCGACGCCTTCGACCGCGTCGTCGACTACGGGCTCAATGCCGAGCGCATGGCCGTCAAGTTCCTGTTCCGGCCCAACGCCGCGCAGTTCACGACCGACAAGGGCGTGCGGCCGCAGTACGACATGTGGGTGGCGGAGATCGCCAGGCGTGCCACCTCCGCCGACAAGTGCCTCGAGGTTTCCGGCCACACCAGCGCCACCGGCGCCGCCGATCTCAACGAGAAGCTGTCGCTGCAGCGCGCCGAGTACGTGCGCGACCGCCTCAACGAGGTGGCCGGCAAGACCGCCAAGCGGTTCGCCCCCGTCGGCGTCGGCCCCCGCCAGCTGATCGTTGGCACCGGCAGGGACGATTCCAGCGACGCGCTCGACCGCCGCGTCGAGTTCAAGACCATCCCGTGCGCCGGGATCACGGCCAGCAGCGACAAGGTCGTGCCTGCCAAGGCCTCCCCCGACAAGCCCGTCAGCAAGGCCGCATCGAAGCGTCCCGACGGCGGCGAGCCGGAGAAGGCGAGCGAGCCCGCGCCCAAGCCCAAGGCCGCCAAGCGCACCGCGAGCCCCAAGCGCTACGTCGACGAGGACGGCAACGTCCGCTCCCAGCAGGTGCCGGGCGAGGTCCGCCGCCAGCTCCGCAAATACGGCATCGACATCGACTAGGTGTGTCATCCCGGAATTTCGCGCCCGCCCTCGGGCTTGTCCAGACAAGGCCCGGGATGACCGTTACAGCGTCGGCAGAACCTCGAACGCGTCGGGCGGATCGCCGCCTTCTTGGAGGATGCGGACCATGGTGACGCGTGCGGAGGGGGGACCGTCGCGGCAGCGCTGGAGCATCTCGGCGACGGCGTCGGCGTCACCGCAGAGGAGCGCCTCGACCGAGCCGTCGCGGCGGTTGCGCACCCATCCCGTGAGATCCAGGCCGGTCGCTGTGCGCTCGGTCCAGTAGCGGTAGCCGACGCCCTGCACCGTGCCTTCGACCAACACGCGCACGCAGCGCTGCTTGTCCGCCTTCGCGGCCATGCCGCTCCTCAGTAGCCGAGCGCCATTCCGTCCTTGCGGCCGTCGGAGGCGCCGACGAGCACGCCGTTGGCGCGGTCGATGACGATCGCCTGCGCGCCGCCCCAGGGCATGCGCCGCGCAGCAACGCGGTGGCCGAGCTCCTCGAGGCCGGCAACGACGGAGGCCGGCACCGACTCCTCCACCAGCACCGATTCACCGTCGAGGAACACGCGCGGGGTGTCGATCGCAGCCTGCGGGTCCATGCCGTAGTGGAACATGTTGGTCATCATGTAGACGTGGCCCATTGGCTGGAAGTGCGCACCCATGACGCCGAAGGCCATGTAGGGCTTGCCGCCCTTGAGCACCATGGCCGGCACCAGCGTGTGCATGGGTCGCTTGCCCGGCGCGATGCAGTTGGGGTGGGAGGGATCGCAGACGAAGCCTTTGCCGCGGTTGTGCAGGACGACGCCGGTCTTGCTCGTGACGATGCCGGAGCCGAAGTCGTCGTAAAGCGAGTTGATGAAGGACACCGCCATGCCCTTCTCGTCGACGACGCAGAAGTAGACGGTGTCGGAGCCGGCGGGCTCGGGCAGGGCGCCGAGGTCCTGGCGGCGGCGCTTGCGCTGCACGCGCTTGGCGAGGTTGTCGATGACGGCGTCCGACAGCATGTGCTCGACGGGCACCTCGGCCATGTCGGGATCGGCGACGAAGCGGTCGCGCATGGCGAAGGCGAGGCGCGCCGCCTCGAGCTGCACGTGGTAACGCTCGACCGAGACGGGGTCCTTGGGCAGCCCCGTCTTCTCCAGGATCTTGAGCAGCATCAGCGCGATGATGCCCTGGTTGCTTGGGGGAAGCTCGTAGAGGTCGACGCCGCGGTAGGAGAGAGAGAGCGGCGTCACGTAGCTGCAGCGCTGGGCCGCGAAGTCGGCCAGGGTGTGCAGGCCGCCCAGCGCATTGAGCTCGGCCACGATGTCCTTGGCGACCTCGCCGGCATAGAAGCCCTCGCGCCCCTCCCGCGCGATGATCTTGAGCGTGCGGGCGAGCGCCGGAAACTGCATGACCTCGCCCTCGCGCGGCACCTCGCCCTGGCGGAACAGGTGCTTCTTGGCACCGGTATGGTGGGAGATACGGCCCGTCAGGGCCCAGTCGGCGGCGACGCGCGGGGACACGACGAAGCCGCGCTCGGCATAGTCGATGGCGGGCGCGAGCAGCCGCTCGAGCGGCATGGTGCCGTGGTCGGCGAGCAGCCGCGTCCAGCCGTCGATGGCGCCGGGCACCGTGACGGCATGCGGGCTCGTCTCCTCGATGCGCTTGAGGCGGGACTTGGCGAGCCACTCGGCCGTGGCGCCAGCAGGTGCGCGTCCCGCGGAGTTGAGCGCGATCGGCTTCTTGCTGCCGGGCTTGGCAACGAGGGCAAAGCAGTCGCCGCCGATGCCCGTCATCTGCGGCTCCACGACGGCCAGCACGGCGGCGGTGGCGATGGCCGCGTCGACGGCGTTGCCGCCGGCCTTGAGCGTCTCGATGGCGGTCAGGCTGGCGGCGGGATGGGAGGTGGCGCACATCGCCCGGCGCCCATAGACGAGCGAGCGGCCGGGGAGGTGAAAGTTGCGCATCGGAGGCTCCGGGACAGGCAGGTGGGTGCTGCTCCCCGGTCGCGGGGAGAGGGAGGGACAGTCACGGAAATTGCCGCGAGGCGCAAGCGGGCGGGACAAGATGACCGCGCGATGAGGCGCTCAGGCCGGCTGCAGCGCGCCGCTGTCGTGAGCGGGAGCCGGCCCGTAGCAGTTTGCCCTCGGCTCGCCGGCCGCCAGATGCAGCCAGAGCGCCATGACCACCGCCGGGAGCATCACCGCCGAGAACGTCGCCCGGAAGGCTGGCGTGCCCGTCTCCAGAGCGTCGGGACCAGCAATCAGGGCAACGGCAAGGGCCAAGACGAGCGCGACGGCGAGCCAGCCCAGGACGCAGCCCAAGAGCCACCAGCTGCTGTGGCCGAGGTCGTGCAGCCGCTTGGAGATCGCCGCGTAGCCGAGCCAACCGAAGACGAGGTTGGCGAGGAAACCGCGCCAGCCGAGCAAGCTCGCGTTCATGATCCAGAGGCCGAGGACGAAGGCGAGCTGGCCCGCGATCAGGGTGACGGCGGCCCAGATCAAGTCGACGCGGTCGAAGCGGCCGCGCGGATCGGCGAGATCGAGGACATAGCGGATACCCGGAGACATGGGTCACCCTTACGCTGGACGAGTCTCGAGCCTACGCCGATAGGGTTGCTGCTCCGTTAGCGCCGCATGCCCGTCGGCTGATGGTAAGCTCGTGCGGCCGGCGACGGCTCGCCCGCGGTCCTACAACGGAGGCAACAACGATGTCGGAATGGTTCGAGATCCTGTCGCGGCTGGGCGCGGCGGCCATCGTCGGCGGCGGCATCGGCCTCAACCGCCACCTGCATCACAAGTCGACGGGACTGCGCACGCTGAGCCTGGTGGCCTGCGGGTCGGCGGGGCTGGTGCTGGCGGCGCTGCATGCGGCGGGCACGGCGCCGCACGTCGATGCCATGAGCCGGGTGATCCAGGGCCTCATGACCGGCGTCGGCTTCATCGGCGCCGGCGTGATCATCCGCACCCCGACGGGCGACAAGATCCATGGCCTGACGACGGCGGCGACGGTATGGATGACGGCGGCGCTCGGCGCGCTGTGCGGCACCGGCGAGTGGAAGATCATTGTGGCGCTGTCGCTGATCGTGGCGATCGTGCTGCTGATCGGCGGACCGCTCGAGCGCTGGTGCGATGAGCTCCTGGGCAGGGAGCGGCCGCGCTCGCAGTAGGCCCCAGCGCACAAAATCGCCGGCTCGAGGACGGCGCTCAGGATGATCGGCAACCATCGCACGCTGGGTTTGACGTTCGGCGCGATAACCTGCCCCGCCGGCAGGCGAATGCGCATCCGCACCAAGAGAGGAAGGGCCAGGCAATTCCTGGCCACCGCGGAGCCAGGAGGCGGTTAAGCACCGGCTTGCCACCACGATTGCGCGCCATCGGTATTCTTGCGACATTGAAACGAACGGGCCTCGCCCTACAGGATTGAGCCGAAGGAGCGACGTGGAAAGCCGGTTGGTTCTGCCTACGAACGCCGTTCTTAGCGCCAGCTACCGCATTTTGCGTGTGGTCGGCACTGGCGGGTTTGGCATCACCTACGAGGCCGAGGACATCAACCTCGGCACCATGGTGGCGATCAAGGAGTATTACCCGGTCGAGTTCGGCGAACGCGACTCCACGATGAGCGTGCGGCCCAAGTCCGAGCGCCACAAGCAAACCTTCGAGTGGGGCCGTTCGACCTTCCTGCAGGAAGCGCGGACGCTGGCGCGCTTCGAGCATGCCTCGATCGTGCGCGTCACGCGCGTGTTCGAGGCCCACGACACGGCCTATATGGTGATGCGCCTGGAGAAGGGAGAGAGCTTCAAGGCCTGGCTCAAAAACCTCAAGCGGCCGCCGACGCAAGAGGAACTCGACGCCCTTGTCCACCCGCTGCTCGATGCGCTGGAGTTGATGCACGCGGCGGATTTCCTGCACCGCGACATTGCTCCAGACAACGTCATCGTACGACCCGACGGGACCCCTGTACTGCTCGATTTCGGCTCGGCGCGCCGGGCGGTGGCCGAGGCAAGCCACTCGCTCACAGGCATCGTGAAGGCTGGCTACAGTCCGCCCGAGCAGTATTCATCCGATGGCCGCCTGCAGGGCCCGTGGACCGACGTCTACGCGCTCGGCGCCATGCTGTACCATGCCGTCACCGGCAGGCCACCGGATGAGGCGACCCTGCGCTTCGATCGCGATCGCATGGTCTCGGCAACTACGAACCCCATGGGCAGGTTCCGACCGAGCTTCCTTAGCGCAATCGACGCTTGCCTCAGGGTAAAGCAGTCGGAACGGCCGCAATCGGTGGCAGAGCTCCGGCCGCTGTTGTTGGGGCCGATATCACGCGTGAAGTTGCGCGCAATTCACTCTGCCGCTGCCCCTCCAGAACGGCCGATGACGCGGGTAATCGCGTCGGCTGGACGCAACCCTCGAAATTGGATGCTCGCGGCCGTCGTGCTGGTAGCGATGGCCGGCGCCTACGCTGGATTCGAGTACACGCGTTGGCCTGCACAGGACCCCGGCCCGCCGCGTGCGCCAAGCGACGGTGCCGAGCAGGCGAACAACGAGGCCGAAGTACCCCTGCGGTTCGACCAGCCGATCCGATCCGGGCCTTACCCTGTGAAGGGCTTCTCGATCCAACAGCTGACTGAAGGGGTGCCTCTCTTTCCCCCGATCGAAGGCCTCGAGGAGTCCCTGTGGAAGAAGCCCTGCAGCTCCTGCCACAAATGGGACAAGGAAAGGTTGTGCCAGCAGGGCAAGTCCTATGTGGACGCAGCCAAGTACATTTTTCGCCAACCGCATCCCTACGGCCCCCCCTTCCAGGTCGCACTGATGCGTTGGGCTAAGAGCGGATGCGAGTGATCGGCGAGAGCATGTCGCTGACGCGGGCACTGCACACGGCCACTGTGCCAAGGGATATACTTGGTCCGCTGCCGCGCGCACTCGCTTGTTGATGGAGACGGCGATGATCAGACGTGTGGTCTTATGTCTGGCGCTCTTGTCCGGCCCGGCTGCTGCGCAGGAACCTGCGTGCACCTTCTACAAGGTGGATACGAGCTTCCTGAACGTCAGCAAGGACGTTGGCGGCCACATCTACACGGACGTGCTCTACGATGGCGAGATAGCCTGCGTCTCACGCCAGGATAAGGCCCATGGCGAGGACTGGGGCTTTATCTCCTACAAGCTCGAGGGCTCCAGCGGACGCAAGGCGGTCGACGGCTGGTCCTCGCTTCGGGCCATGAAGCAACTATCGCCAGCCGAGGCAGCGGCCGTCGGCAGCAGGAGGGCACCGGCCGCAGCCGCCAAGCCTGCACCTCCCAGTGCGGCTCCGGTGGCGCCCGTGCCCGGGTCCGCCACCGTTCGTCCCGAGGACGTCTTGCGCTTCAACCAGCCCGTCCCCTTCGGGCCATTTCCCGTCAACGGAAAGACAATCAAGGAGCTGGCCGAGGGCATCCCCTTGTTCTCCCCGATCGAAGGCCTCGAGGAGTCAGTCTGGAAGAAGGAGTGCAGCTCGTGCCACAAATGGAACCAGGCACGGCTGTGCGACCAGGGCAAGACCTATGCGAAGGACGCCAAGTTCATTCTGCGGCATCCGCATCCCTACGGCGGCACCTACAAGATCGCCTTGATGCGGTGGGCCAAGAGCGGCTGCGAATGAGCTCCGGAAGTCTATAAGATGCAAAAGCTCACGCCTCGTGGAGTAGTCGGCATGCTCACGACCCTAGCGCGCGTTTGTCTCGTGATTGCTCTGTTTGCAACGGCGATGGGAGCCGGCAAGGCCCGCGCCCAGGACTTCCTCAACCAGGAGTGGGTGCTCAACCCGCGCCTTTCCAACGTCTACATGCAGACCGTGAAGAACAATGCCGTCTTCGAAACCCTGCAGTTCACGGCTGTGGAGGGCAACGTCAGCAAGAACGCCGAAGTCACCGTCAAGATCGAGCTGAACTCGATCGAGACGGGCACCGATGTGCGCAACGTGCGCATGCGCTTCCTGCTTTTCGAAACCTACAAGTTTCCCTACGCAGAGATCAGCGCCAAGCTGGACAAGGCGAAGCTGAAGGCCCTCGCGACCGAGACGCGACTGTCCTACCCGCTGACATTCACGGTCGGCATGCACGGAGTTGTGAAGGAGTTCAAGTCGGTGGTGTGGGTCACGCGCATCAGCGACACCGCCGTCTCGGTCTCCACGATCGAGCCCATCATCGTCACCGCGGAGAGCTTCGGCTTTGCCGGGGGCATCGCCAAGCTCTCGGAGTCGGTCGGCGGCATACCCATCGCCTCGGCCGCGTCGATAACCTTCGATCTGGTGTTTGCGTCGGGCAGTCTCAAGCCGGCGCTCGAAGCGGCACGTGCCGCCCGAGAAAAGTCCAGGGCGGAAGAAGCCTCGAGCGCAATCTCGGCAGAGGCCTGCGAAACCCGGTTCGCCGTGATCTCGAAGACGGGCGCCATCTATTTCAAGACGGGTAGCGCCGACCTCGACCTGGCGAGCGCGCCGCTCCTGAACAGCGTCGTCGACATCGCCAACCGGTGTCCGGCGGTCAAGATCGACGTGGAAGGGCACACCGACAACATCGGCACCCAAGGCTCCAATCGGGAGCTCTCCGAGCTGCGCGCAAGGTCGGTGGTCGACTACCTGAAGCGCAAGGGCGTCGCTGCCCAACGCATTCAGTCGGCCGGGTACGGCGATACTCGCCCCAATGCGCCGAACGATACGGAGACCAACAGGAGCAGGAACCGGCGGATCGAGTTCAACGTCAGGAAGGACTAGCCGGCATTTCGGCCGTGCGGCGCCGCATTGAAGAGTGCCCATCGGGGCGAGGAGGCTTGCGCCCCCTCATCACGCGAACTCCATGATGACGGCATCCACCGCGAGGCTGTCGCCAGGCTTGGCCTTGATGGTCTTGACCACGGCCTCGCGCTCGGCGCGCAGGATGTTCTCCATCTTCATGGCTTCCACCACGCACAGCGCCTCGCCGGTCTTGACCTCCTGGCCCGGCTGCACGTGGATTGCCTTCACCTGGCCGGGCATGGGGCAGAGCAGCAGCTTGGAGGTGTCGGGCGGCACCTTCTCGGGCATCAGGGCGGCGAGCGCCGCCTCGCGCTCGGTGTAGACGTAGGCGCGGGCGCGGATGCCGCGGGTGCTCAGGTCATAGCCGTTGAGGACGGGCCGCACCTGCACCCACAGCGGCCGGCCATGCACCATTCCGGTCCACACCGGCTGGCCCGGCCACCAGTCCGACTGCAGCTCGAGCGTGTCGGCCCGCTTGCCCCGCTCGTCGAGGAACGAGACCTTGATCGGCCCGCCCAACTTGCCCTCGACGTGCGCCAGAACCTTGTCGTTGCCGATCTGGGCGATGCGCCGGCTGGCGAAGTGCACCTCCGGCCCGTGCATCTGCTGGGTGATACGGCGCCGTCTCGCGTTGCCGAGGTGATCGATGGCGACGGCGACGGCAGCGAGCAGCTGACGCTCCTCGGCTGCCGGCTGACGGCCCTTGAAGCCGCCCTTGAACTCCTCGGCGATGAAGCCGGTGGAGAGCCGACCCTCGCGCCAGCGCGGGTGGCGCATGAGGGCGGAGAGGAAGGGGATGTTGTGCTCCACCCCGTCGATGACGAAGGCATCGAGCGCGTCGGCCTGCAGATCGATCGCGGCCTCGCGCGTGGGCGCATGCGTCACGAGCTTGGCGATCATGGGATCGTAGTGCATGGAGATTTCCGCGCCCTCGAACACGCCGGTGTCGTTGCGGATGGTGCCGAGGGGCGAGGTGCCCTCCTTGGGCGGCCGGTAGCGCACGAGGCGGCCGATGGAGGGGAGGAAGTTGCGGAAGGGGTCCTCGGCGTAGATGCGGCTCTCGACGGCCCAGCCATCGAGCTTGATGTCGGACTGCTTGAAACCGAGCTTCTCGCCGGCGGCAACGCGGATCATCTGCTCGACGAGATCGATGCCGGTGACGAGCTCGGTGACGGGATGCTCGACCTGCAGCCGCGTGTTCATCTCCAGGAAGTAGAAGGAGCGGTCCTGGCCGGCGACGAACTCGACGGTGCCGGCGCTGTCGTAGCCGACGGCCCGCGACAGCGCCACGGCCTGCTCGCCCATGGCCTTGCGCGTCTTGGCGTCGAGCAGCGGCGAGGGCGCCTCCTCGACGACCTTCTGATTGCGGCGCTGGATCGAGCACTCGCGCTCGCCGAGGTAGAGAATGTTGCCGTGCTTGTCGCCGAGCACCTGGATCTCGATGTGGCGCGGGTTCTCGATGAACTTCTCGATGAACACGCGATCATCGCCGAAGCTCGACTTGGCCTCCGACCGGGCGGAGCCGAAGCCCTCCTCCGTCTCCTTTGCGTTGTAGGCGATGCGCATGCCCTTGCCGCCGCCGCCGGCGGAGGCCTTGATCATGACGGGGTAGCCGATCTCGGCCGCGATCTTCACGGCCTGCTTGGGGTCGGCGATCTCGCCCAGATGCCCCGGCACGGTCGAGACCTTGGCCTTGGCCGCCGCTTTCTTGCTCTCGATCTTGTCGCCCATGGCGGCGATGGCGCGCGGATTGGGGCCGATGAAGACGATGCCGGCCTTCTCGAGCGCCACGGGGAAGGCCTCGCGCTCGGAGAGGAAGCCGTAGCCCGGGTGCACGGCCTCGGCGCCAGTGGCGCGACAGGCTTCGACGATCTTGTCGATCACGAGGTAGGACTGCGCCGCCGGCGGCGGACCGATGGCGACCGCCTCGTCGGCCATCTCCACATGCAGGCCGTCGCGATCGGCCTCCGAGTAGACCGCGACCGTCTTGATGCCGAGCTTTCTCGCGCTCTTGATGATGCGGCAGGCGATCTCGCCGCGATTGGCGATCAGAATTTTCTTGAACATGCGCCCCAGGCTCGCAGCGGCGGAGGAGGCCCCCGCGTCTCGACTCTTGCAGATGGCTCGATTGGCAGACGTGGAGGAAGTGCCCCCACAAGCCCCGCCTGCCGCAATGATAGGCGAATTCACGGAGCAAGGAAGGGGGCGCTGTGGCGCGTTTGTGACCACGACGGCGCGTGGCGTGTGCAACAGGGCTTCTCCGACAATTCGCCTCAAGTCGCGCCGGTCCCCCTAACGAAGAGCTAGTGCTGTCGACACGTGGGGGTCACCTGGAGGGCCGCGCTGCGGTATCTAGGCGCACGTGGGAGGCGCGTTCATGCCAGTCCAGGACCGATCCGATGCGAGCGGCCGCGAGATAGCGGTCCAGCCGTCGCCGGCGCAGATCGAGCGCATCGAGCAGACCATCGCGGCTGCCGATCGGCACATCGCGCTGCAGGAGCAAAGGATCAAGGAGGCCACGCTTGCCGGCCGCAACACCGCGCAAGACGGCTTCGAGTTGCAGAAGCTTCAGCTGCTGATCGCCATCCTGCGCGAGGGCAGAGAGCGGCTGCTCGAGCGCCAGGCCCGAGGAGGGAGCGTCCCTCGCAACGAGCCCGCACGGCCCGAGGCTGGATAGGCCCGGATCGGACGACGCCGCTCAATTCCCCGGCAACCGTATCCGGTGCAACCGCGGGCCGCCATCGTCGATGTTGTCATACACGACGAGGATGGTGACCGAGCCCGCGTCGCGGGCGATGACGGCAATGGCCTCGGCCTTCGCCGTCTCAGGCCCGCCGTCCTTGCCCTTCTGCTTCCCCTTCTGATCGGTGCGCAGCTCTGCCAGCGGCTGCAGCTTGCCGGTAGACGCCGTCACGACGTGGAGCACATAGGCGGCGTCGCCGGCACCGGCGGGACCCGAGAGCACCAATATTCTCTCCTCGTCCAACGCGGCCAGATCACGGATGCCCACGCCGGTGCCCAAGTCCAGCGGAAGCGTCTCCGGCTTGGCCGTCGAGGGCTCGTTGCCGGAGGCGAACAGCCTCTCGGCCTCGAGGCTCAGAATGGTCGCCTTGCCTTGGGCGGACGGCGTGCGGAACCCCAAATACAGGCGGTTGCCGATCGCTGCCATGCCCTCGATGCCGGCTCCAGTGGGACCAGGAATTCCGAAGGCCTCCTTCAGCGGGCTGTTCCGGATCGCATCGGACACGCGCCAGGTGCGCATCACCTTGTCGACGGTGATCGCCTCACCCGTGGCCCGGGCCCGTGCGAGCACAAAGGCCGAGGGCTTGAATTTCTGCTTTTCGCGCGAGCAGGCATGTGACCCTGTGACGTACAGCTGGTCCCCGACAATGGCGATGGCCTCGCCGTCGAACTCGCCGAAATCGTCCGTCTTTTGACAAAGCTTCTGCGGCATGCGGCCGAGGATCGGGTCGGCCTGAGCTTCCGATTGCGTCAGCAGCTGTACCCTCTTGCCCGTCGGGGAGAGAACGTTGCCCTTAAGGACGGCCCATTCCGCAAAACGCTCCTCGTCATTCACCGCGAGACAGGAGCGCGCGTCGCCGACAGGGGCCAGACAAGCGATCCCGCTGATGCCCCGCGGCGTGTGCTTCTTGGTCTCCGCCACGGCGAACGGCCGGTCGACCGTCACGGGCTCGCCCTTCGAAACAGGCGGGCTCTGCGCCAGGGACGAAGTCGCCGGTGCCGTCGCCAGGAGCGCGAGCGTCAGCACTTGCATCCAACAGCGGAGATGAAGGGCAGTTTGCGAGACAAGTAGTGCCATGGCGCACTCACCACAAATCAACGAATTGCGTCGCAAAGAACATTTCGACAATCGGCAACGACAAAGATCGCATTTCTCAGCCGACGGCACAATCTCCGACTTGCAGCCCCGGTATGATGAGCAGTCGAACCGCAGGACGCCTCAGCAGCCCGCGCGCTGGCGCTCGCTCTGGGCGGTGTTCTTGACGTGCGTCGGCGCGCTCGGAAACTTGGCCGCCAGCTCGCTGTAGGAGGAGCAGGCCGCATCCTTCTGCCCGAGCCGCTGCAGCGACATGGCGAGCTTCAAGAGGTTCTCCGGCGCTTTCGCGCTCCTGGTGTAGGTCTGGTAGCCCTTGAGGAACGCGCCGGCGGCCGCGCGGTACTGGCCGCGAACATAGAGCGACTCACCCAGCCAATATTGCGCGTTGCCGGCCAGTGGATCGGCGGGGTGACGGCGCAGGAACTCCTCGAAGGCGGCTTCCGCCGCCCCATAGTCGCGCTGCAACAAATAGCCGTAGGCCGTCTCGTAGAGCTGCTTGGGTGTCGTGTCGGCCTCGGCAGCGGCCGGCCCGGGACCAGGACCAACACTGGGGCCAGAAAAACTGGGGCCAGGACCGGGGCGCGGACCCTGTGGCGAGCTCAGGATGCGATCGATCTCGTCGTCCTTCTTGCCGTCGGGCGACACCGTCACGGCGCCGAAGCCCGTGCGCTCGGGCTGGGCGGGAGGATCGGCATCCGCACGCGGCCGGCCGGGACGCGGGCCCGCGGGGGAAGGCGGCGGCTCGGTGGCGGCCTCGGGCGGTCTGGGACCTGCCGAGGATAGCGCGCGCATCTGCTCCTGCACCTGCTCGAGCTGGGCGGCGAGCGCTCGGATCTGGGTCTCGATGCCGTCAAGGCGGCCGGCATCCGCGGCGCCAATGGCAGCCGAAGGTCCAGGCGAGGGACGCCCGGCCCCGGGCGCCGGTGCGGTCGCGCCGCGCGCCAGCGACTCGAGCGTACCCACCACCACCTGCAGATCGACGAGCTGCTCCTCGAGCTGCTCGATGCGCTGGCGCAGGGCAGCCTCGTTTCCAGCGGCAGGTGCCGGGGCGGCGGCGGCCGGGCCCTTCGGCGCCGGGCCGGGGGCGGAGGGCGCCTTCGCCGGCGGCCCCTGCGAGGGCTGCTGCGCGAGGGCCGGCGATCCGCAAAGTGCCAGCAGGGTGAACCCTCCCACGCGCAACCAGCGTTGTGCGATTGTGATCATGCGGCTGTTGCGATCCCTGTTGCAGCGCGGCCGGCCTCGACGCGGAGATGGCCGCGCGCTTGCCCGCTAACCCCTCGGCACTCTTGACCACGACATTGAAGCGTCGGCAAGGCGCAGAACTCAATAAAGTCGGCGCGGCGACCGCCTGGACGCGGTATCGTTCGGCTCCACGACTGGCTTGGCGACTGGTGCCGTGGCGGCATCGGGCACGCGAACGATGGTGACGACGCGCCGGTTCTGCGCCGAGCAACCCGGCGCGGCGCATTCGGCGATCAGGCGGTCGCGGCCGTAGGCTTGGACAAAGATGCGCTCGGGCGCCACGCCGCTTTCGATCAGCCGCCGCCGCACCGCCTCGGCCCGTCGCCGCGACACCTCCTGGTTGTGCGCCTCCACGCCCGCGTCATCGGCGTGGCCCTCGACCATGACGGGCAGCGTACTGTGTCGCTTGAGCCATGCCGCCTGCGCCTCCAGCGCGGCCCGGGCGCGGGAGCCGAGCTCGGCGCTGCCTTCACTGAAGAAGACGCGGTCGCCCACCTGGGTTTGAAATTCGACGGCGGCAGAGGCAGGCGTGCCAAGCTGCATGCGCTCTTGGGCCATCGCCGTGGTCGCCAGCGTAGCCGGCACGGGTTGCACCAATGCCACAGCGGCAAGCCCTAGAATGCCCGAGTAGCTCCAGCCGGACATTTGAAGGACGTTTCCGCTCCCATCGCCTCGTGAGGGGCAAGAGTGCGCCGGCATTTGGGCCAAACTTTGGTTGGCGGACCGGACCGCCTGCGGTGCATCAGCAAGCAACAAGTGCCGCGGAGAGCGGCGCCATCCCGGGCGGATATCGGCGGGACGGGCGACGGCCGCACAAACCGGGCGCGCACGTGCCTAGGAACGCGCCTCGTGGCGGCTGTTGAGCACGGTTTGCGCCCTGCGGTTCTGCGACCAGCAGGAGATGTCGTTGCATACCGCAACGGGGCGCTCCTTGCCGTAGGACACGGTGCGGATGCGCTGGGCGTTGATCCCGCGCTGGGCCAGGAAGTTGCGCACGGCTGTGGCGCGCTTGGCGCCGAGCGCAATGTTGTACTCGCGCGTGCCGCGCTCGTCGGCGTGGCCCTCGATGGTGATGGTGTACTGGGCATACTGCTGCAGCCAGCGCGCCTGGTTGGTGAGGGTCTGCTGCGCCTCGGGCGACAGGTCGACGCTGTCGGTCGTGAAGTAGACGATGTCGCCGACGTTGACCGCGAAATCACGCGCCGAGCCTGGCGTTGCCGGGGTATTGCGGCCCCCGCCGAGCTCGCTCTCGGGCTTGGGGGTGTCCGAGCAGGCGCTGACCGCGAACGCCAGCATGGCGACCGCAACAAGCCGCGTCCCGGCCTTGCGCCACTGCGACAGCTCCATACCGTGACCCCCGTCTTGCCGTGGTGTCTCACGTGATCCACCGCGGAATATTGGCTTGGCTCCGTCTCTTAGCGGAAGCTTCGTTCGAAAATGTGACCGCGCCCCTGCCCCCTGACAAACGCGCATGGGCGCGCGGAGGGCAACATCGTGGCGGCCGTTATCCCCGCTATGCACACCGCAACGGGGAGAGGACAGAGACCTCGCATAAAAAAAACCAGGGCCGCATCCGGAGATGCAGCCCTAATTTCAGCGATTCACCTGCCGAAAGGCAGCGATCGCTCAACTCAGCGAGCCACTTGCTCAACGCTCGCGCCAAGCTTCATCGGAGCATGTGCCACTTCCTTGCGGCATGCCCCGAGGGCAACGGCAGCGATGACTGCTGCGAGAACGATAGCGCCTTTCATTGGTATCTCCGTTGTCTCTTTCGAGCCGGATCGCTTAACGCGCTACCTTACCAGCAACCGGCAGATCTGCGCCGAGCTTCATCGGCACGGCTTCCTCACGGCGGCAAGCCGCCAACGCAACAGCGGCCACGAGGGCCGAAATCACGAGTACGTTCTTGATGTTCATGTCTTCTCTCCTAAGTCTCATCGCGCTACTTCGCTACCGGTGCACAACGCTCAGATCAAGAACGCAACAGCTTGTCTAAGGGTTTTCCACGTCGGTTGGTGCGAAATTGCCACTTCAGCTGATGCACGCCGGCCAGCCGAGATGCGCTAACTCTCAGAGTGCACACACATCGCGCAGAGTGGCCCACCGGCGCAACCGGGCCGTGCTCGCCGCCTAGAACACACCACCACGGTTAAGACCGAGTAAAAGGCTGTTCAATTTCGTAACGGCGACCATGCGGGATCGGAGCCGAAGGCCGGCGTCGGCACCTGCCGCTCGTTGTAGCCGGTGAGGTCGACGGAATAGAGCTTCGGCCCTCCGGTGGCGCCCCGGGCCTCGCGGAAGAACATGAGAACGCGGCCATTGGGGGCCCAGGTCGGGCCTTCGTTGTGGAAGCCCTCCGTCAATACCCGCTCGCCCGAACCGTCCGCGCGCATGACGCCGATCAGGAAGCTCCCCGACATCTGCTTGGTGAAGGCGATCAGGTCTCCCCGCGGCGACCACACCGGCGTCGAGTAGCGGCCCTCGCCGAAGCTGATGCGGCGCTGGCCGGAGCCGTCCGAGCCCATGACGTAGAGCTGTTGGGAGCCGTCCCTATCCGATTCGAAGACGATGCGCCGCCCGTCCGGGCTGTAGCAGGGGCCGGTGTCGATGGCATTGCCTTGCGTGAGTCGGCGCGGCTGGCGGCTGCGCAGGTCCATCTCGACGATGGAGGTCTGGCCGGCCTCGCCGATGCTCATGACGATTCGCTGTCCGTCAGGGGAGAAGCGCGGGGCGAACGTCATGCCCGGGAAGTCGCCGACAAGCTCGCGATTGCCCGTCTCCAGGTTCATGAGGAACACGCGCGGCTGGTCGCCGGTGTACTGCATGTAGGCGATTTCCTGCGACGTCGGGCTGAAGCGCGGGGTCAGCACCAGCTCCCGGCCCTGGCTCAGGAGGCGCACGTTGGCGCCGTCCTGGTCCATCACGGCGAGGCGCTTGTTGCGCCGGTCCTTGGGTCCGGTCTCGTCGACGAACACCACCTGGGTGTCGAAATATCCCTTCTCGCCCGTCAGGCGCTGATAGACCTGATCGGCCACGAGGTGCCCGAGCCGGCGCCACTCGTGCTGTCCCACGACGAAGCGCTGGGCCGCGAGCTGGCGGCCCGAGAAGACGTCCCACAGGCGGAACTCGGCGACGACGCGGCCGTCGGGCCCGCGCGAGGCCTTGCCCACCACCAGCGCCTGGGCGTTGAGGATACGCCAGTCCTGAAACCTGGGCGCGGCGTTGAGGTCGCGCGGGCGGTCGATGAAGGCGGCGCGGTCGAGCGGCTGGAACAGGCCCGACCGCTCCAGGTCCGCCGCCACGACGTCCGACACCTCGAGCGCGAAGCGGGGATCGTCGCCCAGGAACTCCGGCACGGCGATGGGGATGGGCTTGAGGCTGCCCTGGGTGATGTCGATCTCGAGGGGGGCGCCTTGTCCCGGCCGGGCGGCCGGTGCGGGGGTTGGACCGGGTCCCGGGCGCTGCTGCGGCTGGGCCTGCGCGGCGGCCAGGCCAAGCTCCAGCACGAGCAGCAGAAGCGCGGCGAGGATTGCTCGCAAACCGCTGAAACAAAGGGAAAATCCCAATCTCGAAGCTGAGGGCGGGGCAGGCGTCTGGATGGCGGGCATCGGGCCGACTGGTCTCGGAAGGGAGGGCGAAACGCCGATAGTACGCGTTCGCGGCTAGAACATGTCACGCGGATCGAAGTTCAACACAATGTCTTTCCACACCTCGTACTTGGCGGCCGGCAGGGGATAGGGCTGGCAGGCCTCCGCCGCCCGGATCGCGCTGTCGGAGACGGCGAGGAAGTTCGGCGTCGACTGCGGGTTCATGACTACCGGAGCCGCCGCCAGCGTGCCGTCCGCATTGAAGCGCAGGCGCAGCTTGACGATGGTCTGCTGCGCGCCCTCGCCGCCGCCCATCACGTTCCACTTCGACTGTACGCACGAGCGGATGATCTGCGCGAGGATAGCGATCTCGCTGGCGGACAGCTGCTTGTCGCGGCCCTCGGGCGCCCCGAGCCGCGGCCCCTTGACGTTCTTGGCCTGCTCGTCGAGCGGCACGGACGGCCTTGGTGCCCCCTTGTCCGGCATCTTGTTGAGCAGCGCCGAGATCTTCTCGGCGTCGAACTTCTTCTTGGCCTCGGCCTCCTTGCGCTTCTTCTCCTCCTCCTTCTTCTTCTTGATCTCGGCTTCTCTCTTCTTCTTGGCCTCCTCCTGCTGCTTCCTAAGCTCGGCCTGCTTCCTCTCCTCCTCGAGGCGCTTCTGCTCGTCGGCCTTCTTCTGCTCCTCGAGCTTCTTCTCCTCCTCGGCCTTGCGCTCCTGCTCCTTCAGCATGTCGTCGAGCTCCTTCTGCTCCTCGGGTGCCGGCACGGGGGAAGGTGGCGGCGGCGCCATCGCGACCTCCTTGGGCGGCTCCTCTTTCTTGGGCTCCTCTTTCTTGGGCTCCTCCTTCGGCGGCGGAGGCGGCTCGGGCGGGGGTGGTGGGGCCGCGGCGGCGGGCGTCGGCTTGGGCGCCTCCTTCTTGGCAGGCTCCGCCTTGGGCGTCTCCTTGGCCTCCGCCTCCATCTGCTTGGCCGTGCGCACGCCCTGGCGCAAACGCGTGAGCTCGCTCGCGTTCACGAGGTCGACGGCGATCGGCTCGGGCTCGGCCACACGCAGCTCCGGCCGCGACTGGATGGTGAAGAGCGCCCATCCCAGGATCGCCGCGTGCAGCATGACGGAGGTGACCAGTCCGCCGCGCAAGTTCCCCTCGTTCCCTCGGGATCAGGAGCCTTCCGATTCGGTCACGAGCGAGACCTTGGTGAAGCCGCCCGCCTTCACCCGCGCCATCACGCGCATGACCGTGCCGTAGTCTATGCCCTTGTCGCCGCGAATGAAGATCTGCTCCTCGTAGCCGTTCTTGGAGATGGCCTTGAGCTTGGGCGCGATCTCGTCGAGCTTGATCTCGGTCTCCTGGATGAAGACCTTGCCGGACCGGTCGACGCTGATCGTCACCGGCTCCTTGTTGGACTGCAGCTGCTGGCCCTTGGCCTCCGGCAGCTCGATCGGCACGCCGACGGTGAGCAGCGGCGCCGTCACCATGAAGATGATGAGCAGCACCAGCATCACGTCGACGAACGGCGTGACGTTGATCTCGTGCATGGGCGCATGCTTGCGCGCGCGGCTGCGCCGGCCGCTGCCGGGTCTTGCTGGTGGCTGGACGCTAGCGGCCATGCGCGATCCCCCTGTCTGCCGACACCGCCCGCCCCGTCATTCCCGCGAGCGCGGAGCGCGTCATTCCCGCCAAGCGAAGCGCAGAGCGGGAATCCAGCCACACCTGCCAACGCGTGGCGGTCTGGGCTGGATTCCCGCTGACGCGCTTCGCGCTCGCGGGAATGACGCGGAGACGGAGTGGTTGGATGGCTGCCACAGTGCCCTCAGGTGCGCACGTCGATCTGGCGCGAGACGATGGCCGAGAACTCGTCGGCGAAGGCCTCCAGCCGCTGCGAGAGCCGCGAGCTGTCGGCCGCGAACTTGTTGTAGAACACGACCGCGGGGATCGCCGCCAGCAGCCCGAGCGCGGTCGCAAACAGCGCCTCCGCGATGCCCGGCGCCACCACGGCGAGGTTGGTGTTCTTCGAGGCCGCGATCGCCTGGAAGCTCGTCATGATGCCCCACACCGTCCCGAACAGGCCGATGAAGGGCGCCGTCGAGCCCACGGTTGCGAGGAACAGGAGCCGCCGGTCGAGCTGCTCCATCTCGCGCGAGATCGTCACGTCCATCACCTTCTCGACGCGCAGCTGGATGCCGCCCATGGCGCGGATGTTGCCCTCCACCGAGCGCTTCCACTCGCGCATGGCCGCCACGAACAGCGACGCCATCGAGAACGTGCGCCCCCGCGACAGCCCCGAGTAGAGCTCGTCCAGCGACTGCCCCGACCAGAACTGCTGCTCGAAGCGGTCGGCCTCGCGCCGTGCCCGGCGGAAGGCGAACAGCTTCTCGATGATGATGGCCCAGGCCCAGATCGAGGCGAGCAGCAGGCCGAACATCACGATCTTGACGACCGGACCGGCCTGCATGAACAGCTCGAAGAACGAGAATCCGCCGGTCGTGGCCGGCTTGACCATTTCAAGGGGGTTCATGGTGCCTGTCCCGCGTGTCCAAGTCGAAAGCCGCGGCGGTCCCGCGATGGGTCTCTTCAAACCGCGATTCGGGCAGCGCGGACAGGCAGGCTGCCGCTGCCGGCCCCTCACCCGCGCACCACCCTGCTGAGCCGTCTTGAGTACCCGTTCTGAGCCCTCCGGACCAGCGCCATACTGTCCCGCAATGTGGCACCTTTGCGGCCCCCTGTGGCGAAGATGGTGCACATTCGCGCGGCACCTCCCCGCATGCATCCCGGCCGAAGCGCCGCGGACAAAGTCCGACGAGGGTCTTGCGACCAACGAGACGCCAATGTATCGCGCGCTTCCAGCGCGGCAGGCCGACTGGATCCGAAGCGTTGACAAGGTGACGAGCAGCCTTCGCTGTCCACTCCCCCTCTTGCAAGGCTCGCCAAGGGCCACCGCGCTTAGTCAGCTGTGCTCAACCCCCTCGAAGTGAGATCGAATGACACAACAGATGGATGTCGTGCGGGGTCGTGACTGCAGCGGCTGTACTCTGTGTTGCAAGCTCTTGGGTGTCGAAGAACTAAACACCCCGCCTTTGCGCTGGTGCCCGAACTGCGATGCCAAGACAGGCTGCGCGATCTATGAGCACAGACCGACGGAGTGCCGGCAGTTGCGAGTATCTGCTCGACCGGGCCCTTAGCGATCATTGGAGGCCGTCAAAGTGCAAGATGGTGGTCGTGTCAGAAGATTACGCAAATGCACTGGTGATCCATGTCGATCCCGCCCGACCCCATGCCTGGCACCAGGAGCCGTTCTTTTCAGAAATACTGCAATGGGTTCAGGCGGCAGCGCTCACGCAACGACAAGTCATCGTGTGGGAGGGCAACAGCAAGATCGTGCTCACCGGAGGACTGACCAATGAGCTGAGCCCCTCCTCTGGGGCGGACCTTACGCAGCCTCAATGTTAGCGACGGCGATCTTACCGGTTCGGCGATCAGGCTGGGTGTCGAAACGGACCTTCTGTCCCTCGACCAAACCGCGCATCCCGGCGCGCTCGAGTGCAGTTGCGTGGACGAAAACGTCTTTGCCGCCGTTGTCAGGTTGGATGATCGTTGTAGAACTTGACTGTGCCAGTTTCCATGGGACGTCCTCTCATGAGCCAGCGGTGCTTAGGACGCTCCGA
>JBGGME010000036.1:0-4519 GCA_041288195.1 Hyphomicrobiaceae bacterium
CCAAGTACGAGCTGGTCATCAACCTCAGTCGTCTGCCGCGAGCGAGACCAAGCACGCCGATACGCCGCATCCGCTCTTGCTGCTGCGCTTGTGTGGCGAGCGGCCAAGCCACCGCGCCACCCAGGAAATCGAATAAAAATAGGCAAGCGCTGCCGTCAAGCTGCTTGTCCATTGCTAAGTGCTGGAAATCGTTGGCGCTCCCTAGGGGACTCGAACCCCTGTTTTCGCCGTGAGAGGGCGACGTCCTGGGCCGCTAGACGAAGGGAGCAAGCGGAGAGGCCCTCGAAATAGCCCCGATCGCCGCTGTGCGCAAGCGGCGCCGGCAGCACGTAGACATGCCCGCTCGCCGCCATGCCGCGCCGCGCGCGCCCGCGTGCCCGCAGTGTGTAGGCGGCGCCGGGCGTCGGCACCACCGTCGGCCGCCAAGCATGGATGCGATGCTTGACACTGGCGCCGGCTCGTTCTCGTAAAGCCGGTTCACACGCGCAATCGCCTGCAGCAGGGTGTGGTCACTCCCTCGCTTCGCTCGGGCCACGGAATAGCGCACCGACGCGAGCCGAAGCCTGCCTAGGTCTAATCGGCCGCAGGGATGCGCTGCTCGTGGAACCCGCGCTGATGCATCGCATGGGCTTCGCGCACCAGGATATGCGTTGCGACCTCGTTTTCGGTGCGGCCGAGTTTCCCGAGCGTCGCCAGCAGCGCCAAGTAGTTGAACGTCTCTTCCGGCAAAGTCAGGCTCAGCGGCCGAGCCTCCGAGCGGTTTTCAGGTCGAGCCATCTGTACGCCTCACAGGTTACAATGCCATTATAATGGCATTATAACCCTTGTTTGGCGAATCGAATCATGACAGCGTTTGGCTCGGCGCCGCCCCGAAATCGACCCCGGACGACAGGCTTGGCGGCGCCGAGGTGCGGTGGGTTCAACATGTCCGCCAAGCGTGCGACCTGGAGTTCGGAGCGCATCGAGCAGTTGAAGCGCTGCTTTCATGCCGGGCTTTCAAGCAGCCAGATTGCCCGCGAGATCGGCGTGACCCGCAACGCCGTCATCGGCAAGATGAACCGCCTCGGCCTGTCGCGGCCCAGGCATGTCCATGCGATCGCCACGCCGGAACAAAGGGGCGCCGGGCCGGCACGGTCGAGGGCTGCGAGGACCTGGCGCGCGGGCCGCGCGCGCCTCGACATCTTCGTCCAGCATGACATGCTGACGACGGCGTTCCCGCAGCCGCGCGTCGAAGACATCCCGATCCACAACGGCTGCGGATGCAGCCTGCTCGAGCTAGGCCAGGGCAGATGCCGCTGGCCGATCGACACCCCGGGTTCCGCGGACGTCCGCTTCTGCGGCAACGAGCCGGTCAAGGGACTGCCCTATTGCCCCGGGCACGCGCGCATCGCGTATCGGCCGACGGGCCGGCAGCGCAGCAGCGCGCGCGCATGAGCGGCCGTTCGGCGGCTGGTCGAGAGCGGTCCATCAATGATGAGAATAACGAGCGCGCGGCGAACTCGGCGCGCTCCCTCTCCCCGCAGGGGAGAGGGTGGGGGTGAGGGGGTTCGGCTCTATCGATGGATCTTAACCCCTCACCCCACCCCTCTCCCTATGGGCCCTATGGGAGAGGGAGCAGACCGAGTTCGCGGCGCCCTAGTTGCCCACACCAGCGGGAAGGGCCCGAGCGCAGCAGGTGGGCTCGGAATCCCTGATCACCTTCGGTGGTCGCGGCCGGAAAGCGGCGTCAGGTCAGCCGCGCGCGACCCCTTGCAAATGTCCTTGAGCGCCCGCCACTCCGGCGCCGAGAGGATCTCCGGGCCGGTTATCGGGCGATCCTCCTTCGTCATGGCGACGAGGCGGTCCTCGGACAGCGGATGGCTGGCGATGATGGTGAGGTACTTGCTCGGGTCGCCGGCGGTCAGCCGCACCAAGAGCTCGCCCATCGGCGCGGCCGAGCGGCCGAGCGTGTGCATGGTCTCGACCGCGAAGGCGTCGGCGCGCTGCTCGGCCTCGCGCGAATAGGAGGCGTCGAGCACCGAGCGCGCCGCGAAGATGACGGCGGTGGCTCCGATCACGTCGCCGAGCAGGAGGCCGACCAGGAACGAGGTGCCGCCCTCCTGGATGATCTTGCGCAGGTTGTCGCGGTGGTGCACGTGGCCGAGCTCGTGGGCGATGACGCCGGCGACCTCGTCCGGGTTGCGCGCCTTCTGCAACAGCCCGTCGAGCAGATAGACCTTGCCGCCCGGCAGCGCGAAGGCGTTCGGCACCGGGGTGGACAGCACCGCGGCGTCGAGCGGGGTCTCGATTTTGGCCGCCCGCCTGATCTTGTCGACCATCGCGGTGAAGGCCAAGCGGCCGGCGGCGCCGTCGCAGGTCTTGCCGCCGAGCATGACGCGGACCTGCTTGTCGACCGCCTCGCCGATGCGGTTCTCGACCGACACCGGCACCAGCGGCGCCAGCCGGTCGGCGGCGAACGGGATGCCGTAGAGCACGACCGCGACGATCGAGCAGACCGCGGCCGCCGACCAGAACACGATGCGCCAGGTCTGCGAGCCGCCGCGCCCGACGTCGAGCGAAGCGCAATGCGGGATCAGCGCCTGCGCGGTCGCGGCGTCGTCGATCTCGAGGCGCGCCAGCGGCAGCGCGGAGACGCAGCCCAGCCGCAGCAGCGCGTGCGGGCCGTCGGCGCGGCGGATGCGGTCATAGGGCCAGGTGTCGACGACGGCGCCGTCCTCGATGATGTCGAGGCCCGCCGCCATCCGCAGCGCCACGCGGCGCTTGCGGTTGGAGGTGCCGTCGAAATAGACGGCTTGGCCGGATGGCGCGGTGTCTGAGGTCATGGGCGTACTTTACAGCGGTTTCGGTGCTTGGGTCACAACTCGATTACTGGATGCCCGCTTTCCTGCCTGGGCGTTAAGCTAGCGGGTCCCGGCTGAAGCGACGGCACCGTGCACTCGTGTCCCGGCCGAAGCGACGGCGAAGCCGGAGCGAGAGCCGGGACCCAGCGCAAGAAGCGATGCGCGGAGCGCGTCACGATATTGCGCTTCGCTGAGTCTTGCGCTGGGTCCCGGGTCTCGTTCCGCTCGCGCAAGAGCGCTCGCTCCACTCGCCCGGGACACGAGGAACCTCGGCGCGCATCAGAATCCGGCGACGTCGAGGCTGTCGGCGAAGCCTTCGCCGAGCGCACTCACCAGATGGCCCTGCGCCTTGACGTTGTCGGCGGCCGCCAGATTGTGCACGGTCACCGACGCCGCCACCCGCTCCCAGACGTCGCGCAGCAGGTAGACGCGCAGCACCACGCCGAGCGCCAGCGCGGCCACCACGTAGCCGAGCGCCATCGCGATCAGGAGCACGGGGTGCTGCAAGGCGCGCGCGATCTCGAGCCCGCCCGACTTGGCGACGCCGCTGACCGCCATCCCGACCCCGAATACACCGCCGATCCACATCGACAGGAACAGCAGCAGCAGCAGGCCCCAGCCGATCACCTTCCAGTAGAGCCCGATCAAGGCGCCTTCGGTCAGCTTGGAGTCGAAGCGCACCTCGCCGAAGCGGATGCCGGACGCCCACCAGCGCCATTCGATGGACTTGAACGCCCCGTAGATGAACGGCAAGGCGACCGGAAGGAAGACCGCCGGCCACGCCAGCAGCCAGAGCCACCAGCCGTTCTTGAAGAACTGCCAGCCGGTGGCCTCGAAGCGGCCGGGCAGATCGCCGTAGAAGCTGTGGCGCATCTTGAAGCGCTCGAGCGCGGCGGCGCGCCACGGCAGCGCGAGGCCGAGGGTGAGGAGGACGAACAAGCCCCAGAGCGCCGCCCGCCAAGCGTAGTTCCAGCCGGAGCCCGCCATCCAGAAACGCACCCCGCGCCAGACCGTGCGGGTGAGCCGGTAGCGGCGGGCGCGGTAGATCGCGAACTGGGCGAACAGGTAGAAGAACAGGAACAGCGGAATGCTGGCGAAGGCCTGCAGCCGCTCGGCTTCGAGGCCGATGAAGAAATAGGCGAGATAGATCGGCAGCAGGATCGCCAGCGCGAACAGGAACCCGATCAGCAGCTCCTTGGCGGTGCCGGTGTATTCCGCCGCATCGCCTCCCACCAAGGTATGCGACCACAGGTGCCGGCGCATGTCGGTGGCGAGCCAGAAGCGATAGAAACCGAGGGTGACGAGCTCGAGCAGGGCGCCGCGCATCACCAGACGGACGAACTCGGCGCGGCGGCCGGTGAAGGCGACGCGGTCGGTGGCTTCGGCTACGGGAACTGGCGACGCAACGAGCTCCTGCATGGCGAGGCCTCGCTTAGGGGCAAAGACTTGAACCGAGGTTAATGGGCGCCATCAAGGCAGCGGCACACTCGGCGCCACCTCCGACGCGGGCAGCATACTCGGCGCCACCCTCCCCTGGAGGGCTACGAGATTCACACATTTTCGTCTTGAGTCTACTTCCAAAGAGCGTGGCATGACTCACCAAGACTCAAGAATGAAAGAAGACAGAGTGACAGTGCGCAAGTGGAGTGAATGTATTGGGAGAAAGCCGCCGTTTCATC
>JBGGME010000037.1:0-15567 GCA_041288195.1 Hyphomicrobiaceae bacterium
AAATGCGGGGCCTCCGTCGTCCCATCGAGCGACAGCGCGATCCGGCGCAGGTCTTTGGCGTTCGCCATCTCACCGCCCGCTCCAGGCCTTGAGCGCCACGAAATGCGGCCCGACGTCGATATGGATGTGGCTCATGTCGGCATAAGTCATGATGCCGCCGGTGGTGTGGTTGGCGATCAGCCAGCGCACGACCGCGCCCTTGCGGGCCCCGGCGTCGAAGTCGATCGCCTCGCCGGTGGCATGCCTGGAGATACGGCCCGTGCCGGCGATGCGTGCGCCGGCGCGGCAGGTGGAGATGATGCGCATCTCGCCGAACTCGGCCTCGACGCGCTCCAGCAGGGCGCGCGCGGCGGGCTTCAGGCATGCAACAAGGCGCTGCGTCTCGGCATCGCGCTGCCGCCAGGACCTTCTCGGCTCATGACCCGGAAGGCCCGTGGGGGCCCGCTCGGACAACGACGCGAGCCATTGCTGCCGCGTGATCGGCTGCGGCGATGGCGGATGCAACGGGGAGACTTGCGCATCGGACAGCGCGGCAAGCCGCTGCGGGCGCACGGCAGGCTGCGGCTCGGGTGGAACGATCGGCTCCGGCAGCCGGTCGGGCTCGCTGGCCATTCGCGAGGGGCGCTGGGCCGGCCGGGGCACCGGCGGGACGATCGCCGCCGCCGACTTGTCATCGGGCAACTGCGCGACCACGGCGTCCCGTGCCCCCGCCGGCAACACCGGCAGTGCGCACGTAACGACGACGGCTGCTGCCAGAATCGCGCGCATCCCGTCCCTCTTTGCTCGCGCCCGTAACCCCCGGCTCCGCCACCGTGGGCATTGGATGCGGCGGCAGTGAGGCTTGCCTTTTCAAGTATGATTGGCCTGAGTTGCGAAGGCGCTAAGAGCGAGCCCGGCAACACCGGCGCCCTGGGGAGGATTTGCGATGCCCGTGCCCAAGCACATCTTCGACCCGCCCTTCAACATCGTGCGCGCCAGCCACGTCTCGCTCGCGGTGACGGACCTCGGGCGCGCCAGGGCGTTCTATGAGGGCACGCTCGGCCTTATTGTCGAGGACGAGACGAAGGACGCGCTCTATCTCCGCGCCGTCGAGGAGCGCCAGCATCACTCCCTCGCCCTGCTCGAGGGCCCGACACCCGAGGCCCGGCGCATCGGCCTCAAGGTCGCCAGCGAGGAGGACCTCGACAAGGCCGCCCGCTTCTTCAAGTCGAAAGGGCTCCCGCATGCCTTCGTCGAGCGCCCCCATCAGGGCCGCACGCTCGAGGCGTCCGATCCTTTCGGCCTGCCGCTCGAGCTCTATGTCACGATGGAGCAGCGCGAGCGCCTGCTGCAGCGCTACGACCGCTACAACGGCGTGCATGCCCAGCGCCTCGATCATTTCAACGTCTTCGCGCCCGACGTGCAGGGCTCAACCGACTTCTATGCCGGTCTCGGCTTCCGCCTCACCGAGTACACCGAGGAGGACGGCCCGGACGGCCGCATCGTCGCCTCCTGGATGCACCGCAAGGGCAACGTGCACGACCTCGCCTTCACCAACGGCCGCGGCCCCCGCCTGCACCACCTCGCCTACTGGGTGCCTAGCCCGCTCAACATCATCCACCTGTGCGACGTGATGGCCACCACCGGCCACCTCGCCAGCATGGAGCGCGGCCCCGGCCGCCATGGCATCTCCAACGCGTTCTTCCTCTATGTGCGCGATCCCGACGGCCATCGCATCGAGTTCTACGCTTGCGACTACCAGACCATGGACCCCGACCACGCGCCGATCCGCTGGTCCCTGCGCGACCCGCAGCGGCAGACGCTATGGGGCCAGCCGGCGCCCAAGTCCTGGTTCGAGGAAGGCTCGGCCTTCGCCGGCGCACCCCAACGCGACGCCCTCTTCACCGCCAACGTCATCGTCGCGCGTTAGTGCGCTACTGCACAAGGCGTCATCCCGGCGCCGCTCGGGCGCGAAGCGCGCGAGCGGAGGAAGGCCGGGACCCAGTCACATATCGATAGGCGGCTGGATGCCCGCCTGTGCGGGCATGACGTCGCGTCTTTTGGAGTCCGCTTGCCCCGCCCCCTCAGCTCGGGCGCTCCTCGAGACCGAACTCGCGCATCTTGCGGTAGAGGGTGGATCGGCCGATGCCGAGGCGCTTGGCGACCTCCGTCATGTGCCCGCGGTAGCGCCCGAGCGCCAGGCGGATCATATCGGCCTCCATGGCCTCGAGCGAGCGGATATCGCCGGTCTCGTTGACCGCGGGGATGCCGAGCGAGCCCTTGCCGCTGCCTGACTGAGGCGCAATCTCGACCGTCTGCGGCACCACGTCCTCCGCGCCCAGCATGGCGGGCCCGGTGATCACCGGCCGCCTGTCGACCTGGGCCGGAGCCGCGGGAATGGCGGCGCGGAAGCCCTCGACATGGGCCGCGATCTGCGGGAACTCGGCGACAGTGAGCTGCGGCCCGTCCGCCAGCACCACGGCGCGGAACATGGCGTTCTCGAGCTGGCGCACGTTGCCGGGCCAGGAATAGCCCGTCAGAAGCTCGAGCGTCTCCTTGGAGATGCCGGTGACGCGACGACCTTCCTCGGCGGCGAAGCGCGCGAGGAAGTGCATGGCGAGGTCCGGCACGTCCTCCAGGCGATCGCGCAACGGCGGCACCCAGATCGGGAACACGTTGAGCCGATAGTAGAGGTCCTCGCGGAACTTGCCGTCCTTGACCAGCTGGATCATGTCCCGGTTGGTCGCGGAGACCAGGCGGAAGTCGACCTTCACCGGCCGCTTGGCGCCGACGGGATCGATCTCGCCCTCCTGCAGCGCGCGCAGAAGCTTGACCTGCGCGTCGAGCGGCAGCTCGCCGATCTCGTCGAGAAACAACGTGCCGCTGTCGGCCTCCTGGAATTTGCCGATGCGCCTGTCGACGGCGCCCGTGAACGAGCCCTTCTCGTGGCCAAACAGGATGCTCTCGACCAGGTTCTCGGGGATGGCGCCGCAGTTGACGGTGATGAACGGCCTGGCTTTGCGCTCGCTCTCGCCCTGGATGGCGCGCGCGATCAGCTCCTTGCCGACGCCCGACTCACCTTCGATCAGCACGGGGATGTTGGAAGCGGCGGCGCGGCGCCCGAGCGAGATGGCGCGCTGCATGGCCTGACCGCGGATGATGAGGTCGGAGAAGGTGAGCGTGCCCTCCGCCTTCTTCTTGATGCGGGCGATCTCGCCCTGCAGCGCCTCGATCTTGAGCGCGCTGTTGATGGACACCTCGAGCCGCTCGGGCGAGGCCGGCTTGACGACGAAGTCGGCGGCGCCGGCGCGCATGGCGTTGATGGCGGCATCGATGGAGCCGTGCGCCGTTTGCACGATGACGGGCGGGCTGCCGGGCTTGGCGGAGAGGCGCTTGAGCACCTCGGTGCCGTCCATGCCGGGCATGACGAGATCGAGCAGGACCAGCGCGACGGCCGAGTGATCGGGGCCCTCCAGGATCTGGAGCGCTTGCTCCCCGCCTTGAGCGGTCCTGGTCTCGAAGCCGAGACGCTTGATGGTTTCTTCGAGGATGCGGCGCTGGGCTGGATCGTCGTCGACGATCAGGACGAGCTTGGGCATGTCGCGGGCTACTCAACTCAACTGGTTACTACACACGCCGCCAACCAAACCCCAGCCAACGCGGCTCAAGATCGGACGGATGGCCACATTCCGCTTACGCGGCTGCGCGGAGAGTGCCCGATATGGGTAAATGCATCGTTTCGGTTCGGCTTGGGTTGATGCTTTTTTGCCCGGGCGTTGACCCGCGGCCATAGTGGGGCCGGCGCACCTCATGGCAGATGCGGCCGCGGATAAGAAGGGAAGGAGCCTTGCAGGGCCCTGCACCGCACCGCACATTGGGCGAAAGCATGGTAAAGCGCTGGAGCGGGACGAGATGAGCAGCAAGGGCGAAACACCACGGGCATCCAGCGAGCCGGCGATGGCAGCGCGCTCCACGGCGACGGCCGAGCTCGGGCCGATGCCGACGTGGAACCTCGGCGACCTGTATCCGGGTCCCAAGGCCCCCGACGTCCAAGCCGACCTCGAGGCGGCGGCCGACGCGGCCCGGCGCATGAAGGAGCGCTATCAGGGCAAGCTCGTCGGGCTCGCCGCAGACGGCGCGGCCCTGGCGGAGGCGATCATCGCCTACGAGCGCCTGAGCGAGCTGATCGGCAAGCTCGGCTCCTACGCCGGCCTGCTCTACGCCGGCGACACATCCAATCCCGAGAACGCCAAGTTCTACGGCGATATCCAGGACCGGCTGACCGCCATCACCACCGATCTGATCTTCTTCGAGCTCGAGCTCAACAAGATCGACGAGGCGGTCCTGGCTCAGGGGCTCGAGGTGCCGGCGCTGGCGCGCTACCGGCCCTGGATCATGGACCTGCGCAAGGACAAGCCCTACCAGCTCGACGAGCAGCTCGAGCGGCTGTTCCACGAGAAGGCGACCACCTCCCACAGCGCCTGGAGCCGGCTCTTCAGCGAGACCATGACTGGGCTGCGTTTCGAGGTCGAGGGCGAGCGGGGGCCGCTCGCGCTCGAGCCCACGCTCAACTTCCTGACGTCGCCCGACGAGGCCAAGCGCCGGGCTGCCGCCGAGGCGCTGGCGCGCGTGTTTAGGGACAACGGCCGGCTCTTCACGCTGATTACCAACACGCTCGCCAAGGACAAGGAGATCTCCGACCGTTGGCGCGGCTTCAAGGATGTGGCCGACAGCCGCCATCTCGCCAATCGCGTCGAGCCCGAGGTGGTGGACGCTCTCGTGGAGGCCGTGCGCGCGGGCTACCCGGCGACCGCGCACCGCTACTACGCCCTCAAGGCCAAGTGGCTCGGCAAGAAGAAGCTCGCCTACTGGGACCGCAACGCCCCGCTCCCCGACAGGCCCGAGCGCATCGTACCCTGGGCCGACGCACAGGCCACGGTGCTGAAGGCCTACGGCGCGTTCGCGCCCGAGATGGCCAGCATCGCCAGGCGCTTCTTCGACGATGCCTGGATCGACGCCCCGGTCCGCGAGGGCAAGGCGCCCGGCGCCTTCTCGCACCCGACCGTGCCGTCCGTGCACCCCTACATTCTCATGAACTACCAGGGCAAGCTGCGCGACGTCATGACGCTCGCGCACGAGCTCGGCCACGGCGTGCACCAGGTGCTGGCGGCCCCGCAGGGCGCGCTGCTCGCATCGACGCCGCTCACGCTGGCGGAGACGGCATCCGTGTTCGGCGAGATGCTGACCTTCAGGGCCCTGCTCGCCACCGCCAAGGACATACGCGAGCGCAAGGCGCTCTTGGCGCAGAAGGTCGAGGACATGATCAACACGGTCGTGCGCCAGATCGCCTTCTACGGCTTCGAGCGCCGGGTGCACCAGGAGCGCCGGTCTGGCGAGCTCACCGCCGAACGGCTCGGCCAGATCTGGCTCGAGGTTCAGGGCGAGAGCCTGGGCCCGGCCATCGATCTCAAGGATGGATACGAGACCTACTGGTCCTACATCCCCCACTTCATCCATTCGCCGTTCTACGTCTACGCCTACGCCTTCGGTGATTGTCTGGTGAACTCGCTCTACGGCCTCTACCAGGAGGCGCATCCAGGGTTCGTCGGCAAATACTTCGAGATGCTGAAGGCCGGCGGCTCCAAGCACCATTCCGAGCTGCTCGCCCCCTTCGGCCTCGACGCCCGCCAGAGCGCCTTCTGGCAGAAGGGCCTCAAGGTGATCGAGAGCATAATCGACGAGCTGGAAGCCATGGAGCAGGCTGCCTGAGACCGCAGCCCAGACCTGCACCTCGCCCGGAGAGAACACTGTTCAGTCGTTGCGTTGGTGCAAAGCGCGCTGCCTGCGGAGGCCTGACGTGCTGGCCAATTCTGCCTCCCAATCGCGCTTTGACCGAAGCAGACGTGGGTGTATAAGCCGCGGCCAACTCCGCAGCGTGGCCGATCCGAGAAGCCGCCGCCTATGGCACAAGCAGCCGCCGCCCACGGTGCCGAAGATGGGCATACCAGCAAACAGTTCTGGGCCCTGGCGCTTGGATCGATCGGCGTCGTCTACGGCGACATCGGCACCAGCCCCCTCTACGCCCTGCGCGAGGCTGTAACGGCGGCCCAGCATCACGGCACGTCGGGACCCGACGCCGTGCTCGGCATCCTGTCGCTCATGACCTGGACACTGGTGCTCATCGTCACGGTCAAGTACGTGATCGTGCTCCTCAACGCCGACAACAAGGGCGAGGGCGGCACGTTCGCGCTGATGGCGCTCGGGCAGTCCGTGGCCAAGCGCAGCGCGCCGCTGATTCTGGTGTTCGGCGTCGTCGGCGCCGCCTTCTTCTACGGCGACGCGGTGATCACTCCGGCCATCTCCGTGCTTTCGGCGGTGGAAGGCCTGAAGCTCGTAGCGCCGGCGCTCAGCGATGCGGTGCTGCCGATCACGATCGCCATCCTCGTCGGCTTGTTCGCCGTGCAGTCGCGGGGGACGGCCGCCGTCGCCCAGTTCTTTGGGCCCATTACGCTCATCTGGTTCATCGTGCTTGCCATCGGTGGCATGATCCACCTGATCGACGACCCACGCGTGTTCCTCGCCTTGAACCCTGCGCTCGGCGTCGAGTTCGTTCTCACCCACGGCGTGATCGGCCTCGCCGTCATGGGCCTCGTGTTCCTGGTCGCGACCGGCGCCGAGGCGCTCTACGCCGACCTCGGCCACTTCGGGCGCAAGCCGATCCAATTCGCCTGGCTCGCCATCGTTCAGCCGGCGCTGATCATCAACTACTTCGGCCAGGGCGCGCTGCTGCTCGCCCATCCGGAGGCGATCGAGAACCCCTTCTACCGGCTCTATCCAGGCTGGGCCCTGATCCCAATGGTCGTGCTGGCGACCCTTGCCACCGTGATCGCCAGCCAGGCCGTCATCACCGGCGCCTTCTCTTTCACGCGCCAGGCCATCCAGCTGGGATTGCTGCCTCGCCTCGAGATTCGCCACACGTCGGAGAGCGTCGCCGGCCAGATCTATCTGCCGCGTGTCAACCAGGTGTTGTTCGTCGGCGTCGTGCTCGTGACCTTGACCTTCCGCAACTCGAGCAACCTCGCCGCAGCCTACGGCCTGTCCGTCACCGCGACCATGGTCATCGACAGCCTCATGGCCTTCTTCGTAGTGTGGCGCTGTTGGGGCTGGCCGGTGTGGAAAGTGGCTGCCCTGATGGTGCCCCTGCTGCTGATCGAGCAGGCGTTTCTTGCCGCCAACGTCATGAAGATCCCCGAGGGCGGCTGGATGCCGCTGCTCGTCGCGGCAGCGATCAGCCTGCTCGTTCTGACGTGGGTGCGCGGCTCGCGCACTCTCGCCAAGGCCACCCGCAAGAACGAGGCCGACCTCGAGTGGCTGGTGCGCAAGCTCGACGCCAAGCCCCCGCATCGTGTGCCGGGCACCGCCGTATTCCTGACCGGCGATCCGAGCTCGGCGCCCACCTCACTCATGCACAACCTCAAGCACAACCGCGTGCTGCATGAGCGCAACATCATACTGACCATAAAGACCGAGGACGTGCCGCGCGTGCCGCGTCACGAGCGCATCGAGATCGACAGGGTCGCCGACACCTTCGTTCGCGTCATCGCGCACTATGGCTTCATGGAGACGCCGAGCGTGCCCAAGATCCTGGAGCACTGCCGGCGCAAGGACCTCAATATCGACATTGCCGCCACCTCGTTCTTCCTGTCGCGGCGCTCGCTCAAGACGACGATGAAGTCGGAGATGCCGCGCTGGCAGGAGCTGCTGTTCATCTGGCTCGCGGGCCGCGCCGAGGACGCCACCGAGTATTTCCGCATCCCGAGCGATCGCGTCGTCGAGGTCGGCACCCAGGTGATGGTGTAAGCTCGCCTCGTTCTGGTGCGGCCGCGGTGCGGGCGCCTGATATCCTGCAGGAATGACAAACGAGCGTCGGACGATCCGCGTGCGCGGCTCGCAATGGCGCCGGGAGGAAACATGGAGCGGTCCTACGGCTGGGTCGTCGTCGGCGCGGGCATGCTGATGACCTGCATCGGCATCGGGGCGATGTTCTCGCTCGCCGTTTTCCTCCAGCCGATCGCCACGGACACGGGCTGGTCGCGCAGCGGCATATCGACGGCCGCCACGCTCGATTTCCTCAGCATGGGCGCCGCCGCGTTTCTGTGGGGCGCGCTGTCGGACCGCTTCGGCACGCGCATCGTCGTGCTGCTCGGCAGCGCCCTGCTGGGCGTCGGCCTCGTCGCCGCCAGCCAGGCGACCTCGCTGATCGAGTTCCAGCTGCTGTTCGGCGTTGTTATCGGAGTCGCCGCCGGCAGCTTCTACGCACCGATGGTGTCGGTCGCGACCGCATGGCTCGAGCATCGCCGCAACCTCGCGGTCGCGCTCGTCTCCGCCGGCATGGGCATCGGGTCCATGACCATCTCTCCGATCGCCGGGCTGCTGCTCGAGGCCCTGGATTGGCGCACCGCCATGCTGCTCATTGGCCTCGCATCCTGGGCGCTGCTGCTGCCCGCCGCACTCCTGGTGCGTCCGCCGCCCGTGGCAACAGGCGATGCGGGTCTGCCCTCAGCGGCGCCCGCTGCCGCCCAGGACGTACCCATGACGGCCGGACAGGCGCTGCTCACGCCGCAGTTCGCAGCCATCGCGCTCACCCATTTCGCCTGCTGCGCCGCGCATTCGGGACCGCTCTTCCACATGGTCTCGTACGCCGCCTTCTGCGGCCTCCCACCGTTGATTGCCGTCAGCGTGTTCAGCCTCGCAGGTCTCGCAGGTCTCGGAGGGCGCATCGGTTTCGGCTTGATCGCCGACCGGATCGGGACCAAGCCGGCGCTGGTCGCCGGGCTTGTGATGCAAGCCCTGGCAATCGCCACGTATCTGTTTGTCGGCGCACTCGGGGAGTTCTATGCCCTGTCCGTCGTGTTCGGCCTGGCGTACGGCGGCGTCATGCCGCTCTACGCCGTGCTCGTACGCGACACGTTCGGGCCGCGCATCATGGGCACCCTGTTCGGCGCGGTCGCGATGTTCGCGAGCCTCGGCATGGCGCTCGGGCCATGGGCCGGCGGATACGTGTTCGACGCCTACGGCAGCTACGCCTGGCTCTACATCGGGTCGTGTGCCATCGGGCTCGGCGCCGTCGCCATCGCGCTGACGTTCCGTCCGGTACATCTGCCGCCGATGCAGGACCAGCTCGGCCTGAAGCACGCCTGAGCGCTACCGTCGCTGCCGGCGATACCAGAGCGCCAGTGCGACGATCGCATGCGTGACGGGGGCGCGCACCGCTGCGGCCTACGCCGAGGCGGTCTCGGCCGGTGTGCGATGCTTCTGCATGTATCCCGCGTGATTTTGCCCTACACAGCGGTTCGAGGGACCCTAGCGTGCTTTCGCGCGCCGTGCACCAATGCCCCTGGACGCAGCCCCGCCGCGACCCGATATTCGAGAGACGATGAGGGCACGCGCGTGAACGACCGCAAGGACGAGGAAGAGAACCGGCTGGCGGCGCGCGCGGCCCGCTACGTCAAGGTCGGCACCAATGTCGGCGCGGTAGCGGCCCGTGTGGCGAGCCAGCGCATATTCGGCCTCGATGGCAACGACGCCAGCAACGCTGCGGCGCTGGCCGCGGCTCTGGGCGGCCTCAAGGGGCCGATCATGAAGGTGGCGCAGCTGCTCGCCACCATCCCCGAGGCGCTGCCGGCCGAGTACGCGCAGGAGCTTTCCCAGCTGCAGTCGCAGGCCCCGCCCATGGGGCCCGCGTTCGTGCGCCGGCGCATGGTGGCGGAGCTCGGCCCCGACTGGGCCGCGCGCTTCAAGAGCTTCGAGCCGACGCCCGCGGCGTCCGCCTCGCTCGGCCAGGTGCACCGCGCGACCGCCCACGACGGCACGGCCTTGGCCGCCAAGCTGCAGTACCCCGACATGCAATCGGCCGTCGAGGCCGATCTCAACCAGCTCAGGATGGTGTTCGCGCTGCATGCGCGCATGAACCCGGCGGTGGAGACGGGCGAGATCCTCAAGGAAATCTCGGCGCGCCTGCGCGAGGAGCTCGACTACGAGCTGGAAGCCCACCACACCGCGCTCTACGGCGCCATCTTCGCCGACGGCACCAACATCCGCGTGCCGCGCATCCTCCCCGAGCTTTCGACCAAGCGCCTGCTCACCATGACCTGGCTCGAGGGCCGGCGCCTCATGGACTACAAGGCGGCCCCGCTCGAGCACCGCAATGCCATTGCCCGCGCCATGTTCCGCGCCTGGTGGTTCCCGTTCTCGCACTACGGCGTGATCCACGGCGACCCGCACCTCGGCAACTACACGATCTTCGAGACCGGAACGGCGAACGGCGCTGCAGGCCGCAGCGGCGGTCCGCTCGGCGAGCCGGCCGGCATCAACCTCCTCGACTACGGGTGCATTCGCACCTTCCCCACGCCGTTCGTGCAGGGTGTCATCGACCTCTACACCGGCCTGCTCCACGGCAAGCGCGACCTCGTCGTGCACGCCTACGAGACGTGGGGCTTCACCGGGCTCTCAGCCGAGCTGATCGACACGCTCAACATCTGGGCGCGCTTCATCTACGGGCCGCTGCTCGACGACCGCGAGCGCGAGATCGCCGACGGCACCACGCCCGGCCAATACGGGCGCAAGGAGGCCTTCACGGTGCACAAGGCGCTCAAGGAGAAGGGGCCGGTGAAGGTGCCGCGCGAGTTCGTGTTCATGGATCGCGCCGCCATCGGCCTCGGCGGCGTGTTCCTGCATCTTGGCGCCAGGCTCAACTGGCACGACATGTTCAACGACACGATCCGGGGTTTCAACCTGGACGAGGTCGGCGCGCGACAGAAGGCGGCATTCGCCGCCGCCGGTGTTCCCTTGCCGGTGCCCGGCGCATAGATTGCCAGCAGGTCCCTCCACCTCCGAGCAATCAGAACACGATCATGAGCATCCTCCAGGAACCGATCACGGTCGGCGAGCTGCGCCTGCCGAACCGTATCGTCATGGCGCCGCTGACCCGCAACCGCGCCAACATGCCAGGCCGCGTGCCCAACGCCCTGATGCGCGACTACTACGTGCAGCGCGCCTCCGCCGGCATGATCATCACCGAGGCCACATCGGTCGATCCGGCGGGCGTCGGCTATCCGAGCACGCCGGGCATCTGGTCGCCCGAGCAGACCGCGGGCTGGCGCAGCGTCGTCGACGGCGTGCACGCCGCCAGCGGCCGCATCCTCCTGCAGCTCTGGCACGTGGGCCGCATCTCGCACTCGATCTATCATGACGGGCGCCCCCCGATCGCGCCAAGCGCCGTCGCGGCAACGGGGCACGTGAGCCTGCTGCGGCCCGAGCGCCCCTACGAGGTCCCGCGCGCGCTCGCGACCGACGAGATTCCGGGCATCGTCGAGGCTTTTCGCCGGGGCGCCGTCAACGCGAAGGCCGCCGGCTTCGATGGGGTCGAGATCCATGGTGCCAACGGCTACCTGCTCGACCAGTTTCTGCAGGACGGCTCCAACAAGCGCACCGACCGCTACGGCGGCAGCCTCGAGAACCGGGCGCGTCTGATGCTGGAGGTCGCCGATGCGGTGATATCCGTGTGGGGTCCCGGCCGCGTCGGCATGCACCTTGCCCCGCGCGCCGACGCGCACGCCATGGGCGACTCCGATCGTGCCGCCACCTTCGGCTACGTCGCGCGCGAGATCGGCAAGCGCCGCATCGCCTTCATCTGCGCCCGCGAGGCGCAGGGCGAGGACAGCCTGGGCCCCGACCTCAAGCGCGCCTTCGGCGGCGTCTACATCGTCAATGAGCGCTTCAAGAAGGAGACCGCCGAGGCGGCAATCGCGGCCGGCAACGCCGTCGCCGTCGCCTTCGGCAAGGCCTTCATCGCCAACCCCGACCTGCCGCGACGGCTGGCGACGGGCGCGCCTCTCAATCCGTGGGACGCCGCCACCTTCTATACCGAGGGCCCCAAGGGCTACACGGACTATCCGGCGGCCGCTTAGCTGCGGTCTGCTTCATTCCTTGGGCTTGCTCTTGGTCACCACCTTGGGCGTGGTGTCCTTCGGCTTTGGCGGCGCCTTGAACTTGAAGGAGGCGACGAAGCGGTCCACGGCCGCCTTGCGGTTGTGCGGCTTGGTCGCGAACGCCACCACCATGTAAGTGCGCCGGCCGTCCACCACCACGATGCCCTTGCCGACCAGCGCCGTGCTCTCGAACGTGAACTCCTCGGCCGGCAGCTGCTCGCCGGGCGCCTTGGCGAATTTCCTCTTCTTGCGCAGCTGCGTCGGCGCGCCGATCTTCTGGGTGAACTTCGAGATGTTGCCGTCCAGCTCGTCGGCGGCGTTCAAGTCGTAGGTATGATCGACATGCACGACGGCGTAGTAGCCCTCGTCATGATTGATCGCGTTGAGGACCGTACGCGCGTTGTTCTCCTGGCTGGTCTCCTCCTGCGGCTGCGCCGGGAAACTGATCGAATAGCCGGCCTCCTCGGATGAAAACTGAAAGGGCTTCGCAATGGCTTGCGATGCCGCTAGGAGGAGCGTGAGACCTATTGCCAGAGCATAGTGCGCATGGTGCATAGCTGGCCCCCACACTGGCCGCGTTGTGGACTATTGCCTACCAGAGTCACAGCATGACCCCTGACTTGGAACCGATCAAGGCCACGCTTCCGGACGGGTGGGACGGCCGCATCTCGTCGGCCCGCTGCACCTGCCGCTGACGCACAACGAGCATTTCGAGGACCACCATGGCCAAGCAGGGCAAGATCAGGGTCGGCATCGGCGGCTGGACGTTCGAGCCGTGGCGCGGGGTGTTCTATCCCAAGGGCCTAACGCACGCGAAGGAGCTCGAGTACGCGAGCCGCAAGCTCACCACCATCGAGATCAACGGCACCTTCTATCGCACGCAAACGCCCGCCACCTTCGCCAAGTGGGCCGGCGAGGTGCCCGACGGCTTCGTGTTCTCGGTCAAGGGTCCGCGCTATGCGGTGAACCGCGGCGTGCTGGCGGAGGCGGGCGACTCCATCAAGCGGTTCCTCGACTCCGGTCCGCTCGAGATGGGCGACAAGCTCGGCCCGTTCCTGTGGCAGTTCGCGCCGACCAAGAAGTTCGACGCCGCCGACTTCGGCAAGTTCCTGGAGCTGCTGCCCGCCAAGCTCGGCGGCCGCAAGCTGCGCCACGTGGTGGAGGTACGGCACAATTCGTTCTGCACGCCCGCGTTCATCGCCCTGCTGCGCGAGTTCTCGATCCCCGTGGTCTATGCCGAGCACGAGAAATATCCGGGCATCGCCGATGCGGTCGGCGACTTCGTTTATGCACGCCTGCAAAAGGGCGAGGACGACATGCCCACCGCCTACCCGCCAAAGGCCTTGGATGCGTGGGCCGAATGCGCGCGGCTGTGGTCCAAGGGCGCGGTGCCGAGCGATCTGGCCGTCGCCGACCCCAAGACAAAGCCGAAGGTCGTGCCGCGCGACGTGTTCGTCTACTTCATCCACGAGGGCAAGGTGCGCGCGCCCGCCGCGGCCATGGCGATGATCGAGCGCTTGGGAGCGTAGGGCGCAATAAGCGCAGCGCATTGCGCCGGTTCAGGGGGAGACAATGCTTCGCTACATCGCCGGCCTGCTGGCCATCCTGCTGTCGTGCACCCCGCTCGCCGCCCAGGGCTGGCCCGAGCGTCAGGTCACCATCATCGTGCCGTTCATCGCCGGCTCCACGCCCGACAGCCTCGCGCGCATCGTCGCCGAGAGCCTGCAGAGGCGGCTCTCCCAGCCGTTCGTAGTCGAGAACCGCCCGGGCGCCAGCGGCAACACCGGCACGGCGGCGGCGGCCAAGGCCGCGCCCGACGGCCACACGCTGGGGGTGAGCATCGTCGGCCCGCTGGTGATCAACCACCTGCTGTTCGCCAGGATGCCCTACGACACGGGGAAGGACATCGCCCCCATCTCGATCCTCGCCGCACAGCCGAGCGTGCTGGCAATCGCCCCCAATGTTGCGGCCGACAGCGTCGCGAGCCTGCTGACGGCGATCAAGCGCGAGCCGGACAAGTTCACCTACGGCTCGATCGGTCGGGGCTCGCTGTCGCACCTCGCCATGGCATCGCTGGCGATGAAGGCCGGCGCCAACGTGGTACATCTGCCCTTCCAGGGATCGCCGGCCGCGGTGACGGCGCTGCTGCGCGGCGACGTGCAGATGGCAGTGCTGCCGCCGCATCGGTGGCGCCGCTGGCGGCGGAGGGCAAGCTCAAGCTGCTGGCGGTGACCTCGCCGAAGCGCTCGCCTCTATTTCCGGACCTGCCGACACTCGGGGAAGCCGGCATCGCCGGCGTGGAGGCCGACGCCTGGGTCGGCCTGATCGGCCCGGCCGGAACAGATCAGGCAATTCTTGGCAAAATCTACAAGGAGGTCGCCACGACGCTGGGCGACGCCGGAGTGGTCGACAAGCTCAAAGTCCAATACATGCTGCCGATCGCCAGCTCTCCGGAGGCATTCCGGGCCGTGCTCAAGGAAGAGCACGACCGCTGGGCACCCATCATCGCCGCGTCAGGCATGAAGCCCGAATAGCGGTCTGCGGGGCATTTCCCAACTCTTGCTGCAAAATCCTGCGTCGTTTACGGTTCCGCTGCCTGGCGCCTGGCGGGCGGAGCCTTTTGCATCGGTCTGCCGCCAGCAACCGTTTTGGGAGGATTGGCGCATGAAACTCTTCGGCTCCAGGGCGCTCGCCGGCGCGGCGACGCTCTGTCTCCTCGTCAGCCTTGCTCTCCTGGACGCGGCGTTGGGACAGGGGACGGGCAAGTTCATCATCGTGCAATCGACCACGTCGACCGAGAATTCCGGCCTCTTCAAGCACTTGCTGCCCATGTTCACGAAGAAGACCGGCATCGACGTGCGCGTGGTGGCGGTTGGCACCGGCCAGGCCATCAAGAACGCTGTCAACGGCGACGGCGACGTGCTGTTCGTGCACGACAAGCCCTCGGAGGAGAAGTTCGTGGCCGAGGGCGGCGGCGTGAAGCGCTTCGACGTCATGTACAACGACTTCATCGTGGTCGGCCCGGCCAAGGACCCCGCCGGCATTGCCGGCTCCAAGGACGTGGTCGCCGCCTTCAAGAAGATCGCCGACGCCAAGGCGCCGTTCGTGTCGCGCGGCGACGACAGCGGCACGCACAAGTCGGAGCTGCGGCTCTGGAAGGACGCCGGGGTCGACGCCAAGGCGGCCTCGGGCACCTGGTATCGCGAGGCCGGCAGCGGCATGGGCGCCACCATCAACACCGGCGTCGGCATGGGTGCCTACGTGTTCACCGACCGCGCCACCTGGTCGAGCTTCAAGAACCGCGGCGACTACAAGGTCGCGGTCGAGGGCGACAAGAAGCTCTTCAACCAGTACGGCATCATCCTGGTCAGCCCCGAGAAGCACGCAAAGGTGAAGAAGGCGGAGGGCCAGGCCTTCATCGACTGGGTGCTGTCGCGCGAGGGGCAGGACGCGATCAAGTCGTTCCAGATCAACGGCGAGCAGCAGTTCTTCCCCAACGCCGCCCCGACCGGGTGAGTCATCCCGGCACTTGTTGCACTGCTGTCCGGTTCAAGTGAGTTGCAGGTTCATTTGACCGGGGAGTTTGGCTGGGGGAGGT
>JBGGME010000038.1:0-4637 GCA_041288195.1 Hyphomicrobiaceae bacterium
AAGGGCGGCTTCACGGTGGACCTGGACGGCGCCGTGGCTTTCCTGCCGGGCAGCCAGGTGGACGTGCGCCCCGTGCGCGACATCGGCCCGCTGATGCATTCCCCGCAGCCCTTCAAGATCCTCAAGATGGATCGCAGGCGCGGCAACATCGTCGTCTCCCGCCGCGAGGTCCTGGAGGCCACGCGCGCCGAGCAGCGCTCCGAGATCGTGGCCAGGCTGGCCGAGGGCCAGGTGATCGAGGGCGTGGTCAAGAACATCACCGACTACGGCGCCTTCATCGATCTGGGCGGCATCGACGGCCTGCTGCACGTCACCGACATGGCCTGGCGGCGGGTCAATCACCCGAGCGAGATCGTCAACGTCGGCGACACGGTCAAGGTGCAGATCGTGCGCATCAACCCCGAGACGCAGCGCATCAGCCTCGGCATGAAGCAGCTGCAGGCCGACCCGTGGTCCGGCATCGAGGCCAAGTATCCGGTCGGCGCCCGCTACAAGGGCACGGTGACCAACATCGCCGACTACGGCGCGTTCGTGGAGCTGGAGCCGGGCGTGGAAGGGCTGATCCACGTCTCCGAGATGAGCTGGACCAAGAAGAACATCCACCCCGGCAAGATCGTCTCCACCAGCCAGCAGGTCGAGGTGCAGATCCTCGAGGTCGACTCGCAGAAGCGGCGCATCTCGCTCGGCCTCAAGCAGGTCCAGGACAACCCCTGGGACACCTTCCTCGCCGCCCATCCCAAGGGCTCCGTGGTCGAGGGCCCGATCCGCAACATCACGGAGTTCGGGCTGTTCGTGGGCCTCGACGGCGGCGTCGACGGCATGGTGCACCTCTCCGACCTCGACTGGAACAAGTCGGGCGACGAGGCCATCAAGGACTACAAGAAGAACGATGTCGTCAAAGCCATCGTGCTCGACGTCGACGGCCAGAAGGAGCGCATCAGCCTCGGCATCAAGCAGGTCGGCGGCGACCCGTTGGAGTCGATCGGCAAGCTCAAGAAGGGCAGCCAGGTCACCTGCGAGGTGCTGCAGGTTCAGGAGAACGGCCTGGAGGTCAAGATCTCCGACAGCGACATCACGACGTTCATCAAGCGCTCCGACCTCTCGCGCGACCGCTCCGAGCAGCGGCCCGAGCGCTTCAACGTCGGCGACAAGGTCGATGCGGCGATCATCAGCCTCGACAAGAACAGCCGCCGCGTCACCGTGTCGATCAAGGCGCTCGAGATCGCGGAGGAGAAGCAGGCCGTTGCCCAGTACGGCTCCTCCGACAGCGGCGCCTCGCTCGGCGACATCTTCAAGGCCGCCATCAAGAAGAAGGAAGGCGCGGACAAGGACGGCGAGGGATCGCAGTAGCCGGGCAAGGCGCGGCAGCCGCCTCGCGGTGGCTGCCGGCCCGGTCCCGCGGGCAACGTTGGCGACGGGGGGGCGGAGCGGCGGGTCCCAATTGCGCCACCCGGCCGGTGCGAGCATCGCATGCTGGCGGCGTCCGGTGCCGCCGATGAGAACAGCACGAGAGCAGGGCCTCCCATCCCCATGACCTTCGAGACCGAGACTGTCCTCGATCGGCGCCGTCTGCGGCGCCGCTTGTCGCTGTGGCGCGGGCTTGCCGTGATTGCCGTGCTGCTCGCCGTCGGCTTCGTCGCCTTCAGGTCGGCCGATGGCCTGGCGGAGCGGCGTCAGATCGCCCGCGTCAGCATCGAGGGCCTGATCACGGAGGATCGCGACAGGCTCAGACTGCTGAAGCAGCTCGGCGAGAACCGGCAGGTCGCCGGCGTGATCCTGTTCATCAACAGCCCCGGCGGCACCACCACCGGCGGCGAGGCGCTGTTCGAGGCGATCCGCGAGCTCGCCAAGACCAAGCCCGTGGTGAGCCAGATGGGGACGGTGGCGGCGTCCGCCGCCTACATCGCCGGGCTCGCCACCGACCACATCGTCGCGCGCGGCAACACCATCACCGGCTCGGTCGGCGTCATCTTCCAGTGGGCCGAGGTGTCCCAGCTGCTCGATAAGCTCGGCGTCAAGATGACCGAGATCAAGAGCGGGCCATTGAAGGCCAACCCGTCCATGTTCCAGCCCATCGACGAGGCCGGACGGTCGGTCGCCGAGCAGATGGTCGCCGAATCCAAGCGCTGGTTCGTGGGCCTGGTGGCCACCCGGCGCAACATCGAGACGCCGGGCGTGCCGGGCCTCGAGCAGGGCCGCGTGTTCTCGGGGCGCGAGGCGCTCACCTTCAAGCTGATCGATCAGATCGGCGGCGAGCCGGAGGCTGTGAAGTACCTCGAGGAGCAGCGCAACGTCCCCAAGGGCCTCAAGGTCGTCGACTTCAAGCCCAAGCGGGACTCGAGCTGGGGCGTCCTCGGCATGTCGCTTATGGGCCTGGCGCGCCTGTTCGTTGGGGATGCCGCCGACGACATCGCCGGGCTCATCTCCAGTGACCGGATTGCCACATTGCGGCTTGACGGCCTCGTGTCTGTTTGGCAGGGTTCGGAAAGATGAAGCAATACAAAGACTTTGGCTCTGGGTTGTCGGGGTTGGGAGGCCAAACGATGATCAAGTCCGAGCTCATCCAGAAAATTGCCGCGACCAATCAGCATCTCTACCACCGCGACATCGAGCGCATCGTCAACGTGGTCTTCAACGAGATCGTCGATGCGCTGGCCCGTGGCGACCGGGTGGAGCTCCGCGGCTTTGGCGCTTTCACCGTCAAGCATCGCGCACCCCGCGTCGGCCGCAACCCGCGCACCGGCACCGCCGTCTCGGTGGCCGAGAAGTTCGTGCCGTTCTTCAAGACCGGCAAGGACTTGCGCGAGCGGCTCAACGACAACGGGCACTGAAATCGTGAGTTGTCAGTCGTGAGATCGTGAGTGGTCAATAGCGAGCAGGCGACACCGCCCCGTTCGCTCCACCACTGACCACTCACGACTGACCACTCGCCATCTCACGAGCAACAAATGCTGCGCCGCTTCGTCTGGATCCTGATCGCGCTGCCGGTGGCGATCCTGCTGATCACGCTGGCGGTTGCCAACCGCCACGGCGTGCGCCTGGTGCTCGATCCCTTCCGACCCGACGAGCCGGTGCTGTTTCTGATGCTGCCCTTCTACGCCTACCTGTTCGGCACGCTTCTCGCCGGCATCCTGATCGGCGGGTTCGCCACCTGGATGACGCAGGCGCGCTGGCGGCGCACCGCGCGCCGGCGGGCGGCCGAGGCCCAGCGCTGGCAGGCCGAGGCCGATCGCCTCTCCCGCGAGCGCCAGGCCAACCTCGCGAGCACCGGCCGCCAGCTGGCTCCGGTCCAGCGCTAGGGCCGCAGGAGCGGGCGGCATGCAGTTCTTCGATGGCGCCGCGGTCGATCGGGCGCTCTCCTATCCAGCCCTCGTCGACGTGCTCGAGGCCGCCTTCCGCACGGGCGCGATCGCGCCGCTGCGCCATCACCACGCCATTGCGCTGGACGGCCGGCCCGAGGCCACTCTCCTGCTGATGCCGGCCTGGCAGGCGAGTGCGCCCGGCGCCGCCACCGCCGGCCGCTACCTCGGCGTCAAGTCGGTGACCGTGTTCCCCGACAACGCCAGCCGCGGCAAGCCGGCCGTGTTCGGCACCTACCTGCTGTTCTCGGCCGAGACCGGCGAGACGCTGGCGGTGATGGACGCCGCCCGGCTAACGGCCTGGCGCACGGGTGCGGCCTCCGCGCTCGCCAGCCGCTACCTCTCCCGGCCGGATTCGCAGCGCCTGCTGATGGTCGGCGCCGGCGTGCTCGCGCCCCAGCTCATCCGCGCGCATGCCTCGGTGCGGCCGATCCGCGAGGTGGCGATCTGGAACCGCTCGGCGCCCCGCGCCCGCGACCTGGCAGCGAGACTCGCCGATACCGGCCTCGCCATCACCGTGGCCGACGACCTCGAGACGGCGGTCCGCGCTGCCGACATCGTCTCCACGGCCACCATCTCGTCGGAGCCTCTAGTCCATGGCGCCTGGCTCAGGCCCGGCACGCACGTCGATTGCGTCGGCGCCTACCGCCCCGGCATGCGCGAGACCGACGACGAGGTGGTGCGTCGCGCCCGCATCTTCGTCGACACGCGCACGGGCGCCTTCGGCGAGGCCGGCGACATCCTGCAGCCCATCAAATCCGGCGTGATCGGCAAGGAGGCCGTCCTCGCCGATCTCTTCGATCTCACGCGCGGCACATCGACCGGCCGCCGGACGCCCGAGGAGATCACCCTCTTCAAGTCCGTCGGCGCGGCCATCGAGGACCTCGCCGCCGCCGTCGCTGTCTACGGGACGTGAGATGGTGAGTGGTGAGTGGTGAGATTGAGGGGTGGAGAAATTTCGTACGAAAGAAGCTCCCGCCGCGCAGCGCGGCACGCCCGCGACCTCACCACTCACCACCTCACCATCTCACCCAACACAAATCGCCTCGCGGGCCGCGGCCCCGAGGGTTTGGGAGAGCAGGGAACGGGGCGTTGAGCCGCCGGACCGTGTTTAGAGGCCTGAGCGCTCGGCTCTTACGCCCCGTCGCCGCGATGGAAGCTGCTTGACCGATCCGATCACCTAGCCCCAAGCGCACGGGTTCGAACCGTGTCGCCTTTACGCGGCCCCCCGGCCGTCCCATGAGACCGCCCCTCGAGTGGCAGCCTCGCGAGCCGAGG
>JBGGME010000039.1:0-12525 GCA_041288195.1 Hyphomicrobiaceae bacterium
GGGTTCAGGCCCTTGGGGCAGGCCTTGGTGCAGTTCAAGATCGTGTGGCAGCGGTAGAGCCGGAACGGGTCCTCGAGATTGTCCAGGCGCTCGCCCGTGGCCTCGTCGCGGCTGTCCACCACCCAGCGGTAGGCCTGCAGCAGCACGGCCGGGCCCAGATAGCGGTCGTCGTTCCACCAGTAGCTCGGGCAGGAGGTCGAGCAGCAGGCGCACAAGATGCACTCGTAGAGGCCGTCGAGCTTCTCGCGGTCCGACTTGTCCTGCCGCCACTCCTTGGGCGGGGTCGGCGAGGACGTCTTGAGCCACGGCTCGATCGACTGCAGCTGGGCGTAGAAGTTGGTCATGTCGGGCACGAGGTCCTTGACCACGCGCAGGTGCGGCAGCGGATAGATCCGGATCGGCCCCTTCACCTCGTCGACGGTTCTGAGGCAGGCGAGGCCGTTGACGCCGTCGATGTTCATCGAGCAGGAGCCGCAGATGCCCTCGCGGCAGGAGCGGCGGAAGGTGAGCGAAGAATCTATCTCGTTCTTGATCTTGATGAGGGCGTCCAGAATCATCGGCCCGCAGGCCTTGATATCCACCCAATAGGTGTCGATACGCGGGTTCTGCCTGTCGTCGGGGTTCCAGCGGTAGACGCGGAACTCCTTCCAGCCCTTGCGCGACTGCGGCTTGTTCCAGGTCTTGCCCTGCGTGATCTTGGAGTTGCGCGGCAGCGTCAGCTGGACCATGCGATGGCGGCCTTCTCGAGCGTGTTGGACTGGGGAACCTCGCCGCAACTGTCGTATTTCGCCGTGGCACGTGTCAACGGCGCCGGTGACGCGGGAGGTGCACTACTCCGGCGCCAGACGCGCCGTGAGCGTGGCATCCGCGGGCAGCTTTCGAGCCGAAGTCGCGCCGACGCTTTCCGCTGCGTGTTCCGCGGCAGCACCGCCGGAGCCGCGGTCGGTGGTGTAGAAGTCGCCGAGCACCAGCACGTCTATGCCGCCCTCGAGGTAGCAGGCGATGGCATCCTCGGGGCGCGCGACGATGGGCTCCTTGCGGTTGAAGCTGGTGTTGAGCAGAACGGGCACGCCCGTGAGCCGGCCGAAGGCCTCGATCAGGCCCCAGTAGCGCGGGTTGGCGGAGCGCTCCACCGTCTGGATGCGCCCCGTGCCGTCGACGTGCACCGCCGCGGGGATGACCGAGAGCTTGTCGACGCGCACCCGCGGCGCCAGCGTCATGAACGGGTCGGGCTGGCTGATCTCGAAGTATTCGGCCGACCGCTCGACCAGCACCGCCGGCGCGAACGGCCGGAAGCCCTCGCGCTTCTTGACCTTGGCGTTGAGGATGTCGCGCATCTCGGCGCGGCGCGGGTCGGCCAGGATCGAGCGGTTGCCGAGCGCGCGCGGGCCCATCTCGAAGCGGCCCTGGAACCAGCCAACGATTCTGCCGTCGGCCAGGTCCTGCGCGACCCGGCGCAATAGGGCGCCCTCCTCGAGCCGCTGGTAGCGCAGCCCGGCGGCCTGCAGCGCCCGCTGCACCTGGTCGTCGCTGTAGGCGCGGCCGTAGAAGGGGTGGGTCAGCTCGAACTTGCGGGGCTGCCCGAGCGTCTGGTGGTAGTGCCACAGCGCGCTGCCGAGCGGCGCCCCCGTGTCGGAGGCGCACGGCGGCACCCAGATGCGGCGCACGTCGGTGTGCTCCAGGATCTTGCCGTTGGCCACGCAGTTGAGCGCCACGCCGCCGGTCATCACGAGGTCGCGCTGCGGGAATTTGCCAAGCTGGGCGCGCACGATGTGGAGGATGATCTCCTCGCTGACGGCTTGCAGGGCGAACGCGAGGTCGCGATGCTGGTCGGTGATCGGCTCGTGGCGCGCGCGGGCGTCGCCGAACGCCTCGACGAACTTGCGTCGCATGGGCCGCAGCTGGCCGAAGGCGTCGTAGTCGAAATAGGACATGTCGACGGCGTAGCCGCCGTCCGGGGTGGGGCGGACCACGTCGCGGAAGCGCTCGACGTAGGTGTCCTCGCCGAAGGCGGCGAGCGCCATCACCTTGCCCTCGTCGCCGAAGCCGGCGAAGCCCAGGTGCTGGGTCACGAACGTGTAGACGAGACCCAGCGAGTTGAAGATGCCGGTCGACCAGTGCCGCTCCAGGCGGTTGCCGCGGCCGACATAGGCGCTGCTCGAGGCGTCGTCGCCGTAGCCGTCCATCACCAGCACCAGCGCCTCCTCGAAGGGGGAGGCGAAGAACACGGCGGCGTGGGAGTCGTGGTGGCCGACATTGACGATGGGCGGGAGGCTGACCTTCCCGAACTGCCGGCGCAGCCCTCCCCTCAGGTAGCCGTTGAGCAGCATCACCTGGTTCTGCTGGGAGTCGTGCGCGCTGGGGATCAGCAGGCTGAGGCTGAGCGGGAACCGGCCGAGCAGCAGCCCGAGCGCCGACCTGCGCAGCTGGCGCACGTTCCAGGGCGTGGTGATCGCGTCGATGTCGGCGATGCCCAGCTTGAAGTCCTCGACCGCGGCGGCCAGGGAGAACTTGGGGAACTTCTTGGTCTTCTTGCTGCGGTTGAAGCGCTCCTCCTCGAGCACGGCCTCGGGCGTGCCGTCCTTCAGCAGGGCAAGGCCGCTGTCGTGCGTCTTGGCGACGATACCGAGGATTCTCACGGCAAGAGCACCGCAATGCACTCCACACGAACGAGCTTGGACAGCTTCGGATTCAATTCTCCCCGCCGAGGCGTGCCGTCAGCGTCCTATGACCCCCCAATAGCCTGCAAGGGCCCAAATGAACATGGCATTGTCGAGGCTGCCTGGAGCAATCGCGAGTGGCGTGGCGGCCATCCCACGGTACGTCAGCGGTTAGCGGACAATCGCAACCCGGACCGGCCTGCCGCGCCTCAGTCGTGCTTGCCGTGGCAGTGCTTGTATTTCTTGCCCGAGCCGCAGGGACAAACCGCGTTGCGGGCGACCTTGCCCCAGGTGGCGGGGTCCTTGGGGTTGACCGCGCCGCCCGCGCCCCGCCGCGTCTGCAGGGGCGCACGCCGCTCGGCACCGCGCGCCTCGGGCCGGCTCGCGGCCGCCAGCGCCGCGTCCGCCATGGCGAGCTCGTCCTCGCCGGTGAAGGGGTCGACATGGTGGGCCTGCATCGGCGGCAGCTCGACGGGCTGCAGGGCCTGCTCCTCCTCGGCCGGCACGCCCTGGATGTGCATAAGGGTGCCGGTCACCGCCTCGCGCAGGTTGGCGAGCATGGTCTCGAACAGGTGGAAGCCCTCGGACTTGTACTCGTTGAGGGGATCGCGCTGGCCGTAGCTGCGGAAGCCGATCACCTGGCGCAGGTGCTCCAGCGTGACCAGGTGCTCGCGCCACAGATGGTCCAGCGTCTGCAGCAGGATCATCTTCTCGATCTGGCGCATGGTCTGGGGCCCGAACTCGGCCTCCTTGGCCTGCGCCTTCTCGTTGATCTCCTTGTTGAGCCGCTCGACGATCTCCTGGTCGGCGATTCCCTCCTCCTTGGCCCAATTATCGATAGGCAGGTCCAGCCCGAAGATGCGCGCAATCTCACCCTTGAGCTCCTCGGTGTTCCACTGCTCGGCATAGGCGTTGGGCGGGATGCATTCCGCGACCAGCTCCTGCACCACCTGGGTGCGCAGCTCGGCGACCGTATCGCTGACGTCGTCGCGCCCCATGATGTCGATGCGGTGCTCGAAGATCACCTTGCGCTGATCGTTCATCACGTCGTCGTACTTGAGCACGTACTTGCGGGCGTCGAAGTTGCGCGCCTCGACCTTCTGCTGCGCCTTCTCGAGCGCCTTGTTGATCCAGGGGTGGGTGATGGCCTCGCCTTCCTGCAGGCCGAGCTTCTGCAGCACGCCGTCCATGCGGTCCGACCCGAAGATGCGCATCAGGTCGTCTTCGAGCGAGAGGTAGAACTTGGATCGCCCGGGATCGCCCTGGCGGCCCGAGCGGCCGCGCAGCTGGTTGTCGATGCGACGGCTCTCGTGCCGCTCGGTGCCGAGCACGTACAGGCCGCCGGCGTCGATCGCCTTCTGCTTCTTCTCGGCGACGTCGGCCTGGATCTCGGCGCACTTGGCCGCGACCTCGTTGAAGGCCTTGACGATGGCGGTGCGCTTGGCGGCAAGCTCTTCGGGGCCCGGCTTGCGCCCGAGCGACTCCTCGCGGTCGGCCCAGGCGCTCAGGTGCCCGCTCATGAAGCGGAACAGCGTCTCGCTCACGGCCCCCAGATGCGCCTCGCCGTTGCTGCCGCGCTGCCATTGGCGCGCTTCCTCGCGCAGGCGCTGATCCGACCAGCCCTCGAACACATCGCCGGCGTGACCGTTGTGCCGGCCGGCCAGGCCCCTGGCATGCTCCCTGGCAAGCTCGGCCCGCTTCTCCGCCACCGGGCGGCGCTCGGCCTCGATGGCCGCCCGCTTCCTGGCGACCTCCTTGGGCGTCGGCGCGCGACCCTTGCCGGTCTGCTCCTTGGTCCACTCGGCGATGCTGGCCTCGACCCACTCCCTGAGCCTGGCATCGATCCACTCGTCGCCCGCCGTGAGGACATCGTCGACCCATTGCCGCAGCGCCTCGGGACTGTCGCCCTCGTCGTGGACGGCGCTCATGCGGCCAGCCTCGATCTCGTCCTTGAGCCAGTCGCGGGCTCGGAACTTGTCGTTGCCGCCGAGCTGGATGTCGGTGCCGCGGCCGGCCATGTTGGTGGCGATCGTCACGCCGGCGGGGATGCCGGCCTGGGCGATGATCGTCGCCTCCTGCTCGTGGAAGCGGGCGTTGAGCACCTGGTGGGGGATCGGATCGCCGCTGTTCTTGCGGGCGAGGTCGACGAGGTGGTCGCCGATCTCGTTGAGCTGGGCCTTGAGCTCGTCCTCCTTGCCGGGTTTCAGCCCGTCGGCCTGCTTCTTCATGTAGTGGCCGAGCTCGCGGATGTACTTGCGGTCCTTGAGCAGGCCCGACAGCGTCTCCGACTTCTCGATCGACACGGTGCCGACCAGGATCGGCTGGCCGCGGCGGTGGCAGTCGGCGATCTCGGCGACGATGGCGCGGCTCTTCTCCTTGGCGGTGCGGTAGACCTCGTCGTGCTCGTCGCTGCGGTCGACGGACCGGTTGGTCGGGATCTCCAGCACGTCGAGCTTGTAGATGTCCAAGAACTCGTTGGCCTCGGTGGCGGCCGTGCCGGTCATGCCCGAGAGCTTCGAGTAGAGGCGGAAGTAGTTCTGGAAGGTGATGGAGGCGAGCGTCTGGTTCTCCGGCTGGATCGCCACGTGCTCCTTGGCCTCGAGCGCCTGGTGCAGGCCCTCCGAGTAGCGCCGGCCCTGCATCATGCGGCCGGTGAACTCGTCGATGATGACGACCTCGCCGCCCTTGACGATGTAGTCGCGGTCGCGCTGGAACAGCTTGTGGGCTTTCACCGCCTGGTTGGCGTGGTGCACCACGGTCACGTTCTCGATGTCGAAGAGAGAGGCGCCCTTGAGAAGGTCTTTCTCCTTCAGCAGTTCTTCCAGACGCTCGTTGCCGGCCTCGGTGAAGGACGCCTGGCGCTGCTTCTCGTCGAGCTCGATCAGGCCCTGGGTCTTGAGGACCTCCTTGAGCTGGTCCTTGCCGTGCGTCTTGACGAGCTCCTGCTCGACGGCGTCGGCCTCGGCCACCAGCCCCTTCATCAGCTCGTCGACCGCCTGATAGAGGTCGGCGCGGTCCTCGATCGGGCCGGAGATGATGAGCGGGGTGCGCGCCTCGTCGATCAGGATCGAGTCGACCTCGTCGACGATGGCATAGAAGTGGCTGCGCTGGACCATCTCGGGCGCGCTCATCTTCATGTTGTCGCGCAGATAGTCGAAGCCGAGCTCGTTGTTGGTGCCGTAGGTGACGTCGCAGGCGTACTGCGCGCGTCTCTCGTCGTCGTCGAGCTCGTGCACGATGACGCCGACCGTGAGGCCGAGAAACTTGTAGATGCGCCCCATCCACTCGGCGTCGCGCTGGGCGAGGTAGTCGTTGACGGTGACGACGTGCACGCCCTTGGCGGCGAGCGCATTGAGGTAGACCGGGAGCGTGGCGACCAGCGTCTTGCCTTCGCCGGTCTTCATCTCCGCGATCTTGCCGTTGTGCAGCACCATGCCGCCGATCAGCTGCACGTCGAAATGCCGCTGGCCCAGCGTGCGCTTGGCCGCCTCGCGGACGGTGGCGAACGCCTCCACCAGCAGGTCGTCGAGCGATTCCCCATCGGCGAGCCGCTTGCGGAAGGCGTCGGTTCGGGCCCGCAGCTCCGCGTCGGTCAGGCGCTCGAGCTCGGGCTCGAGCAGATTGATGGCCTCGACCGTGGGGCGATAGGACTTGAGCCTGCGATCGTTCGAGGTGCCAAACACCTTGGCCGCAATCGCACCGATGGACAGCATGCCCTCGATCCTCACATCATCCTTGTTTCAGGCCCGATCCTTGATCCAGGCCCGTGCGCCGACATCGCAAAAAGCGCCGGCAGCACCATCCCGTAAGGCCGACATAGAGCCGGAATGGGGCAGTGCTCGCAAGCCTCGATCTCGGTGCAGGAAATTGAGCGGACCCGCGCGAGTACGCGGCTTGCGACTGGCCGGCGAAGGGCCAGACCAAGCCGGTTCCGCCGAGCCCAATTGAGATAAGGACCGCCACCCCCGTTGTCAACGAAGTAGAGCCCGTGCGGCATTGCCGCCGGGTCGCTGTTCACGGGCCCTCTCCACCGGCTTCCCCTGCGGCCTCTCAACCGCTTTTCCATGACGCAATCGTAACTTTGCAACCCGTGCCCCCAGGGCTATTGAGGGCGCCTTCGGAGCGGCCAACCTCGGCCTGCAGCACAAGGAACCGGACCACGTGAGCCTCGCGCATCGGCTTTGGGCGGCAGCGGCCACCCTCGTCCTCCTGCTCGGCGGACCGTTGGCCGTCACGGCGTTCGTCGCCCCTGCTTTTGCCCAGGACAAGGTGATTGCCAAGGTCAACGGCAAGACCATCACGGAAGCGGACGTGAAGCTCGCGGAGGCCGAGATCGGCAGCGACCTCGGCTCCCTGCCGCCGGCCACCAAGCGGCGCGTGCTGGTCGAGTTCCTGATCGAGAACCAGCTGTTTGCCGACGCCGCCGAGGGCGAGAAGCTGGCCTCCGGCGCGGCCTACAACGAGCGCATGCAGTACTGGCGGCGGCGCGCGCTGCGCGACGCCTACTTCGACACCACCGTCAAGGACACGATCAGCGACGCGGACGCGCGCAAGTTCTACGACAGCCAGGTCGGCGGCGCCAAGTCCGAGGAGGAGGTGCGCGCCCGCCACATCCTGGTCGATAGCAAGGAGAAGGCGCGCGAGATCTACGAGAAGCTCGCGCACGGCTCCGACTTCGCCAAGCTCGCCAAGGACTTCTCCAAGGATCCCGGCTCCAAGGACCAGGGCGGAGAGCTCGGCTTCGTCGGTCGCGGCCAGATGGTGCCGCAGTTCGAGGAGGTCGCCTTCAAGTTGCAGAAGGGCGAGGTAGGCGAGCCGTTCCAGACCCAGCTCGGCTGGCACGTCATCCGTGTCGACGACCGCCGCCAGAGTGCGGCGCCGCCCTTCGAGGCGGTCAAGGACCGCGTCGTGGCAGCCCTGATCCACAGGAAGGCCCAGCAGATCGCCGGGGACTTGAGGGGCAAGGCGCAGATCGAGTACATCGATCCTGAGATCAAGAGCTCGGTTGATGGCGAGCGCTCCGGCCGCCCCAAGCAATAGGCCGCGCTGCGGATGCTGATGCCGGCCTTCGGAGCTTCAGGGAGGGTGGCATGGCCAAGGCGTCGGCAAAGGTTTCCCCGTTTGCGCCTGCGCGCTTGCCCGCGATGCCCGTCGTGCCGGGCGTCAGGCTCGCCGCCTGCGAGGCCGGCATCCGCTATGCCGGACGCACGGACCTGATGCTTGCCGTGCTCGATCCGGGCACGACCGCGGCGGGCGTGCTGACCCGCTCCAAGACCTGCTCGGCCTCCGTGCTGTGGTGCCGCGAGGGCGTGAAAGGGGGCAAGGCGCGCGCGCTCGTGGTCAACTCCGGCAACGCCAACGCCTTCACCGGCAAGAAGGGCGTCGAGTCCACGCGCTTGACCGCCGAGGCCGCGGCCAAGGCCGTCGGCTGCAGCACCGGCGAGGTGTTCCTGTCCTCGACCGGCGTCATCGGCGAGCCGCTCGATGCCGGCAAGTTCACGCACCTGCTCGACGGGCTGGCCAAGTCCGCCAACGCCGACGCCTGGGAGATGGCGGCGCGCGCCATCATGACCACCGACACGTTCCCCAAGCTCGCCACCCGCACGGTGCGGCTGGGCTCCGCGGAGGTCGTCATCAACGGCTTCGCCAAGGGCGCCGGCATGATCGCGCCGGATCTGGCGACCATGCTGGTCTACATCTTCACCGACGCGGCCGTGGCCCACCCGGCGCTGCAGACCATGCTGGCGGCCGGCGCCGACAAGACCTTCAACTGCATCACCATCGACAGCGACACCTCGACCAGCGACACCGTGCTGCTGTTCGCCACCGGCGCCGCCGCCGCCCGCGGAGCGCCGTGGATCGAGAGCGCCGCCAGCGCCGAGGGCAAGGCCTTCGCCGCCGCCCTGCACGACCTCATGCACGAGCTCGCGCTGTGGGTGGTGAAGGACGGCGAGGGCGCCAGCAAGTTCGTCACCATCGACGTCACCGGCGCCGAGAGCGACATGGCAGCCCGGCGCATCGGCTTTGCCATCGCCAACTCGCCGCTGGTCAAGACTGCGATCGCCGGCTGCGACCCCAACTGGGGCCGCGTGGTGATGGCCGTGGGCAAGTCGGGCGAGGCCGCCGACCGCGACCGCCTGTCCATCACCTACGGCAACATCGTCGTGGCCAAGGACGGCGAGCGCGCCGACACCTACGACGAGCAGACGGTGGCCCGCTACATGGAGGGCCGCGACATCCGCATCGGCGTCGACCTCGCGCTCGGCTCCGGCAAGGCCACCGTGTGGACCTGCGACCTCACCCACGACTACATCTCCATCAACGCGGACTACCGCAGTTGAGGAGGATCCCCTCTCCCCATGCCTCTTCCGGCATGGGGAGAGGGTTAGGGTGAGGGGCGGCCCCACACAATGCGATCGAGTTTGCCGCCGCCCCTCACCCCGACCCTCTCCCCGCAAGCGGGGAGAGGGGGGACGGCGCGGTAGCCCATCGTTAACGTCTACGACCGTTAACAACATGGGGTGGCGCGGCGTTAACGCTCGACGGCTAGGGTGGAGGCAAGCATGGGCACGGGACTGCTTCTGGTCGCGGCCTGCGCGCTGATCGACGCCGATGGGCGTGTGCTGCTGGCAAAGCGTCCTCCGGGACGGCCGCTGGAGGGGTTGTGGGAGTTCCCCGGCGGGAAAGTGGAGGCGGGAGAGACACCGGAAGCGGCCCTGATCCGCGAGCTCGACGAGGAGCTGGGGATCACGGTCTCGCCAAAGTGTCTGGCGCCCTTCACCTTCGCCAGCCACGCCTACGAGGCGTTTCACCTGCTGATGCCCCTCTACCTGTGCCGCAGGTGGGAGGGCGAGGTGACGGCGAGGCAGGGGCAGGAGCTGGCCTGGGTGCGTGCGAAGCGGCTCGCCGACTACGAGATGCCGCCGGCGGACGAGCCACTGAGGGCGATGCTGCGGGACCTGCTGTAGGGACCGCGTTGGAGATTGGGGAGGGGATTCCTCGATGTTGCGCGTAACTGGGCCGATATGCCGTTTCGCACGCGATGAGCGCGGCGCCACCTCCATCGAGTACGGGATGATCGCTCTCCTGGTCGCCGTGGGGATGCTGGTCGCGCTCAGATCGCTCGGCGAGACCAACGCCAACAGCTGGAACGACTCGGCCACCAAGCTCGGCGACGCCATGCAGGGCAAGTAGCCGTCAGCGGCGGCGCGGCAGCGGCCTCGCCGTATCGCCGGCCAGCTGCTCGGTCGTTCCCAGCGCATCCGCCAGCCGCGCCTTGGCCGTGCCCGGCCGCAGCGGCTGCTGCTGGCTCTCGTGCGGCGCCCAGGCCGTGAGCGTGACGATCTCGAAGGTGGCGGGCACCCGGCCGCCGGGCAGCCCGAAGCGCTCCTGGTAGATCTCGACGACGCGCTGCAGGGTGTGCCGGCGCAGCGGAGTGCGGCGACGCTGCGCCATCGCGTTCGCTGCCCCCATCGCCCTCAGCTCGCGCATCAGCGCCAGCGCGTCCGGATAGGTGACCGTGATCCGGTCGGCATCCACCACCGGCAGCGCGAATTTCGCCCGCTGCAGCAGCCCGCCGAGGTCGGCCACGTCGGCGAACGGGGCAACCCGCGGGCTCGCTCCGCCCTCCACCTCCTCCTCCGCCGCCAGGAACGCGTTCCTGAGCTCGATCAGCGTATCGCCGCCGAGCAGGGCTGCGAGCAGCAGCCCGTCCGGCTTCAGCGCGCGCCGGATCTGCACCAGCGCGCCCGGCAGGTCGTTGACGAGGTGGAGCGACAACCCCGACACCACGAGGTCGAGCGACTGATCGCGGAACGGTAGCGCCTCGGCATCGGCCCGCACCCGCGGGGCAGCGCAACGCGCGAGTAGGCGCGGCGCCACCTCGGCCGAAATCACCATCTCCACGCCCGGCACTTGGCCCAGCCTGCGCCCGACGACTCCGTGGTAGGCGCCAAGATCGAGCGCGACGGGAAAGCGGCGCTGGATGGCGGACAGCCGCTCGGCAAAGTCGTCGGCGACGCGCGCCAGCAGGAACTCGTGCGCCGCCGCATCCGCCGCCGCCCGGTCGCGCCGCCGCACCAGCAGCCCGCGGTCGAAGATGTGGTGGTCCGAGGTCACGACGCGACCTCGTCGTAGCCGCGGCCGAGGAACTGCAACAGGCAGAAGCCGTTGCCGAAGGGGTCAGCGAGGTGGGCGATGCGGCCCCATTTGTGCGTCGCGGCCGGATCGTCCAGCGTCGCGCCCAGGGCCAGCGCCGCGGCCACCGCCTTGTCGACGTCCTCCACCACGAAGTCGAGATGCACCGGCGTCCAGTGCCGCCCGTAGTGCCGCCGCTCGGCCGATGCGGGGCTGGCGGCGGAGCCGGCCGGCTTGACCAGCAGGTAGAACGGCGCGGCCCCGCCCACGAGCTCGACCCCGCCCGCCCCGAACCGCCGCCCCACCTTGAGCTCGAGCAGCGCCGTATAGAACGCGATCCCGCGATCGAGATCGTCGACGTCCATGTTGATGAGGATGCCTGGCGTCATGGTCTCGGCAGCATAGCGCACGCGATAGCGGGCTGTGCAGCCCCGCGCATTCGCAGCCGCGCAGGTCCGTCAGCTCAGTCCTCAGCTCTGGCCCAAGTGGCGCAGCAGCGCCTCCAGGATCGGCCGCTGGCAGTGCAAGTCTGATCTACTCCGCCGTCTGCCGTTTGCCCTTCTCTTGCGCGCCTCCGGCACGACGCCCATGGGCGCTCCGCCGCCCCAGCAGCTCGCGCAGATACCGCCCCGTGTAGCTCTCCTTCACCTTGGCCACATCCTCCGGCGTGCCCGGCGCCGCCAGCGCCCCCCCGCCGTCCGCGCACCTAGGAGCGCCTAATCAACGCATCATACTGCGCATGCGTGCCGATCCAGAACCATTGGAAGCGATCCTCGCCTTTGACGGCGACTGCGCGATACTTGCGGCCAATACGCGCCGACCACAAGTCTCCACGGATGCACTTGAAGTGCAGAGAAGGATGTTTCGGATCGCTCTTCAGCAGAGCGAAGGCCCTGTTCGCGACCGCACGAACATCGGCAGGCAGGGCATCGAACAGCGGCTGGAACTTCGGGTCCTTGATGTGCCGCATGCCGGGGCCGCCTAGAACTCTTCGCCGCGGCCCGCCCTAAGGTTAGCTCTTGCCTCGTCGGCCAGCTTGTCGAGCTTGCCGGCCTTCGCGTCACGCTCGATTTTCTCGTCGAACAGGCGCGCGTCGAGCTCTTCGAGCCAATCGCGCAGCTCGGCGATCTCCCGAGCCGAGAGCTTCTCGATGCTGGACTGAATTTGCTCGAGCTTTGTCATGGACTGACTATAGCACGGGCTGCCACTGGTGCTACTCCGCCGCCTGCCTCTTTCCGCGCCCCGCGTTGCTCCGCCGCCCCAGCAGGTCCTTCAGGTACCGCCCCGTGTAGCTCTCCTTCACCTTGGCCACGTCCTCCGGCGTCCCCTCCGCCACGATCCGCCCGCCGCCGTCTCCGCCCTCCGGCCCCAGGTCGATGATCCAATCGGCGGTCTTGATGACCTCCAGGTTGTGCTCGATCACCACCACCGTGTTGCCCGCGTCGGCCAGCTCGTGCAGCACCTCGAGCAGCTTGGCCACGTCGTGGAAGTGCAGCCCCGTCGTCGGCTCGTCGAGGATATACAAAGTCCGTCCCGTCGCCCGCCGCGACAGCTCCTTGGCGAGCTTGATGCGCTGCGCCTCGCCGCCGCTGAGCGTGGTCGCCTGCTGGCCGATGTGGATGTAGCCGAGGCCGACGCGCGCCAAGGTCTCCAGCTTGTCGCGGATCGACGGCACCGCCTTGAAGAAGTCGGCGCCCTCCTCCACCGTCATGTCGAGCACGTCGGCGAT
>JBGGME010000040.1:0-21691 GCA_041288195.1 Hyphomicrobiaceae bacterium
GGCCCCTCGCCTTGCCCGCCTTGGAGATGATCGCCTTGTACTTGGCCGACCCAGACGGCGGCAGCTTGGTCATGATCAGCGGCACCCGGTCCGGCTGCCCCGCCCCCTGCGCCACCGCCGAGCCCGAGGAGAGCAGTGCCGCAGAGAGGAGACTTGCACCAAAGCCGGCGATCGCGTTTCTCAACCGCATGTCAATTCTCCGTTATTCAAACCGCAGCGCATGGACAGCTCACGTCATAGTACGTAGTCGCACCGGCTCGGGACGCAGCGGTCATGCAAGCTTAATCAACTGTGATCGCCCGCGAGCCGGAAACGACGCCCGCCCAGGCCATACGAAGGCGCTGGAGATTTGGATCGGCCGGCGGCGGCCCACTGCGCCCTTTACGGGCCTATGGCGCGAGATTCAGGGGCTGTCCGGCGACGGCAACGGACAGGTCGTCCGTCGCAAGCAGCGAGCGCGCCACCCGCGTCGCGTCGGCGCGCGTAACCTTGGCGAGGCCCGCCTTGCGCGCCTCGATGAAGTCGGGACCGAGCCCCGCGAGCTGGGAGCGCAGCATCTGCTCGGCGATCTTGGCGTTGGAATCGAGGCTCAGCACATAGGAGCCGATCAGGTAGCTCTTGGCCGCGTCCACCTCCGCCTGCGTGGGGCCGCGCTCCGCCAGGTCCTTGAACTGGCCGCGGATGAGGTCGAGACTCTGGGCGACCTGTTCGTTGGGGCTCGCCACGCCGCCGATCAGCACCGAGGCATGCTTGAAGTTGAACATCAGCGCATAGACCCAATAGGCGAGCCCGCGCTTCTCGCGCACCTCCTGCACCAGCCGCGCCTCCGAGCTGCCGCCGCCCAGAATTTGCGTGACGACGAGCGCGGCGAAGTGATCGGGATCGTTGCGGGCAACGCCGCGGCGGCCGAAGATGGCGACGGACTGCGGTCCATCGAGCTTCGCCACGCTGGGTTTCGGCACCGCCTTGGGGGCCACATCGGGGATGGGTGTCAGTTGCGGCTCGGCCGGCAGCGCGCCGAACACGTCGTCCAGCACCCGGCCCAGCGTCGCCGCATCGATATCGCCGACGGCCGCGACGCGCAGCGTCCGCTTCGCCATGATGCGCTTGCGGTAGGCGTCGAGGTCCTCGCGCGTGACCGCCCTGATGGAGTCCGGCGTGCCTGCGATCGCGCGCGAGTAGGCGTGGCCCGCGAACGACTGCGCCATCCATTGCGCGTTGGCGACCTTGTTGGCGTCGCCCGCCTCAAGCGAAGCCCGCGCCAGGAACTGGGCGCGCGTGCGCTCCAGCGTCGCCGCCTCCAGCGTCGGCACGGTGACGGCGAGCTTCAGGAGCTCGACCGACTTGGCGAGATTGGCGGTCAGCGTCTCGAAGCTGCCGAAGAAGGCATCGCGGTCGCTGTCGAAGGAGATGCGGGCGGCGAGCCTCTCCATCTGCTTCTGGTAGGCGGTGCCCGACAGGTTGCCCGCGCCCTGATCCAGCAGGGCGGCGAGCAGGCCGGACGCGCCTTCCTTGCCGGCCGGCTCCTGCGCGCCGCCGCCGTCGAAGGCGAAGCGGATGGCGATAATCGGCAGGCTCTTCTCCTCGACCAGCCAGGCGGATATCCCCCCCGGCGAACGCACCTGCTGGATGTCGGCAGCCGTCACCGGCATCTGCCAGGCGACGAGCCAGATTACCGCTGCAACGAGCCTGGCGAGGATAGGGGTCATCGGCGAGCCTCGCTGGCAGGAGCGGCCGGCTCCTCCTGCGGGATGACGAAGCCGGTCACGGATGCCTTGAGGTCGAGATACTTGGCGGCCACCTTCTTGACGTCAGCGGCCGTCACCTTCCCGAGCCTGTCGGGCCACTCCTCGATATCCGTGATGGTGCGCCCGATTACCAGATTCGACCCGTATCGCTGCGCGAGGCCCGCCTGGTTGTCCGCGCTGTACACATAACTGGCGATCAGCGAGCCCTTGGCCTGCTCCAGTTCCTCCTCATTGGGCCCCTCCTTGATGAACTGGGCCAGCACCTCGTCGATCTCCTTCTCGAGCTTGTCCAGCGTGGTGCCGTCGCCAGCGACCCCATAGACGTTCAGCGTGCCGCTATCGAGCGCCACACTGGAGTAGCTCGCCCCCGCATTGGCGGCGACATTCTTCTCCTCGACGAGACGCAGGTAGAGGCGCGAGGTCGGCCCGTCGCCCAGGATGGTCGCCATGACGTCGAGCGCCTCGGCCTCATTGCCCTCCGCCGACTTGTAGCTCGGCACCATGTAATAACGTTGCATGGACAATGTCCCGGCGCGCGGATCACGCAGCTCGACGCGCCGCGCCGCTGTCGGCTGCGGCTCCGCCGGACGCGGGGGACGGACCAGGTTGGCGCGCGGCTTGACCTTGCCGAAGGTCTCCTGCGCGAGCTTTCTCACCTCGGCTTCCGTGACGTCGCCGGCGACGATCAGGATGGCATTGTTGGGCGCGTAGAAGCGGTTGTAGAACTCGAGCGCCAGCGCCCGCGTCAGCTTCGGGATCTCGGGTCCCCAGCCGATCACGGGGACGCGGTAGGAGTGGTTGAGGTAGAGCTGCGCCGTCATCAGCTCGTCGAGGATGGCGAGCGGCTTGCTGTCGACCACCGAGCGGCGCTCCTGGATCACGACCTGCCGCTCCGTCGCCACCTCCGTATCGATCAGCTTCAGGTTGCGCATGCGGTCGGCTTCCATGACCATCGCCGTCTTGAGATGCTCCTTCGGCAGCCTCTGGAAGTAGTAGGTGGCGTCGTGCGTGGTCACCGCATTGTCGCGCCCGCCCAGCCGCGCCACCACGTTGGACAGCTCGCCCGTCTTGAGCTTGGCCGTCGACTTGAACATCAGGTGCTCGAGGAAGTGGGCGAGCCCGGATTGCCCCGCGATGTTGTCGGCGCCGCCGATGCGATACCACACGACATGGGTGACCACGGGCGCGCGGCGGTCGGGCACGACCACCACCTGCATGCCGTTGCCGAGCATGAACTCGCTTGCGCGGCGCTGGGCGGCATGACCGGGCGGGGAGAGGAGAGCTGCCGCGATCGCTAAAGCGCCCACAGCTGCCAGCGTCCGTGCCAGCGTCCTGGCCAACGTTCTTGCCAACGTCCTGGCGCCACCCTTCGCAGAACCCGGCATCGCCAAACGTCCTTTCGCGCGGGCCTTGACGGCCCATTGATAGGTTGCAGCGGCGCCTTCGGAGTGCTTCGAGCGGGCGCGGTGGCCTTGGGGTGCGAAAGCCAGACGGGGCTGACAGGAGGGTCCGACGAGACGAGGCCGTCCGACCATTCGTGAGCCGCTGCGTTCGGGTCGTGATCGCGAACGCGGTTCTAAGTTGAATGCGCCCTCAGGGCCGCGTGGGCTCTCGAGGAGCCCACGCAAGTTGTCTTACGCGATCCGCACGAGGCGGCGCGCTCTTTCAGAACTTCATCTTGTCGAGCTTGTCGAACAGGGCCTTGGCATCGAGCTCGTCGCCGGCCTGGCACGCATCATACGCGCGCAGGGCCATGCGGCTCACGCCCGCCAACTGCTCGGGGTTGATCTTGGCATACTTCTCGCGCTCGAGCTTGTCCCAGAAGCCCTTGTAGGCTTTGCCGCAATCCATCTTGCCCTGAGCCGCGACGGCGCCGGCCATCACGCCGAGTGCCACGAAGCCGATGAGAGCAGACCTAAGCATGCATTCCTCCGTTGGTTCACGTGCGGGGTAGGAGACACAGCAAGGCATGTGATGCGGTGCTGGTGGCGGACTATACCACCGTCTCCGTGCCTTGAGGTAGCAGGCCTAGAGTACCATGGCAAAAGGAACGCGGCGTTCAATCCTCGATCTACAATGAATTATGGCGCCCCGAACACGCCGCCGCGCCGGGGGCCTCCTTGTGCCGGATCATCCGTTGTCACCTTCACTGGCGACACCTGCTGCACCGCAGCGCGCACAAACATAGGTGGGCCGCCCTTGGCGCGCCCGCCGTTCACTCGACGTTCAGTCGCCGCTCAATGCGCGTGCGAGCGAATTCGGGGTCGGTCGACTTTGCGCTGCAACCAGCACACGGCCGCCTCTGCCGTCTCGAACAGCAAGCGGTGCTGGAGCACGTGGTCCAGATATACGAGCCAGCGCCCGCCATGGTTGAGGATGGCGATGTTGTGCCCGCGGTAGGTGTCGGACCAGAAACCCTCGGAACGATTGTCTTGCATCGGCTTGCCTCATAATCATCCGTTGACGCCCACTGTCGGAGCTCGGTTAGATCGCGTAACGCCGATATCGCCATGGTGTTCCTGTTCGCAACCTATGGCTAGTACCGGCGCGCGCCCACGTGCAATCGAGTGTGGCCGGCGGGGCCTGGCGGCAACACTCTCGCGCTCCAACAGCTCGCTCGCCGCAGCCCAGCACTGCAGCCAGCTATCTGGCAGGCGCCGCGCCAGTATGATGGAAGGGTCTTAGCAGTCCGTAGAGCTGCCTGAGCAGATCGTTGCAGATCGAAGCGTTCGAGCATGCAACGTGGGTCTTGCTCTGAGACTGAGGGATAGAGCAGGCTCGGCCTCACCGTCTCGATCGAGGCAGAATGCCCTGACCCGCGCCCATGGGAGGACGCCGCCTTGCCGACCAGCATCGATGCCGCCGTCAACCTCGAGGACCTGCGCAGAATCGCCAAGCGCCGGCTGCCCAAGCTCGCCTACGATTTCATCGAGGGCGGCCTCGACGACGAGGATGGGCTTGCCCGCAACGAGGACGCCTTCAAGCGCATCGGCCTGGTGCCGAGGTACGGGGTCGACGTCACCAAGCGCGACCAGTCGACCACCATCTTCGGCCGCACCTACTCGGGTCCGGTCGGCATCGCCCCGACGGGGGGCGCCGCCCTCTTCCGCCGCGGCGGCGACATGATGCTGGCCGAGGCCGCCAAGGTCGCCAACATCCCCTTCATCATGTCGGGGGCCGCCACCGGCTCGATCGAGGACCTGGGCCGGGTGGCGCGCGACCACGGCTGGTACCAGCTCTACATCGCCCGCGACCGCAAGATCTCCGAGGACATGATCCGGCGCGTTGCCGACGCCGGTCTGTCGACGCTGGTCGTCACGGTCGACGTCCCCGTCAGCTCCAACCGCGAGCGCAACCGCCGCAACGGCTTCGTGCGCCCGCTCAAGCTCACCCTCAAGACCAAGCTCGAGGCCTGCCTGCATCCGGCCTGGCTGGTGGAGTTCATGCGGCTGGGGCCGCCCATGCTCTCGAATTGGCAGGCCTACGCGCCGAGCGGGGCCTCGGCGGAGGATGTGGCCACCTTCGTCACGACGCAGATGCCGACCCCGATCCTGTGGCAGGACATCGAGAGCTTCCGCCGCCTGTGGTCTGGCAAGCTGGTGCTCAAGGGCATCATGCACCCCGACGACGCCACCCGCGCGGCCGCGATCGGTGTCGACGGCATCATGGTGTCGAACCACGGCGCCCGCCAGCTCGACCGCGCGCCGTCGCCCATCGACGTGCTGCCCGCCATCAACGCGGCCGTGGGCGAGAAGATGACGGTGATGCTCGACGGCGGCATTCGCCGCGGCTCGGACGTGATCACCGCGCTCTGCCTCGGCGCCAGGTACGTGTTCGTGGGCCGGCCCACCCTCTACGGCCTCACCGCCGGCGGGCGTCCGGGCGCCACCCGCGCGCTCGACATCTTCAGGAACGAGATCGACCTCGTCATGGCCAACATGGGCGCCCCTGACATCAAGAGCCTGGGCCCGCAGTTCCTGATGTGGAAGGACGCCGACGATTTGCGCCGCAACGCGCGCCCTTGAGGCGTGCATCGCTCGTCCATACATGCATCCCCGGCCGAAGCGCCCCTCTCAGGCGCGCGCAGAGCCGGGGCCCTCCCGGGTCATTGACGGGCAAGACACCGGACAGACGCGCAGGCGCGTGCGCGGAACGGCCTTGACGCTGGCCCCTCCCCCAGCCCAAATCGCCGCACCAAGGACCCGCGGCGAGAAAGGGTGCCAACGATGGGTGGATCGCTCGAGAGCAGCGGCTCGCGCTGCCGAAGCAGACATTGGGAGCGCAGACATTGGAAGTCGCGCTCGGAGAACGTGGCCGCAGGATTTTGGTCGATCGCCCTCCTGCTGACGGCAATCGCCGCGGCCACCCTCGCACCCGACAGCGCCCTCGCGCAGCAGCCGGGTCGCACCATAACCATCGTCGTGCCGTTCACCCCGGGGACCGGGCCCGACATCCTGGCGCGCGTGATGGGGGACGAGATCCAGAAGCGCTGGAGCCAGCCCGTGGTGGTCGAGAACAAGCCGGGCGCCAGCGGCAACATCGGCACGCAAGTCGCGGCGCGGTCGGCCCCGGACGGCCACACCCTGCTGCTCACCACCTCCCCCTTCACCCAGAACGTCTCGCTGTTCAAGAGCGTGCCCTACGACCCCGTCGCCGACTTCGCGCCCATCATCCGGCTCACCGACGCGTTCATGGCGCTCGCGGTCCATCCCTCGGTTGCCGCGACGACGGCGCAGGAGTTCGTGGCCTATCTCAAGGCCCGCCCCGGACAGGTCAACTATGCCTCTCCCGGCCGCGGCACGCCGCACCATCTCTCCATGGAGCTCTTCAAGCTCGCCACCGGCACTGATGTGAAGCACGTGCCCTATCGTGGCACGGCCCCTGCCGTGCAGGACGTGGTCGGCGGCCATGTCAGTGCGATGTTCATTCCCGTGCACGTGGGCCTGCCGCTGGCGAAGGACAACCAGATCCGGATCCTCGCCGTGGCCAACAACAGCCGCGTGAGCGTGGCGCCCGACGTGCCGACCTTGCCCGAGCAGGGCATTACGGGCGTCGACGTCGATTTCTGGCTCGGCATGCTGGCGCCTGCGGGCACGGCGCCCGACACGGTTGCGCGCTACAACGGCGTCCTCAATGAGATCCTGCGTGCGCCGGAGATCGCCCAGAAGCTGTCGGCGCAGGGCTTCATCGCCGTCGGCGGCACGGCGAGCGACTTCGCCGGCCTAATCGCGCGCGATCTCGCCAAGTGGCGCAAGGTGGTGAAGGACGCCGGGATCGCTCCGGAGTGATCGCCGATGAGTGAGCCGGCGGGGGATGCGCAGGTCGTCATCGTCGGGGGCGGCCCGGTCGGGATGGGGCTCGCCATCGAGCTCGGCCAGCGCGGCATCGCCACGACAGTCATCGAGCGCTACGCCGAGCCCCAGCCGATCCCCAAGGGCCAGAACCTCACCCAGCGGACCATGGAGCACTTCCATTTCTGGGGCGTGGAGAAGGCCGTGCGGGCGGCGCGCACCATCCCGCCCGCGTACGGCATCGGCGGGCTCACGGCCTATCGGACCCTGCTCGGCCCCTACAGCTACGACTGGATGCCGCGCGAGGTCGTGCGCCCCTTCTATTTCACCGACAACGAGCGGCTGCCGCAGTACGCCACCGAGGCGGCGCTACGCCGCCGCGCGGCCGAACTCGCCTGCGTGCGGACGCTCTATGGCTGGAACGCCGAGGACATCCGCCAGGACGACGGCGGCGTCGACGTCGTCATCACGCAGCGCGAGGGAGGCGGCCGCAGGACGCTGCGGGCGCAATACGTGGCGGGCTGCGACGGCAGCCGCTCGACGACCCGGGCCTGCGCCGGCATCACGCAGAGCCTGTCCGACCACGACCGCCTGATGGTGCTGCTGGTGTTCCGCTCGCTGGGCCTGCACAAGCTGCTGGAGCGCTTTCCGGGCAAGTCCTTCTACAGCGTGCTCGACCCGGCGCTCGAGGGCTACTGGAAGTTCTTCGGCCGCGTCGACCTCGGCAGCACGTGGTTTTTCCACGCGCCGGTTCCCGCCGGCACCACGCGCGACAACTTCGACTTCCGCCGCCTTCTCGCCGAGGCGGCCGGCGCCGACTTCGACGTCGAGCTCGAGCACATCGGCTTCTGGGAGCTGCGCTTCGCCATGGCCGACGCCTGCCGCAGCGGCCGCATCTTCATCGCCGGCGACGCCGCCCACAGCCACCCGCCCTACGGCGCCTACGGCGTCAACACCGGGCTCGAGGACGTGCGCAACCTCGGCTGGAAGCTCGCCGCCGCGCTCGATGGCTGGGCGGGCCCCGGGCTCCTCGACTCCTACGATGCCGAGCGTCGCCCGGTGTTCTGCTCGACCTCGCGCGATTTCATCGAGAAGGCCATCGCCGCCGACCGCGCCTTCCTCGCCGCCTTCGACCCCGCGCGCGACAAGCCCGCCTTCGAGCGCGCCTGGTCGGCGCGCGGCTCGGGCGCACCTAGCGAGGTGAGGGCCTTCGAGCCCAGCTACGAGGGCTCGCCGATCGTCTCGGGCACCCCTGGAGCCGTCTGCAGCGCCGTCGGCTCCCACGCCTTCGCCGCCCGCGCCGGCCACCATCTGGCGCCGCAGCCGCTGTCCTCCAGCCGCAACGTCTTCGAGGAGCTCGGCAACGGCTTCACATTGCTCTGCTTCGACGACGACGACACCGCCTGCCGCGCCTTCACCGCCGCCGCCGACCAGCTCAACGTCCCGCTGAAGATCGTACGGGACAGCCACGCAGCCGCCCGCGACCGCTACGAGGCCGCCTACGTGCTGGTGCGCCCCGACCACTTCGTCGCCTGGGCCGGGGATGCTCCCTCCCCGAACCCCGAGCCAATCCTGCGCAAAGCCGTCGGCGCTACGCCGCCCCCGGCACCAGCGCCTGCTTGAGCACGCGCGCGTAGTTCTCGATCGCGATCTTGCGGATGCGGGCCTCGTTCACCTGCCTGCGCTCCCACAAATTCACCACCCGCCGCAGGCCCACGTAGTCGGCGATCGCCGGCCCCGCCAGCGCGTTCATGTCCGTGCCGAACGCCACGTGGTCCTCGCCCAGCCAGTCCGCCATCTCCGAGAGCCGGTCGGCATAGGTCTCGGGCGTGCCGCCGACGTCGGAGCGGAGCGCCCACAGCCCCACGACCCCGCCCTTGCCCGCGATCGCCTTGGCCTGCTCTAGCGTCAGCTGCCGCGCCTTGCCGGTCGGCATCGACCAGTGCGGCTTGCCCGTCGGCGTCACCGAGCTGTGCGACCACACCATCGGCGCCTTGGAGAGCGCCAGCGCCTGCGTCACCGCATCGCCCGTGCAGTGCGCCAGATCGATCAGCATGCCGAGCCGGTTGCACTCCTCCACCGCGCTTCTGCCGAACGCCGACAGCCCGTTGTGGGTGGGCTTCTCGGTCTGGAAGTCGCCGATGGTGTTCTTGATGTAGTGCACGAGCTGCACGTGCCGCACGCCCGCATCGTAGGCGGCCTTGATCTGGCCGGCGCCGTCGTCGAACGAGCTCGCCCCCTCGATCGCCAGCACCACGTGCGGCTCGCCCTTGAGCGCGCGGTCGACGTCCTCGGGCGTGCGCACGATCTTGAGGCCCTGCTCGGCGATGTGCTGCTTGACGCGGGCGAGCTCCTGCTCCAGCCACTCCTTCGCCGCGCCGGGCTTGGGCGCACCCTTCTGCTTCAGCCCCTGCGCCGTCGGCCGCAGCCACAGCAGATCGCCGACCAGAGACCAGGCCACCAGCGTGGCGCCGCCGGCCGCCATGCTCCTCGCCAGCGGATTGGCGGATGCCGCGTGCGCCCCGAAGAAGAACAGGTGCGAGTGCATGTCGGCGATGAATATTGGCTCCTTCGCCAGCGCGGAGGCGCCGGGGAAAAGCGGCCAGGACAGCCCAGCCGCGAGCAATTGCCGCCGATTCATGCGCCCCGCCCCGCTAGCTCCAAGTCCGTCGACCGCGCCCCGCGCCTACTCGATCATGATGGTGGCGACGTAGTCCATGGTCCGGTTGACGTTGTTGGCCGGCAGCAGCGTGTTGATGAGGAACGACGTCGGCGAGTAGTTCTCGGGGATCCCCCGGTTGAAGGCGATCGACACCATGCGCGCCTGGATGGTCGGTCCCCAGTTGCCGCCGACACCCATGTAGTACTGCTCGAGCGGCGCGAACTTGGGCTTCATCGATTCCGCCAGCGTCTTGTGGCCGGGGGAGAGCTTCGTCATGTTCTTGGGGTTCTCGACGAAGATCGCGTGCAGCACCTTGTTCTTCTCCTCGGCCGGCAGCTTCAGCGCGTCGACAACCAGCAGCGGCCCTTCCGTCAGGCCAGCATTGGAGCCGCGCCCGCGCCGCGTGATGTAGTCGCCCGTCGCGCTCATGGGCTTCATCGGTTCCTTCACGCACGAGGGGATTCGGGAGCCCTTGAAGGCGTCGCCGGTCTTGGCCGGCTCGCAATCCTTGAGCGAGAGCAGCGACCAGGCGAACTCCGAGCAGAACATGTCGACCGTGCCCGGCGGGTTCTGCCCCAGGCCGATCTGGCCCAGGTGCTTGACGAACTCGAGCGACTTGCCGCGCTTGTACTTGGGCGCGTTGTAGTCCTGGTTGAAGGCGAGCTGCTTGGGATAAATCTTGCCGGAGGTGCCGGCGAGCCGCGACGACCATTCCAGCAGGTTGGCGCGCTGGGCATCTGTCAGGTTGCGCGGTCGGATGACGTGGATGAACTGCAGCGTGCGGTAGTGCTCGCTGTTGAGCTGGCCGTTGGACCCCAGGTACTCCGCGTTGAGCGGGTTGTCGATGTTGTGCACGATGCCGTTCTTCACGTAGGCGACGCCGGTGTGGCTGATGCCCATCTGCACGTTGGTGTAGGGGCCCGCCCCGCCCCACTCCACGCGGAACGTCAGCAACAGGTCGCCGGTCTGGATCAGCCCGCTCTTGCCGAGCCGCTGCGCCATGCCCCCGCGCTTGGCCACGATCAGGCGCAGGCCGACATCGCCGTTCTTGGCGTCGGGATGCTTGAAGTCGATCAGCCGGTCCGTGGTCTCGAAGTTCTTGCCCAGGGGCGCCCGGGCGCTGTTGGGCACCGCGAAATAGACCGGTATCTTCAGCTTGTCGGCGATCTGCTTGTTGGTCTTCTCGTCGTAGGCGAAATCCTTGGACCAGGCCGGCGCCGTCGCCAGGCCCACGCCCACGGCGGCAAACGACAGCAATCGCACGATAGCTTTCGACATCGACGCACTCCCCTCACCACGCCCCACTTCTTGTGTGTTTATCACGCCGAAAGTGGGGCATCCAAGCCCGCCAACCCATCAGGGCTCGACCAACCCCCTGCCCACCAGCCACTTTTGTATGACCTCGGCCACCTCGTTGCTGTTCTTGTCCATCATGATCATGTGCGAGTTGCCCTTGATGCCGATGTCGGGGAGGTCGATCACGTCGACCGTGCCGCCGCCAGCGCGCACGGCCGCGGCATAGTCCAGGCCGATCTTGCGGAACGCCGCCCAGCGCTCGTGGGATGCCACGTAGTCGCCAAACAGCATCAGGACCGGCACGTCCTTGAGGCTCCCCGCCTTGTCGCGGTTGCCGGCGCCGGCCGACTCCACGGCCACGATCGCCTTCACCTTATCGGGGCGCGCCTCCGCCACCTTGAGGCCGAACATGCCGCCCTGGCTGTGCAGCAGCAGCACGCAGGGGCAGACCTTGTCCACCAGCGCGATGTAGCCGGCGATGACGGCGTTGTCGGTCGACAGCCAGCGCGGCACGATCTGCTTCATGTAGGCCTCGTAGGCCTCGACCGGGAACTGGTTGCCGGGCAGCACCTTGCGCTTGGCCGGATCGGCGTTCCAGGAGCCCGGCCCCTCGCCGATGCGAAACCGCTCGAACGGATCGGCCTGCACTAGGAAGATCGGTTCGCCGGGCCACACGTCCGGACCGGCGAAGCCCGCGCGTCCGCGCTCCACGGCGTCCGAGACGTAGCTGTCCCAGCCCTTGCGGATGAAGAAGTTGAGCCAGCCCTCGCGGCCGTCGGGCGTGGTCTCGTAGGTGGCCCCGGTCAGCCCGCCGCCGTGCCACATGAGCAGCGGCAGCTTGCCCTTGCGCACCTGCGGCAGGAAGTACTGCACGTACATCTGCTCGACCTGGTATTTGCCGTTCGGGTCGAGCTTGGATGGCGGCCCACCAGGCACCCGCACGATCTCGCGCACGGGCTTGCCGCTGACCTCGACCATGCGCCCGCCGACATGAAACGATCCCATGCTGCGCAGGTTGATCGGCGTGTCGGCAAGCGCCGGCCCGACGCCCAGCCCAAGGAGCCCAAGGGCGAGCGCGGCAATGACGTGGCAACGCATGGCGTGTTTCCTCCAGCAGGCTCGGATTGCTTCAACCACGGATCTTCTTGGGATCGAGGCCGCCCATGCGGCAGACCTCCTTCCATTCCTCGGGCGTGACCGGCTGCACCGACAGCCGCGACGTGCGCACCAGCGCCATGGCGGAGAGCTTCGGGTTGGCCTTGGCGGCGGCGAGCGTCACGGGGCTCGGCATGTCGCACACCGCGCGCACGTCGACGCACTTCCACACGCCCGTCTCGTCCTTCTGGTCGGGATGCGCCGTGGCGCACACCTCGACGATGCCCACGATCTCCTTGTCCTCGCCCGTGTGATAGAAGAAGCCGAGGTCGCCCAGCTGCATCGCCGTCATGTTGTTGCGCGCCACGAAATTGCGCACCCCCGTCCACGGCTCGCCCTTCTTCCCCCGCGCCTTCTGCATCTCCCAGGAGTGCTCCTCCGGCTCCGTCTTGAACAGCCAGTAGGAGGGCCCGTCGCGCTTTTCGGTCTTTGCCGGCTTCGGCTTTGTCTTGCTCCTTGCCATTGCTACCTCGCTCTAGAGAACTCACACCACTGTATGCCCCCAACTGATCCCCGCGACCTACAAGCTTGTGCATTAACCTAGTTTAACTGACCTAAGGATGGGGCAAAGGCAGGATTTTTTGGCGTATGCGAGGATAAAAATTGACAACACCGCAATAAGACGGTATAAGACAAAGCAACACTCGCATGGAGCGCATAAAATGCAGAAGAAAATCGACAAGGATATGGTTGCCCGCCTCGTGGCCCTCTATCGAACTGACCCCGTTGCAAGGCGACTCTTCGACTGGCTGGCGGTCCGCCAAAACGATGCAACAGAGACTACTGTCGAGCGAGCTGCCGCGAAGTCGGTGACATCCTACTCGGAGATGTTGAGACTTTTCAAAAAGATCGAAGACCTCGGAATCGGCACCTTCATCGAAGGCCGCAGAGGCCACAAGTCCCGGATTACATGGTTGTACAGCGTGAGAAGCATTGGCGAGGCAGCCCGCGAGGAGGTCGGGGATCTTCGCGGCATCGAACCTGGCAAGGTAGACAACGAGGGAGATGAACCGGAAAACGAGGAGCACGCACATTCATCAAGTCAGAGCTTCTGTCACCGGCTTCAGCTCCGCACAGACTTTGAAGTGTGTGTCGACCTTCCCCGTGACCTTACACAAAAGGAGGCCGAGCGCATTGCGGTTTGGGTCCGCTCCCTTCCTTTCGGGGACTGACCGAGGCCATTCTAGAGCCAAGCGTCGAGGCGGCGTTACAGTCGCTATCCCTCCGCCCGCTGCGGCCGCGACAGCAGCGCCTCGATTGCCGCGTCGATGCCGAGCCGGCCCTCGACGATGGCGTGCACCGCCTGCGCGATCGGCATGTCCACGCCCTTCTCCCCGGCCACGCGCACGACGGCCGCGGCCGTGTAGACGCCCTCCGCCACCGAGCGCCGGCTGCCGAGCACGGCCGCGAGCGTCTGGCCCTGGCCCAGCGCCCGGCCCAGGCTCATGTTGCGCGATTGCGGGCTCCCGCAGGTGAGCAGCAGGTCGCCGAGCCCCGACAACCCCATCAGCGTGTCGGGGCGCGCGCCCAGCGCCTCGCCGAAGCGCCGCATCTCCGCAAAGCCGCGCGTGACGAGCGCCGCATGCGCGCTGGCCCCGAGCCTGCGGCCCTCGACGATGCCGGCCGCGATCGCCAGCACGTTCTTGACCGCACCGCCCAGCTGCACGCCCACCACGTCGCTCGACCAGTAGAGCCGCAGCGTGCGCGAGCCGAGCGCGACGGCCAGCGCCTCGCCCAGCGTCTCGTCGGCGGCGGCCAGCGTCAGCGCCGCCGGCAGCCCGCGCGCCACGTCGGCGGCAAAGCTCGGACCCGACAGCACCGCGAGCCTCGCCTGCGGCAGCGCCTCGCCCAGCACCTCGCCCAGCAGCTTGCCCGTCGCCTGCTCGAGCCCCTTGGCGCAGATGACGACCGGCTTGCCCTTCGCCAGGTTCCGGGCCAGCTCCGCGCTCACCGTGCGCACATGCTGCGCCGGCGCCACCATCAGCACGACGTCCTGCGCCGCGATCCGAGCCAGATCGGGTGTCGCCTCCAGCCGGGCGTCCAGCGCCACGTCCGGCAGGAACGCGGAGTTGGCGTGCGCCCCGTTGATGTCGGCGACCACCTCGCTCTCGCGCGCCCACAGCACCACATCGCGGCCCGAGAGCGCGAGCGACTGCGCCAGCGCCGTCCCCCACGCCCCGCCGCCGACGATGCCGATACTGTTGAAGATCACGCGACCACCCGACCGTTCCCCTCCCCCTTGTGGGGAGGGGTTAGGGGTGGGGGGAGTCACCACGGCCGATGTTCTGGAATCCCCCCCTCCCTCTCCCTCCCCCACAAGGGGGGAGGGAATTGCGCCTTCGCGCGCGTGTGGCATCACGACGTCTTCATGATGAAGGGGTTGCCGCCGCCGGGGCCGTTGTTGATCCACACGCTCTTGGACTGCAGGTAGCCCTCGATCGCCTCCGCGCCGTTCTCGCGCCCGAGCACCGAGGCCTTGTAGCCGCCGAACGGCATCAGGAAGCTGACCGCGCGGTAGGTATTGACCCACACCGTGCCCGCACGGATGCGCTTGGACACGGACGTGGCGCGCCGCACCGACTGCGTCCAGATGCCGGCGCCGAGCCCGTAGGCGATGTCGTTGGCAATCGCGATCGCCTCCTCCTCGTCTTTGAACTTGATCACCGACAGCACCGGCCCGAACACCTCCTCCTGGGCGATGCGCATGCGGTTGTTGACGCCGGTGAAGATGGTCGGCTTCACGAAATACTTGCCGCCGCCCTCCTCCTTGGTCGCGGGACCGCCGCCCAGCACGCACTTGGCCCCTTCACCCTTTGCAATGTCGATGTAGGAGAGGATCTTGGCGTACTGCGGCGGCGTCGTCACCGGCCCGACCTGGGTCTCGGCCAGGCTCGGGTCGCCGAGCTTGGCCTGCCTGGCCATGGCGACCAGCTTCTCGACGAACTGGTCGTGGATCGACTCCTGCAGCAGCAGCCGCGAGCCGGCGATGCAGGTCTGCCCCGTCGCCGCGAAGATGCCGGAGATGGCGCCGCTCACCGCATCGTCCAGGATGCAGTCGTCGAACACGATGTTGGGCGACTTGCCGCCGAGCTCCAGCGACACCTTCTTGAAGGTCTTGGCGGCCAGCTCGTTGACGCGCGCGCCCGTCGCCGTGCCGCCGGTGAAGGCCACCTTGGCGACCTTGGGATGGGTGACCAGCGGCTCGCCGACCACGGAGCCGTAGCCCGTCACCACGTTGATGACGCCCGGCGGCAGCTCGGCCGGCTCGATCACGAGCTTCATGAACTCGAGCAGCGAGGCCGACGTGAACTCGGACGGCTTGATCACCACCGTGCAGCCCGCGGCCAGCGCCGGCGCCAGCTTCCAGCCGACCAGCATCAGCGGCGAGTTCCACGGCGTGATGAACGCGCACACGCCGACCGGCTCCTTGAGGATGTAGGTGAAATGGTCGGGCCGGTCGGACGGCACCACGGCACCCTGAATCTTGTCGGCGAGCCCGCCGTAGTAATAGAACCACTCGGGCAGGTACTTGGTCTGCGCCGCCATCTCCGAGATCAGCTTGCCGTTGTCGCGCACCTCGATCTGTGCCAGGTGCTCGGCGTGCTTCTCGATCAGGCCGGCGATGCGGCGCAGCACCTTGCCGCGCGCGGTCTGCGTCATCGTCGCCCACGGCCCCTTGTCGAACGCGCGCCAGGCCGCCTCGCAGGCCCGGTCCGCGTCCTTGGCGTCGCACTCGGGGATCAGCGCCCACGGCTCGCCGGTATAGGGATCGTGCGTCTGGAACTTCTTGCCGGAAGCGGCCTCGCACCACTTGCCGTCGATGTAGGTCTGATACTCCCTGAGCTTGGTCGGCCGGTCCTGCATTGGGGTTCTCCGCAGCGTGGGGGGTGATGGGGTTCTCGCGCCAAGGCTAGTGCGCACGCGCGATGCGTTCAATGGGTGTCAGAAAGTGTCAGACCCTCTGGGTCTGACACCATGGCACCACCTACTTTGAGCATTGAGTCATGGGGTCAGACCCAGCGGGTCTGACCCCAACGCGATCTACTCCGCCGCCGCCTTGTGCGCGGCAAGCACGTTGTCCGCCAGCCGCCCCGTCAGCTCGGCCAGGTGATGGAACTTGGCGGTGAAGGTGCCGACACCCGCCGTCGCCGAGCGCAGCTCCACGATCAGGTCCGCCATCTCCGACTCCGGGATCTGCGCCCGCACCACGTCCCAGCCCGGCCAGCCCTCGCGCGCGTCGAAGCCCAGGATCTGCCCGCGCCGCTGCGGGATCATGCCGTTGACGCGCGCGGTCGCCTCCGTCGGGATCGCGATCACCACCTCCATGATCGGCTCCAGCAGCACGGGGCCGCACTTGGGCATGCCCTCGGCCATGCCGATGCGACCCGCCTGCCGGAACGCCATGTCGGAAGAATCGACCGAGTGGTAGGAGCCGTCGAGCAGCGTCACCGAGACGTCCACGACCGGAAAGCCGCCCAGCGGTCCCTTCTGCAGGAAGTCCGACACGCCGATCTCGACCGACGGGATGAACTGCTTGGGCACCACGCCGCCGGTGATCTTGTCGTCGAACCTGAAGCCGCCGCCGCGCGGCAGCGGCTTGATGTCGAGCACCACGTCGCCGAACTGGCCGTGCCCGCCCGACTGCTTCTTGTGCCGCCCGCGCACCTCCACGCCCTTCTTGATCGTCTCCTTGTAGGGCAGCTGCCGCGGCTTGGATTCCGCCTCCACGCCGTACTTGCGCTTTAGCCGCTCGAGCGCGACGCGCAGGTGCATCTCGCCCTGGCCCCACAGCACCATCTGGTGGGTGTCCTTGGCGTGCTCGAGCCTGAGCGAGGGGTCCTCCTCCATCAGCCGGGCGAGCGCGCCCGTCAGCTTCACCTCGTCCTTGCGGTCCTTGACGCCGATGGCGACGCCGTAGACGGCTTCGGGCGGCTCGGGCGCCTTGATCTGCGTGCCGCCGGCCTTCTCGGTCGACAGCGTCTCGCCGGAATAGATCTTCTCGAGCCGTCCGAGCGCCACCGTGTCGCCGGCCTTGGCGGGGCCGCGCTTCCTGGTCTCCTGGCCCAGCATCGAAAGGCAGGCCGCCGCGCGCTCCTCCGACCGCGCGCCCTGCACGATCGTGCCTTCGCCGAACTCGCCGGCCAGCACGCGCACGAGGCTGAGCTTGCCGCCGTGCGCGGTGTAGATGGTCTTGAGCACGTGCGCGGCCGATTTGGCGTTCTCGAGCTTCATGCGCCTGGCCGTGCTGTCGACGAACGGCGCCTCGTGTCGCAGCGCCTTCAAGAGCCGCACGATGCCGTTGCCGTTCTCGGCCGAGCCCAGCAGCACCGGCACGATCAGGCCCTCGCGCAGGTCCTTGACGAGGTCGGAGAACACCTTGTCGCGCGCGGGCTGCACGTCGGAAAGCAGCTGCTCCATCAGCTCGTCGTCGTAGTCGGCGAGCTGCTCCAGCATCGTGAAGCGCGCCTGCGTCTCGCGCTCCTTGACGGTAGCCGGCATCTCGATCACCTCCGACTGCGCGTGAGTGCGGTAGACGAAGGCCCGCTCGAGCGCGAGGTCGACGAAGCCCGAGGCGACGCCGTTCTCCCAGATCGGGATCTGGCGCAGCACCAGCGGACGCGAGCTCGCGGGCTGCAGGGTCGGGAGGATGTCGCGCACCTGCGCGTCGAAGGAATCGATCTTGTTGAGGAACAGGAAGCGCGGGATGCCGCGGTCCTCGAGCTGCTTCAGGATCAGCTGCAGCGCCGGCACCCGCTTGGGATCGGGCTCGCACACCACCACGGCCGCGTCGCAGCCCGTGAGCGCGAGCGCTCCCTCGTGCTGGAACTCGATGGAGCCGGGACAGTCGATGAAGGTGAAGTTGTCGCCGAGGAAGCTGACGTCTGCGACGTTGACCTCGACGCTCATGCCGTGGTCGCGAGCCTCGCCGGAGGCATCACCGACCGTATTCTTGTCGGCCACCTTGCCCTGGCGCGTCACGGCGCCGGTGCGGGCAAGGATGGATTCCAGGAGAGTCGTCTTGCCGGACAGGTAAGGCCCAACCAGTGCGATGCAGCGGGAGCTGCGGCCGGCTTGGCCCGCGGATTGCCCCATGAGGTCCTCCTCCAGATGAGCCCAGGCAGGGGAACGCGAGCTCTCGCGCGCGCCCCGCGCCTGAGCTTGTGGGGCGCGTGACAATATCGTGAACTTCCGTCAGTGCGAGCGCAAGAGCTAACGGCAATCGCGCAATTCGCGCGCGACGAAGCTGCGGGGCCCTCATCTGCCCGCCGCCTGCGGGCAATATCCGGGCAGGTAGTAACCGTGCGCTCATGCGGCAGTGCGAAGGCCGGCTCGCATGTTTTGGATGCACCGCAACTCAACGGCTTGTGATCACGCGATGTTTCGCGATTTTGCTTGACGCGAGGCGTTCCTGCCCCGCTAAATGTTTCTCAAGCCGATCCGGAAGTGCCGCGAGCAGGGGAAGTTTTCAACAAGCGGCACCCTCCAGAAGACGTCGAGCCCGGGAGCAAATCCTGGAACGCTTGCTAGGGCTTGAGAGTTTGAGTGCCATGGGTATCGAGACGTTACACACAGCCGCGCACGCCGCGGGCTTCGCCATGGCGGCCGACGAGGTCGCCGAGGACAAGAAGGCCGAGGCAATGGTCGAAACCGAGAGCTGGCGCTCCGACGAGGCCGGGCTGCTCGGGCGGGACACGCCCGATGTGAAGGCGGTCCCCTCGACGGCGGATTGGCTCAAGGGCCTGCTCGGGATGTCGGGGCGCCGGGCGCCCGCCTGACGCAGGCATCGTGCCGTTGTCGGCCTGCCGCAGCTATCGCGCGCAGGCCGTTTCAGTGCGCCGCGTCGCCACGACCCATTCGAGCACGCGCGCATAGTTGGCCGCCACCCACAGGTGGCCCTCCCCGTTCATCTCCTCGTACGAGCATCCGCCGATGCGTTGCGCCAACGCGCGCGCGGCGAGGAGCGGCACCGCCTTGTCCGCCGTGCCGATCCACAGCCGAGCCGGCGCGGCGATGCGCTCCAGATCCACGCCCCAAGGCCTGGAGAACATCGCCAGGTCCGTGATCGGCCCGCGCATGCCGGGCCGCAGCCCCTCGCGGAAGCTCGCCAGCAGCCGCGTGCAGATTTCCGGCCGGAGGATCAGATCGCGGTCGGGCCTGCCGCCGCGAACGGTTGCGAGCCGGGCCGCGAGCGCGGGCGACCGCTCGAGGCTCCAGCGGAACGCGCCGAAGATGCCGGCCGTCACCCTGGGCAAGTCAGGCAGGACCGTGAAGCAGAAGCGGTGGAGGGTCGAGATGGCGGCGGCGCACCCCGCGTCCGCGATCGGCCCCACGGGGCTGACGAGCGCCAGTGCATCGACTCGTTCGGGGAGGCACGCCCCCACCGCCGACGCATAGGGCCCGCCACCCGAGATGCCTCCAACCGCGAAGCGGTGGTGCCCCAGGTGATCCATAAGCGTAGCCATGTCGGCGGCGAACGTCGGCAGCGACGGCGTTCGCGGCACGTCGCTGAGCCCATAGCCCCAGCGGTCCGGCACCACCAGGGCGAGCCCCAGGTCGCGGCCGCTGCCATGGCCGATGGCGAACTCGAGCCGCGATCCGGGCGTACCGTGCAGGAACAGCAGCGGATGGCCGTCCGGATCGCCCCAGATGCGAAACGCTAGCATACGCCCATCGGGGAGCCGGAACTTCCGGTCGGGGGGCTCGCCGGTCATGGGCCGCTCCCCAGCTCGCGCTCGAACAGGAGCACGGGTGGATCGGACGCGGCGATCCCCGTCTGCCGGAAGCCGAGCGATCGGTAGAGCGCCTGCGCTTGCGTCATCCTGGGCAGCGTATCGAGGCACATGGCCGTGTAGCCGATGCGCCGCGCCTCGGCGAACGAGGCAAGCGCCAGTGTGCGCCCGAGCCCGCTGCCCCGCGCCGCGTCCCGCACATAGAGGCGCTTCATCTCGCACATCCCCGGCTTGGCCGGCACGGGGCGCACCGCCACGCAGCCGATGAGCTCACCCGTCTCCGGCTCACGCGCCAGGATCAGCGTGCCGCCGGGCGGCGCATAGTCGCCGGGCAAACCCTCGAGCTCGCCCGCGAAATCCTGGAAGCACAGCGAGACGCCGATGGCAGTCTCGTACTCGCGCAGCAGCGCCACGATCCGCTCCCGGTCGCGCTCCTCGAACCCTCGCGTGAGGACATGGCCGCTCATGCCGATCGTCCCACTTCAGAGCAACAGGCACGAGCACGCCGCCAGCAGCCCGACCACCAGCGCCGCCCGCCGATACGCCCGGCACTCCCGGCAGTCCCAGGCCTCACGAAAACGATCGCGCAATGTCATTGCCGCCTGGCCACGATCTGCATGCACGCAGTCGCGATGAGATAGCAGAGGCCCAGGGAGCAGGCCACCGTCGCGCCGACTTACCGCATCCGCCCGGTGAGCGTCTTCGCGAGGATGCGACCCAGGCTCGAGGCGATCGAGCGGATGAAGGACTTGGCCACCGCCTCGCCGATGCCCTGGCGCTGGTAGCCGCCGCTGCGCCGGCGCGGTGCCGGCTCGTCGTAGTCTTGCTGCTGCCGACGCGGCGGAGCCCGCTCGCGGCCGTCGTTCCTGCCTGCCATGACGCTCACCCTACACTCACCTTTTGGCCCGACCGCCGAGGATCGACTTCACGATGATGGCGCCGATGCTCGCAGCCACGGTGCGCATGATCTGTTTTGCGAAAGTCTCGCCATAGCCCTGGCGCCGGCCCGTGCCGCCGCCACCCATGAGGATGCTGCCCCAGCTCGACTCCTCACGCTTCTCCTCCGCAGCGGCCTCCTGCGTGCGCTTCTGCAGCAGCTCGTAGGCGGAGTCGCGGTCCACCGTCTCCTCGTACTTGCCGTAGACCGGGCTCTTCTCGACCAGGGCCTTGCGCTCCTCCGGAGTGATGGGCCCGATGCGCGCCGACGGCGGACGGATCAGCGTGCGCTGCGTCACCGACGGCTCGCCGCTGCCGTGCAGCACGGAGACCAGCGCCTCGCCCACCTTCAGCTCCTGGATCACGCGCTCCATGTCGAGCTTGGGGTTGGGCCGGAAGGTCTCGGCCGCCGCGCGGATGCCCTTCTGCTCGGCCGGCGTGAACGCGCGCAGCGCATGCTGGATTCGGTTGCCGAGCTGGGCTGAGACCGAGTTGGGCACATCGCGCGGGTTCTGCGTGATGTAGTAGACGCCGACGCCCTTGGAGCGGATCAGCCGCGTGACCCGCTCGACCTGCTCGAGCAGCGCCTTGGGCGCCTCGCTGAACAGCAGGTGCGCCTCGTCGAAGAAGAACACGAGCTTGGGCTTCTCGACATCGCCGACCTCGGGCAGCTTGTCGAACAGCTGCGCCAGCATCCACAGCAGGAAGGTGGCGTAGAGCCGCGGCGTCTTCATCAGCTTGTCGGCGGCGAGGACATTTATGTATCCGCGCCCGTCGTTGCCGACCCGCATGAAGTCCTTGATGTCGAGCGCCGGCTCGCCGAAGAAGGCGTCGGCGCCCTGCTCCTCGAGCACCAGCAGCCGGCGCTGGATC
>JBGGME010000041.1:0-17195 GCA_041288195.1 Hyphomicrobiaceae bacterium
GACTTCCCGGTCAATCTCGCCATCGGCCTCTACGTCACGTTCTTCACCATGTACCTCATGCCGAAGCTCGCGGGTCTCGCCGACGTCGTGCTGACGCGCGGCGGCGTCGCGCGCTACGGCGGCTGGCTCAGGTTCGTTCCGAGCGCGGCCCTCGAGATCGCCTTCTCATTCCTGCAGGGCGCCGTCTCCACCATTCGCACCTCCATCTTCATGATCGGCCTGCTGTTCGGGAGGTCGGTGGTGTGGGGCGGGCAGTCGCGTGACGCGCGGGGCCTGTCCTGGGCGGATGCCGCGCGCAACCTGTGGCCGCAGACCCTGTTCGGCATCCTCGTGTGCGGCGCGCTCTTCCTGATCGCCCCTGCCGTGCTCTGGTGGAGCCTGCCGCTGACCGCCGGCTACCTGCTCGCAATCCCGTTCGCCGTTGTCACCGCCGACCCTGGCGTCGGCCGCGCCTTGCAACGCCTCGGCCTGTGCGGCATCCCCGAGGACTTCGCGGCACCGGCCGACGTGAAGGCGGTGATGCGGGAGGTCGGCGCCCAAGGCGTCTAGTCGAACAGCCAGCTGCCGAGCCCGAATGCGTTGCCGAAGATGACGATGACGAAGAGTGTGAGGCCCAGGAGATAGACGGCAGTCGTCACAGGCTCTGCATGCACACGCTGCTGCCTCAACGCCGCGATAAGAGCGTGGCCGCCGACGACAATCGGCGAGGCCAGCGTCGCGATGAGCAGCAGCATCGTCGCCAGGTAAAGCACGCACAACCCGTCAACGTGCTTCGGGTCGGGGTTGGAGTAATGCGGAAAATGGCCGACCTTGATCGTCACCGCCGCGACAAAGACACCGAAGCACGTCAACCATGCCCAGGGGGCGGCGTAGGACGCGACGAGAAGAGACCTGCCGAGCCAGCGCGCAACCATCATGCGAGCAGCCTAGCAGAGATGCCGAGCCTGCAGATGGTCAAGGTGTTCGCATCGTTATGAGCGACCGAGCCGCAACGATCACCGGCCTTCGCGCCGACCCGACCTTCGCGCCGCTGCGCCGCTCGCTCGAGGTCTACTACGGCGATCCGGCGCGCGATGCGGCCATGGATGCGCTCTACGCCCGCTTCGTGCGCTCCGGCGACCTCGCCTTCGACATCGGCTCCCACGTCGGCGACCGGCTCGGCGCCTTCCGCCGGCTCGGCGCCCGCGTGGTCGCGCTCGAGCCGCAGCTGCTGTGCGCCCGCGCCATCCGCGCCATCTACGCGGGCGACGCGGACGTGACGCTGATCGAGTCGGCCTGCAGCGACCGTGCCGGCGTCGTGCAGCTCAGGATCAACTCCGCCAACCCTACCGTCTCCACCGCCTCGCCCGAGTTCGTGTCGGCGGCCGACGGAGCCGGCGGCTGGGAAGGGGAGACCTGGGACAAGATCGTCGATGTGTCCGCAACGACCCTCGATGCCCTGATCGCCCGGCATGGACGCCCGGCCTTCGCCAAGATCGATGTGGAGGGCTTCGAGGAGACCGTGCTCGCCGGCCTGTCACAACCTCTGCCGGCGCTTTCCTTCGAGTTCACCACCATCCAGCGCGACGTGGCGCTGGCCTGCCTCGATCGGCTAGCCTCGCTCGGGCCCTACGGTTTCGATGTGGCGCTTGGCGAGAGCCAGCGGCTCACCTTCGGCCGCTGGCTCGGCCAGGCCGACATGGCCGACCATCTCGCCGCTCTCCCCCACGAGGCCAACTCGGGTGATGTCTACTGTGTTCTCCAGAGCTGACATTGCGAGCGTAGGGCGCAATAGCGGAGCGTATTGCGCCGCTTTGCGCATGGTCGGCGCAATACGGCTGACGCCTATTGCGCCCTACAGGTGGCTGGCGCTCCTCGCGACCTTCTTCATCTCCGCGGCTACCGCAGTCGCCGAGCCCATCGCCGTGGACGTGACGAACGCCAGCGAGCCGGTGCTGTGCGCCGAGAAGGACAACATCACGCTCAACCTCGCCTCGTCGCAGGTGCGCGCCTTCCGCGTCGAGGCCGCCCATCCCGCCTACATCGGCACCCTGCAGCGCGACAGCTTCGAGGCGGACTGGACCGGCTGCACTGCGCCCGGCGACCCGGCCGCCGGCAAGCCCGAGCCGCCCAGGCGCACCACAATCTACGAGGAAATCGACTTCTGGATCGTGGGTCTCACCTTCCAGAATTTCTGGCGCCCCTCCACCGCCACCGTGCGCATCGGCAACCGCGTGGAGAAGGGCCTGCACCTCCTGCAAGTCTGGATGATCCGGCCCATGGGCGGGGAGGAGGTGCTGGTGCTCTACCCGCAGGACGGCTACTGGCGCCTGCGGCCGCTGGCACCGGCCGGCATGGCGCCGACCGCGTTCGGCTCCTCGTTCCTCGTCGGCCCCGTCGAGGTGGAGGGTCGCCCGATCGTGCGGATCCGCGAGATCGCCTTCGATCCCGCAACGCGCACCTTCACGCTCGCCTTCGAGCGCGGCGGCACCGCGACCGTGAAAATGGCCAAGGTCGATCAGAACCGCAACCTGCTGGAGGTCGCCTTCGACAAAGCGATCGAGGGCCGCCCGTTCGCCGCGCTGCGCTCCATGTACGTGACCGACTTCAACAACGACGTCGCCCGCATCGCCGTGCGCGAGACGGGTGCCAAGGGCTGGCGCGAAGGGGCCATCATGGCCTTCGACCGGGCCAGCGCGACCGACATCTGGGCCGGCCGCATCGCCCCCTCGCGCCACAACACCTCCTCCCCCGACATGGTCTTTGGCGGGTTCGCTGACGCGAAGGGGGCAACCGCAGCGTCGAAGAAATGAACAGGCTAGTAACGTACTGGACAGAACCTGGTTGCGTGTTCCCCAGGGAAATTTCAGGGGCCGCATGACCGATCAGGATTGCACGGTTAGGAAATCCGAGAGGTCATTCATGGACCGTTGGGAAAAAGAGCGTAGAGTGCAGAAAATGCACTTTCCATGGGCCACATCAATGAGCAGCCGCCGTGTTGTTGTTACCCTTACGGCTTACGCCCTGGCAGGCGCCGGCGGCGTGATCTGTGCGCGTCAATGGGAACACTTGGCCCTGATTTGGGGCTTGCTGGTGGTAGCGTACGCGGCGATCCTGGTGGACGGTCGCCTGCTGCGGCTGGCCCGGCAAGGTTAGGCGACCTAATGCTTGCCCTCCTCAGGGCGCCACGCAATCCACTCGCCTGAAGGGCGCGCCCCACCAAGAGTGGGATAGACAGAGAGGAACTTGCCTCGCTTGAGCACCCGCAGATCCGTATTTTTGCGCATTGTGCCCGCGATATCCTTGGCCGTATCGCGATCAACCTTGAGCACAGTCTTCGTGCCGGCCTCCACCACTTGACCGAACTGCACTCGGCCAGCAGACATTTGGTCAGTTACTTCCTGATGCCACACGGCTGTGGAGAGAACCTCGTCGGGCTCGAAGCTGTAAACGACTGCCGCGCTCTCCGCGAGAGAGGGGTTGACCAGCGCAGTTGCCCCGAAGCGAATCTTCTGAAGCATAGTAAAGCGCTCATAGGTGCCTGTTGGGATCGCGCCCGAGGGAAGGGCATTTCCGTTCGTATTCTCCTGCGCGGTTACAGTGGCAAGGGCAAGAGCCAGCAGCGCTAGCATGACGGCGGCGACGCCCAGGCGCAGGGATTTCAGCATTGTCATCCTCCAATAGAGTTGCAACGCGAACCTATTTGGCAGCCAGGAAGAACAAGCCGAGAAATGTTCCCGGTATGCCCGCGATGTCGACGCAAAACGGCAGGAAGTGGCTCTTCTCCACGACGTGATAGTAGCCGTAAGCGCACGTCAGCAGCAGCACACAGACTGGGGCGAAGATCGAGAAGTTGATGGCAATCTTGGCGGCCAAGATTGTTTCGGTGGCTTGAATCCCAAGACCATTCAGAATGGGCTTGCTCAGGATGATGACGGACACGATGAGCGCGGTGGTCACTCGTGCCCAGCTGGAGATCGGATCGAATGGACATTGATCGTGGAGAGGACATCCTGGTCGTGCCACCGCTCACCCCCTGCAGCCCACACGAAACCGCTACATGACGGTGCAGCCGTCAGCGTGGCTAATATGCGCATTTAGCATAGTTCGTCAACCATAACCGCATATGGCCGCCAATGCCCGGCCGCGGTTCAACCCGCCTTGTGCGCCTTGGCCGGATGCGGAGCGGCGCCTTGGCCGAGCCGGTCGACGTAGGCGATGCCGACCGCCGACAGGATGAAGGTGATGTGGATGATCGTCTGCCACAGCACGGCGGACTCGGTGAGCCGCGCGCCCTGCTGGCCGAGGTTGCCGGCCTCGATGAACGTCCGAAGCAGATGGATCGAGGAGATGCCGATGATCGCCATCGCCAGCTTGATCTTGAGCACGCTGGCGTTGACGTGGTCGAGCCACTCGGGCTGGTCGGGGTGTCCCTGCAGCCGCAGCCTCGACACGAACGTCTCGTAGCCGCCGACGATCACCATCACGAGCAGGTTGGAGATCATCACCACGTCGATCAGGCCGAGCACCACCAGCATGATCTGTTGCTCGGTGAAGGTGGTTGCATGCGTCAGCAGGTGCCACAGCTCCTTGAGGAACAGCACCACGTAGACGCCCTGGGCGGCGATCAGGCCCAGATACAGCGGAAGCTGCAGCCAGCGCGAGCCGAAGATCAGCTGCGGAATCGGGCGTAGCGAGGTCGAGGCCGGGGTGGGTTGCGCCATGATCCTACCGTGAAGATGGTCCGGAGAGGGGTGGGGAAGGTTTCGCCGCACCGGATTGCGGCACGCGGGCAGAGATACGCGATGTGCCCGCCAGGCGACAGAAATCTAGTGGGCGCCGACCGGAATTCCAGGGGATGATCGCCACTGCGGCTGCGGCAGCTTGCCCGGAACGAAAAGTGGACGGACGACCGTGACAGCACCGTGACGGATCGTCAGTGCACGATGTCGAGGAGCGGCGCCAGCGATCGGGCTGAAAACTCGGGGTTTGTCGATCCTACCGGCGCCAAGCCGATGCGGTTGTGCCAGAAGACGGGCATGCCGACGCCCTGGGCGCCCGGCACGTCCGAGGCCGAGCCTGCCACGAACAGGGTGCGCGCCGGGCTCGTGCCGAGCGCGGCAAGGACGGCCCGATAGGGCTCGGCCCGGGGCTTGTAGAAGCCGGCCACCTCGGCAGTGATCACGGCCTTGAACGCGCCGCCCGTGCGAAGCGCCGCCTGCGCGCCGAGCACGGCGGAGCAATTGGTGGCGACGCCGAGCGGCACGCGCTTGCCGAGCTCCGCCAGCACGGCGGGCACCTCCGGCCATGGCTCCAGCTCCTGCCAGCGGGCGACAAGGTCCTGCGCGAGGGAGGCCGGATGTCCCGCGGCGACGGCCGCTTCCTCGACGAGCGACGCGTAGGAGCGATACGCACCGCAGCCGTAGGTGATCTCGAGGTATTTGCGGCGCCAGCGCATGCCCGCTTCCTCGGAGCCGGCGACGTCGTTCCACAGCTTCCAGGAATCGAGCAGCGCGGTGAGGAGATCGAACACGACCGCGTCGTACCTCGCTGCGCCGGCGGACATGGGCGTCTTCCTCGCTCACCAGCGCAAATGGGTCATCGCCGCCGCGGCCGGAGGCGCATCGGGCTCGGCGAACAGGGCGGCAAGTCGTGCGGGATCGATGAGCCCATCGGCGAGCAAGTCGTCGCTGTGGATGCCGGCGGCGATCAGCAGGCCGTCGACGCCGAGCCCGCGCGCGGAGGCGAGGTCGGTGCGCACCGCATCGCCTATCGCGAGGATGCGCGCCAGGTCCGGCTTGCTGCCGCGCAGCTCCGCCGCCCGCTCCAGCGCCGTGGCATACGCGGATGGGTGCGGCTTGCCGGCCCAGAATACCTCCCCGCCCTGCCGCTCGTATTCGGCGGCGATCGCCCCCGCGCAGGTCAGGCGCAGCGCGCCCACATCCACCACCAGGTCGGGATTGGCGCACACGAACGGCACGCTGAGCGCCACGCCCTCCTCGATCAGGCCGCGATAGTCCTCCACAGTCTCGGTGCGGTCGTTGCGCAGGCCCGTGCACACGATGGCCTCGGCCTCGGCGAGCGGCACCTGCGGCGCCGGCAGGCGCACGTAGAGGGCATAGTCGCGCTCGCTCGGCCCCACCCAGTGCATGCGCCGATAGCCCCTGGCGGCGATATGGTCGAGGGCGATGTCGCCCGAGGAGACGATGGCGTCCCAGGCATCGCGGCGCACGCCGGTCTTCTCCAGCACCCGCTCGACGCCTTCGGCCGGAATCGGCGCATTGGAGACCAGGATCACCGTGCCGCCCTGATCGCGGAAACGGGCGAGCGCGGCACCGGCCTCGGCATAGGCCTTGCGGCCGTTGTGCAACACGCCCCATACGTCGCAGAAGACGGCGTCGTAGCGCGAAAGCAGCGGTCCGGCGTCGGTGATGATCGCAGGCGTCATGGTTCTTGTATGTGGCAAGGTTCCAGGGACTAGGTTGAAGGGATCAGGGCGATCGCCCGGTGCCTATATCGCAAAAGGCCACGCCCAAGGAACGCCAAAGGCCTGTGCCCTCTTGCCCCTGCCGCCCCTGAAACCCGACCCCTGAAACCCGAAGCAAGCCCATGCAACTCTCCTACGCGCAGAACCTCGAGGACTACCACCTGGACCTGGTGTTCGCCGGGCAGCAGATGGGCACCTACGTCGATGTCGGCGGCGGGCATCCCGTGGCCGACAACGTGTCGTTCTGGTTCTACCTCAAGGGCTGGCGCGGGCTGATCGTGGAGCCCCAGAAGGCGCTGGCCGACATCTACGCCCATGTGCGCCCGCGCGATCATGCCGCCTGCTGCCTCGCCGGCAGGGCCGAGGGGGAAACCGAGTTCCACGTCGTCGACAAGCTGCACGGGTTCTCCACCACCGTGCGCGAGCACGCAGCGGGCGCAGGGAAATTCGGCGCGGGCTTCACGACCATGCGTCTGCCCGTGCGCACGCTCTCGGCCCTGATCGAGGAGGCAGGGCTCGCCCGCATCGACTTCCTCAAGATCGACGTCGAGGGCGCGGAGGCCGAGGTCCTGGCCGGAATGGACTTCAAGCGGCACCGTCCGCGTGTGGTGCTGGTCGAGGCCGTGGCGCCCGGCAGCATGCAGGCGGCATGGGACGCATGGGAGCCGCAGCTCACCGCCAACGGCTACCGCTTCGCCTTCTTCGACAGGCTGAACCGCTTCTACGTGGCCGAGGAGGAGGCGGAGCTGGTGCAGCGCTTCCCAGCCGAGCCCGCGCCCTGGGACAAGGTCGGGCACTTGTGGGATTGCGGCCGCGCGCCCGAGCGGCCGGACCATCCCGACCACAAGCTCGCGCAAGCCTTGCTGCAGGGGTTCTTCGCCACGCTGCCGTCGCTCGATCCGGCTTTACTGCGACGCATCATCGAGACCGGATGCGATGGCGTCAGACCCCATGTCGGCGCCCTTCCGAAAGGCGTAGGTGGCAATTTGGGGTCTGACCCCATATCTCCGCTCCTCGGCACCGCCGAGTTCCCGCGATCCGCTCGCGAGCCCGCCGCCGCCCTCGCCGCCCTGCTCGCGACCGACCAGTTCCGCGCCGCGCTCGGCCGCATCGCCTGCATGTACGACGGCGGCCACCTGCTGGAATGAGCCCGATCATGCGCACGATCTTGAAAGAAGGCCTCGTCGTGCTCGTGCCCGAGACCGCCGAGGAGACCGACCAGTTGGCAGCGTGGAAGGTGCAGCATGCCGGCCACGTCTTCCACGTCGTGGGCTCGCAGGAAGCCGCGATCGAGCTCAACGACCTCGGCGAAAAGCCCGAGGCCTGCCGCGAGCCGATCAACGTCGTCAGCAACAGCCCCGATCCCGTGGCACGCATGATCGGCAACTTCGCGACCGCGCCGTTCGTTCTCGACGGGCAGCAGTACCTCTCGGTCGAGTCCTTCTGGCAGGGGTTGAAGTTCGCCGATCCCGCCGAGCGCCGCCGGCTCGCCAAGGTGGACGCCCCGCGCGCCCGCGACGAGGGCGACAGGAAGGGTTATGGCGCCACCGTCAGCTACGGCGGGCAGGAGATCGCCGTCGGTACCTGGGCGCACTGGCAGCTCATGGAGCGGGCCTGCCGCGCCAAGTTCGAGCAGAACGCGCAAGCCCGCGAGGCGCTGCTGTCGACCGGCCGGCGCCCGCTCACACATATCCTGCGCCGCGACAGCCGCAGCATCCCGGGCGTGGTGATGGCCGACATCTGGATGCGCATCCGCGAGGACTTGCGATAGCGACCGACCGGGACGCCGGCCTCCTCTCGCCTCTGCTGCCGCGGCCGGCTAACCTGCGCTCAGCGCTCGGGGCCCAATATGCCGGGCCAACCGAGAAGCGACCCGAGGCAGAGTCATGAGCCAAGCCACTCCCTATCCCCGCGACCTCGTCGGCTACGGCCGCACCCCGCCCGATGCGAAGTGGCCAGGCGGGGCGGCGGTCGCGGTGCAGTTCGTGATCAACTACGAGGAGGGCGGCGAGAATTCGATCCTGCACGGCGATCCGGCCTCCGAGGCCTTCCTGTCCGAGATCGTGGGGGCGGCGCCCTGGCCGGGCCAGCGCCACATGAACATGGAGTCGATCTACGAGTACGGCTCCCGCGCCGGCTTCTGGCGGCTGTGGCGGCTGTTCACGGCGCGGCGCGTTCCCGTCACCGTCTACGCCATCGCGCACGCCATGCAGCGCCATCCCGAGGCGGTCGCGGCCATGCGCGAGGCCGGCTGGGAGATCGCGACCCATGGCCTCAAATGGATCGAGTACAAGGACTTCTCGGAAGCCGACGAGCGCGCCCACATCCTCGAGGCGATCCGCATCCACACGGAGGTCGCCGGCGAGCGTCCGCTCGGCTTCTACCAGGGCCGCTGCTCGACCCACACCACGCGCATCGTCATGGAGAAGGGCGGGTTCCTCTACTCCTCCGACTCCTATGCCGACGATCTGCCCTACTGGATCGAGGGTCCGCGCGGGCCGCACCTGATCGTGCCCTATACGCTCGATGCCAACGACATGCGCTTTGCCACCGCGCAGGGGTTCAACTCGGGCGACCAGTTCTTTGCCTACCTCAAGGACAGTTTCGACATGCTGTACGAGGAGGGCCGCGCCGGTGCGCCGAAGATGATGTCGGTCGGCCTCCACTGCCGTCTCGTCGGCCGCCCTGGACGGGCGGCGGCGCTGGCGCGGTTTCTCGATTACGTGCAGGCCAAGAGCGGCGTCTGGCTGTGCCGCCGCGTCGACATCGCCCGCCACTGGCAGGCGACGCATCCGCCCGGCGCGGGGAAGGGCTCGACATGATCTTTCCGGGATTTGTGCTGGAGCACGTGACGACGAGGGCCGGGGCGATCCGGTTGAGGCGCGGCGGGTCGGGCCCGCCGCTGCTGCTGCTGCACGGCAACCCGCAGACGCACGCCATGTGGCACGCGGTAGCGCCGCGGCTGGCGGAGCGATTCACCGTCGTGTGCCCCGATTTGCGCGGCTACGGCGGCTCGCTCAAGCCCGAGGCGACCGCGGACCACGCTCCCTACGCCAAGCGCGTGATGGCCAAGGACATGGTGGAGGTGATGGAACGGCTGGGGCATCGCCGCTTCCTCCTCGTCGGCCACGACCGCGGCGGCCGGGTATCGCATCGGCTGGCCATCGATTTCCCGGACCGCGTGGAGAAGCTCGCCGTGCTCGACATCGTGCCGACCATCGAGCATTTCGAGCGCGCCGACATGGCCTTCGGCCTCGGCTACTACCACTGGTTCTGGTTCGCGCAGCCGCATCCCTTCCCGGAGATGCTGATAAACGCCGCGCCCGAGGCGTGGTTTTCCGTGCACACCTCGCGCGAGCCCAAGCCCTCGACGTTCTTCCATCCCGAGGCGCTGGCCGACTACCTGGCGGCGGTGAAGATTCCCGAGATGATCCGCGGCATGTGCGAGGACTATCGCGCCGCCGCCACCATCGACCTCGAGCACGACCGGGCAAGCCGCGCGGGCGGAAAGAAGATCCAATGCCCGCTGCTGGTTTTGTGGGGCGCCAAGGGCAAGATCCCCCAGTGGTACGACGCGCTCGCCGTCTGGCGGCAGTTTTGCGCGGGGGAGGTGAGTGGCGGCCCCGTCGCCAGCGGCCACTACCTGGCTGAGGAGGCGCCGGAGGCCGTGATCGATGCGCTGCAGGACTTCTTCGCGGGCGCGGGACGCTGAGGACGCGCAGGCTTCCGGGAGCAGCCGCGCGGTTGGCACTCGATCAGACGACGCCCACAAGCATCAGGATGATGACGATGCTGAGGGGCACGCCCAGCAACCACAGAATGACTGGCATGACGCAGCTTCCTCCTGTTGGCTCATGACCGCAGGAGAACCGCGCAGACGGCTTTAGGTTCCCTCGGCAGGCTCCGCGCGTCACGGCGTGATGATGATGCTGCGGAGCTTCTTGTTCTCCTGCGCGGATTTTCTGCACTCCGCTCCCCTGGCGTCGACGTTGCCGTCATCGCCCAGCAGTTGCGCTTTGTCTGTCCCCGGAATGGCGAACAGGGCTTCCGGCCTGAAGTCGTCACCGGGCAGGCCGATGCGGTGGCGCACGAGCGTCGGCGCTTTTTTGCGGCTGCCGGACCACCAGTAGAGCGAGTGGCCCGGCTCGTCCCTGACGGCCCCGGCGACGATGAGATAGCGGTCGCCGACACGGTCGATGCTGCGGATGCCGTGACCGTCGAGATGGAGCGCAATGATCTTGCCGAACTTCGGCGGAACACCCTTCAGAAGAACGTCGTTGGGGTTTTCGAGAGGGACGACGAGCGCCTTGCCCTTCGCCACCGGATTGCGCAGACCGATCAGCAGTTGCTTTCCATCCGGTGCCACTGCCAGGCCTTCGATATTGAAGCCGTTCGCGGCGTCGCTGTCCCGAAGCTCGGGGTTGTCGATGTACCCGACGGTTGCCTTGTCTCCGAGCAAGTCTTCGCGCAGGCTCCGATACGGCGTTCCGACCGGCTTGACGTCCCACGTTCCGCCTTCGCCGAGAAAATCGGTGGCGAAGAACAGGCGCTGTGTACGCCATCTTTCCGCGTGGCCGGTGATCCAGTAGATCCGGTTGCCGATGGCCGCGGCACCTTCGATGTCGGTCTTGCGGTCCTTGCCGGTGAATTGCTTGGGGACGCCGAGAGCTTCGGCAAGATCCCTTTGAGGAGAGATCGGCTCGGGCTTGCCGCGCTCATAGAGGCGCAAGATGCTGTCCTGGTCATCGGCGACCAGGAAACGGCTCGCATCGACGGCGACGGCCGCCGAAGCCTCGCACATTGCGTGATAGTCGAAGAATTGCACCGGCATGGGCGCCCGCGCGACGCACAACACCACCGTGACCGCCACGCCAAGGCCTAGCGCGGCGAACGCCGCTCGACGCAACATCTGCCATCTCCGATCAATCGATTTTGCAGCAATGACGGCAGGCGAGCCTCTCGGCGGGTCGCACGCTTCACGGTTTCACGACCACGCTGCGGAACCTCTTCTGCGCCGCGCCGAGCGTGCATGTCGGGCCGGCGCGGTGAGGCCCCGGCTGCGCCCTACACCACGCCCTTCTCGCGCAGGCCGGCAATGGCCTTCTTGCTGTAGCCGAGCCCGGCGAGGATCTGATCGGTGTGCTCGCCGAGCTTGGGCGGCCGCCGGCGGATGGCGCCGGGCGTCCCCGACAGCCATACGGGCACCTTGGCGAGCGGCGCGGGTCGCGGCGCGCCCGGGAACTCGGTCGGCTGGAAGAAGCCCATGGCCTGGATGTGGGGATCGTCGAGCGTCTGCTGCGGCTTGAGTACGGGCCCCGCGGGAATCTTGGCCTTGCCCAGGATCTCCAGCGCCTCGGCGGTCGAATGTTCGGCACACCAGCGGCTCATGCGCTCGGAGATGACGGCGCCGTTGTCGCCGCGGGAGATGTCGTCCTTGAAGCGCGGGTCGGTCAGCCAGTGCTCCTCGCCCATCAGCTTGGCCCAGCGCTTGTAGAGCGGCTGGCCGATCACCTGGGCGAGTATCCAGCCGTCCTTGGTCCTGAAGATGTCGACCGGCCCAGCCGTCTGCCCGCGATTGCCGGTGGGGACGCGGTTGGGCGCGATCACCGCCTGCTCGATCAGCAGCGCGTTGCCGAGCGTGACGGCGGTGGCGAGCAGCGCGCCCTCCACCCACTGGCCCTTGCCCGTCATCTTGCGCGCCATCAGCGCCGCCATGGTGCCGAACGCGCAGTGCAGCGCCGTGCCGAAGTCGACCCAGGGCACTTGCGCGCGATAGGGCTGATCCTCGGTGCCCGTCATGTAGACGGCGCCCGACATGACCTGGCCGATGCCGTCGAAGCCGACGCGGTCGCTATAGGGGCCGCCGCGCCCGTAGGCCGAGACCGTCGTCAGGATGATGTCGGGCTTCACCGCCTTCAGGCTCTCGTAGTCGAGCTTCATGGGGGCGAGCTGCTGCGGCGGCAGATTGGCGATCACCACGTCGGCGGTGGCGACCAGCTTCCTCACGATCTCCTGCCCCTCGGGCAGCATCGGATCGAGCGTCATGCCGAGCTTGTTGCGGTTCATCTGCAGGAAGAGCGCGCCCTCTCCGGTCTTGGCGACGGGAGCCTGGTAGCGGTCCTCGCTGCCCTCCCGCTTCTCGATGCGGATCACCTCGGCGCCGTGCTCGGCAAGCAGAGCGGCACAATAGGGACCGGCGATGTACCGGCCGAAGTCGAGCACCTTGATCCCCTCGAGAACGCCTGCCATGTCGCCTCCTCACCTACTTCTTCATCGTTGAATGAAACTCTCAGCCTAAGAACGCGCTCGCCGCGGGTACATGCGAGCGCTTGGGCAGGGTGCTCGTCACGTCGGTGGAGACGATGCGGTGACCGCCCGTCAGGATCGAAGCCAGGATCAGGATGCCGAGCGCCTGCAAGAAGGTGATCCGCTTGAGCCCGAACACCGCGGGAACGGTCCAATTCCAGATCAGCTGGAATACCAGGACGAATATCGCAAAACCGATCAGCACGGCGGCGATCGCCACGGCTGTAGCGGCAGTCGGTTCCATCGTTCCCCCTTCCGATCCGGCTCCAATGCCGGTCCTGCTTTCCCAAATCCCCGGCTCGACCAAGCAGTTGCCGGCTCACGCGGCGTGGCGCAGCCTAGCATGAGCGCGGCCATGGTGCAGTGCGCAAGTGTGTTGCGCCGCAGCGGCGTTGGTCAGCCAACGTCGTGGCGGTGGCAGCACGGGGCGAAACACGGTAACGTTCTGATTCGTGGCTACCGCCCGAGGCGCCCAGTATCGCGGGCCGCCTGGCGCAAGGGCGAAACTGCACAAACTTGCGGCCCACGGGGAAGGACAAGCCATGCCAATTGAAGTCATCATCATTTGGCTCGTCGTCGGCGCCATCGCCGGCTGGCTCGCCGGCGTCATCGTATCGGGGGGTGGATTTGGTCTGATCGGCGACATCATCATCGGCATCATCGGTGCCGTCGTCGGAGGTTGGCTGCTGCCGAGGCTCGGCATCTTCATCGGCGGCGGCTTCATCGGCGCGATCATCAACGCCTTGATCGGCGCCGTGATCGTTTTGCTGGTGGTGCGCCTGGTCAAACGGTAGCGCTCGGAATTCCCGAGGCGCATATCTCTGCGGAGCGGCACCCGGCCAGGGTGCCGCTCTTTTTTGTCATCCCGGGCATTGTGCCCGGGATCCACCTAACCACTAACGCCTGCGCTATCCGATGGTTGGATCCCGGCGACAAGCGCCGGGATGACTCCTACACCGGCCGCGCCTGGCCGCTGCCGCGCACCACGTACTTGAAGGTGGTCAGCTGCTCCACCCCCACCGGCCCGCGCGCATGCATGCGGCCGGTGGCGATGCCGATCTCCGCGCCCATGCCGAACTCGCCGCCGTCGGCGAACTGGGTCGAGGCGTTGTGCAGCACGATGGCGCTGTCGAGGCGGGCGAGGAAGCGCTCGGCCGTTGCCTCGTCGTCGGCGACGATGCAGTCGGTGTGCTGGGAGCCGTATTTCTGGATGTGGGCGATGGCGGCATCGACGCCGTCGACGACCCTCACCGAGATCATGGCGTCGAGATACTCCGTCGACCAATCCTGCTCGCTCGCTGGCTTGACGCGCGCATCGGCAGCTTGCGCGGCAGCATCGCCCCGCACCTCGCAGCCGGCCTCGATCAGGGCCGCGATCAGCGCCGGCAGATGGCCCCTGGGCGCCGCGGCATCGACCAGCAGCGTCTCGGTGGCGCCGCATACGCCGGTGCGCCGCATCTTGCCGTTGACGGCGAGCGCCTTGGCCATGGCGAGGTCGGCACTGCGGTCGACGTAAGTGTGGCAGATGCCTTCCAGGTGCGCGAACACCGGCACCCGCGCCTCCTCCTGCACGCGCGCCACCAGGCTCTTGCCGCCGCGCGGCACGATCACGTCGATGGCGCCGTCGAGACCTCTCAGCATCAGCCCCACCGCCTCCCTGTCGGTGGTCGGCACGAGCTGGATGGCGGCCTCCGGCAGGTCCGCCGCGGCCAGACCTTGGACCAGGCAGGCGGCAATGGCGCGGCTCGAGTGATAGCTGTCCGAGCCGCCGCGCAGGATCGCGGCGTTGCCGGCCTTGAGGCACAGCGCGCCGGCGTCGGCCGTCACGTTGGGGCGGCTCTCGTAGATGATGCCGACGACGCCGAGCGGCACGCGCACGCGCGCGATGTCGAGGCCGTTGGGCCGCTGCCATCTGGCGATGATGCTGCCGACGGGATCGGGCAGGGCGGCGATCTCCTCCAGCCCCTTGGCCATGGCCTCGATGCGCTTGGAATCCAATGTCAGCCGGTCGAGGAAGGCGGCGGTCGTCCCGGCGGCCTTGGCGGCGGCGAGGTCCTTCCTGTTGGCGGCGAGGATGGCGGAGGCCTGCGCCCTGATCTCTCGAGCGGCGGCCTGCAACGCGGCATTCTTGGCCTCCGTCGAGGCCAGCGCCAGCTCGCGCGCGGCCGCGCGCGCGGCACGGCCCAGCCCGGCCATGATCGCGGCCACACTCGGAGCGGCCGGCGGCGCCTTGCGCTGGGGCGCAACGGTGCGCTTCGACTTCTTGGCCGCGGTTTCCTTGGTCGCCAGCTTGGTCATGTCCGTCTCTTTCGGCTGACGCTGTCTTAGGCCGGCCTCAGCCGCGGCTCAAGACCATGTCGTCGCGATGCACCAGGGCGGCGCGGCCGGCATAGCCCAGGATGGCCGCAATCTCGCTGGTGCGCTTGCCGATGATGCGGGCGGCGTCCTCGCGCGTGTAGGCCACGAGCCCGCGTCCGAGCTCGCGCCCGTCCGGCCCGCGGATGACGACGGCATCGCCGCGCTCGAAGGCGCCCTCCACCCTGCTGACGCCCGCCGGCAGCAGGCTCTTGCCCGAGAGCAGGGCGCGCTCGGCCCCGGCGTCGATCTCGACGGTGCCCTTGGGCTCGAGCTGGCCCGCGATCCAGCGTTTGCGCGCGGTGACGGGGTCGGACGGCGCCAGCATCCAGGTGCATGGCGCACCCTGCGACAGCCCGCGCAGGGGATGCTCCACGGTACCCGACGTGATCACCATGTTGGTGCCGGAGGCGAGCGCGATGCGGCCGGCCTCGATCTTCGTCACCATGCCGCCGCGGGAGAGCTCCGTGCCGGCGCCGCCGGCCATGGCCTCGATCTCGGGCGTGATCTGGCGCAGCTCGGGGATCAGCCGCGCGTCTGCGCTCGTGCCGGGCGGTGCGGTGTAGAGACCGTCGACGTCTGAGAGCAGCACCAGGCAATCCGCGCTCATCATGCTGGCGACGCGGGCCGAGAGCCGGTCGTTGTCGCCGTAGCGGATCTCGGCGGTCGCCACCGTGTCGTTCTCGTTGACGACTGGGACGGCGCGCTCGGCGAGCAGCGTGTCGATGGTCTGGCGCGCATTGAGGTAGCGCCGGCGCTCCTCGGTATCGCCCAGCGTCAGCAGGATCTGCGCGGCGACTAGGCCGCGCGCCTTGAACACGGCCTGATAGGCGCCGGCAAGCGAGATCTGGCCGACGGCGGCCGCCGCCTGCGACTTCTCGAGCTCGAGCGCGCCTTTTGGCAGCTTGAGCATGTGGCGGCCGAGCGCGATGGCACCCGAGGAGACGACGATCACCTGCCTGCCCGCGCCGACGAGCGCGGCGATGTCGTCGGCGAGCGTGTCGAGCCAGGCGGCCTTGAGCGCGCCTTGCGCCCGGTCGACGAGCAGGCTCGAGCCGATCTTGACGACGATGCGGCGCGCCCTGGCCCACTCGGGGCGGGCAGAGCGCTCGGGGCGCTTGGCTTGGTCGTGGGCAGCCATGGCTCGATTGCCGCTCGGGCGCGTTGACGGGACCGCCTTCCTAGCAGGAAACCGTTTCTCGGAAATACTCTTTAACTTCAGTGCTCCTTCGTCCGCGCTGATCTCGTTGCATTCACGCCTCGTTCACGGGTACCTGCCCCCAACCTGCCCCCGGTTCCGGCCGCGTTGTCCTGGAAGTTCGGATGATGGTGGCCATACACCTCCCAAAGAGTTCGGGCGCTCATGCCGAGGAAGCCAGCCGCCTCAAAGGCATCAACACCACGCTGCATGAGCCAGGTTGCGCACGTATGGCGCAAGATGTGCGGGCCGTCTTTGCGGCCGGCAGCTGCGCGCTTTGCTACACGCTCCCACGCGTTGCCGACGTCCTCGACAGGCATCTTTCTGTAGTGAATGACAGTGCTAATTCCTTGAGCCGTATCGGCTTTTTTCCATCGCCGCAGGCGTGGCAGTAACCTCGCGTGGATGCGCGCGAGTGGCTGACGCTTATTCGTCGGCCGATTGGCAGCACCCGTCCTATGCAACACGGCCCGATCGAGATCAAACCACCCTGCACTTGGCGACGGTAACCATCGCAGCCGCAGGATGGCACCCGGTCGCGTGCCGCTGTAGATGCCGATCAGGATCAATCGAGCCACGTGACGTGTGTGTGGGTTACGCCATGCTGCACGCAATCGAGCAGCAACCTCAACTCGAGTCAGCCAATAGTCCTTGCGTTGCTCTGCTTGCGCTGGAAGCGTAACAAGCGGTACCGCAATCCCTGGATCATGCTCGCGCTTGTACCATCTGATCGCCGCTTTCATGATTTTCAGATCGTGTCGCGCTGTCTGGTCACTTACCCCATGTCCAACGCGCCAGCACGCATAGGCTCGGCAGCGGGTCCCGTTCACGTCAGAAATTTTTTTCCCTGCCCACCATTCAAGGATTGGC
>JBGGME010000042.1:0-6089 GCA_041288195.1 Hyphomicrobiaceae bacterium
AGATCCTCGAAGGTCTTTGTCTCGGCCATGGCGTCTATACCCTCACGTTCTTGCGGCTGAGCGCCTTGACGTCGAGCGGCTCCGGCTTCTGCGCTTCGTGCGGATGGGTGCCGCCGGCGTACACTTTGAGGTTGCGCATCATCTGGCGCTGCAGGGGGCCGCGCTTGAGCATGCGCTCCACGGCTTTCTCCAGGATGCGCTGCGGGTGCTTGCTTTTCAGGATCTGCCGCGGCGTGCGCTGCTTGATGCCGCCGGGATAGCCGGTGTGCCACTGGTAAAGCTTGTCGTCGGTCTTGTTGCCGGTGAACACCGCCTTCTCGGCGTTGATCACGATTACGTTATCGCCGGTGTCGACGTGCGGCGTGTAGGTCGCCTTGTGCTTGCCCTTGAGGCGGACGGCGATGATGGTTGCGAGCCGGCCGACGACCAGGCCGTTGGCATCGATCAGCACCCATTTCTTCTCTATCTCGCCGGGCTTGGCGGAATAGCTCGTGACAGTCAGGGATTTCATCGCGGGGCCTCCCGGCGTCGATCGCGCGAGCGTGCTTGTAGTGCAGCAGCCCGGCTGAAGTCAACCTCGGCCCACGAAAGAAAACCAAACAAAATCATCGTTGTAAGAAGAAGGTATCAGGATACCTGTTCAACGGTAAGATATTACCTGTTCGGCAGCGCGTAGTTGGCGATCGCAAGCGCGACCATGTCCTCGACCCCATCGGAATAGATCTGGGCCTCGCCCACCGCCAGCCGGCGGCCGACCCGGATGAGCCGAACCAGCGAGACCATGTCGCGCGGCTCGGGCTTTGTTAAGAAGTTGATATTCAAGTTGGTCGTGACGGCGTCGAAGCCGGACTCGCCGAGCGTGGCAATGATGGCGACGTAGATGCTGAAGTCGGCGAGTGTGAACATCGCGGGTCCGGAGACCGTGCCGCCCGGACGGATCACGCGCTCGTGGTGGCGCATGCGCACGCGCGCCGTCCGGTTGCCGATGTCCTCGACCGACATGATGCGGCCGCCGGCGTGGATCTGCGGAAACCTGTCGTCGATCAGCGACTCGATGCGAGCGATATCGAGCGGATTGCCCGCCGGTCCGGGTGTTGGCATACCTGGTGTCCAACTTTTGTCATTTGGCAGCACTAGCGAAGGTTCCTATCCTTCTATCCAGTCTCGCCAAGACCGCAACCCGAGGACGACCCCATGCAGCAAATGCTCCGATTGATGATTGCGGCCCTCGTGGCTGTCGCGCTCGCGCCTTTGTCTGGCGTCGCGGTTGCGCAGGGCGCGGTCAAGCAGATCCCGCTCAACGACAAGCATGTCGAGGGCTTCATCAACGCGCAGAAGGACATGGCCCAGGTCGCCGAGAAGATGCAGGGCAACTCCGACAAGCCCGATCCCAAGGTGCAGGCCGAGCTGGAGGCCATCTCCAAGAAGCACGGCTTCGCCAGCTTCCAGGAATACGACGACGTCGCCGCCAACATCTCGATGGTGATGGCCGGCATCGACCCGCAGAGCCGCGCCTTCACCGAGCCCAAGGTGGCGATCCAGAAGGAGATCGACGAGGTCAAGGGCGACACCACGATCCCCGAGAAGGAGAAGAAGCAGATGCTCGAGGAGCTGGCCGAGGCGCTCAAGTCGGCGCAGCCGATCCAGCATCCCGCCAACATCGAGCTGGTGAAGAAGTACTGGGAGAAGATCGACGCGGTGCTGCAGTAGCCGCTAGAAGCGCTGCGAGCCGACGATGGCAGCCAAGCAAACCGCGCGACAGCGAAAAGAGGCCACCGCGCCGGCGGGCGATATCGAGAGCGAGCGGCGCGGCAGCACGCTGTTGCTGATGCTCGCCCGTCCCGACAGACGCAACAGCCTGTCCGAATCGATGATCGCCGCGCTGCACGGCGCCATCGACGAGGCCGGCCGCGACGCCGGCGTGCGCGCGGTGGTGATCGCTGCCAAGGGTCCCGCCTTCAGCGCCGGCCACGATCTCAAGGAGCTGAGCTCGCGGCGCGGCGATGCCGACGGCGGGCGCGTCTACTACGCCACCATCATGCGCCGCTGCGCCGACATGATGCAGGGGATCGTGCGCTGCCCCAAGCCCGTCATCGCCGCGGTGCAAGGCTCGGCGGTGGCGGCCGGCTGCCAGCTGGTGGCGACGTGCGACTTGGCGGTGGCGTCCGAGGAGGCGAGCTTCGCCACCCCCGGCGTCAACATCGGCCTCTTCTGCTCGACCCCGATGGTGGCGCTGTCGCGCAACGTGCCGCGCAAGCGCGCCATGGAGATGCTGCTGCTGGGCGAGATGCTGGGCGCGCAGGCGGCAGCCGACTACGGCCTCGTCAACCGGGTGGTGCCGGCGGCCCGGGTCATGGACGAGGCATTCGCTCTCGCGGCGCTGATCGCCTCCAAGCCCGCCGCCACGCTCGCCATCGGCAAGGAGGCGTTCTACGCCCAGGCCGAGATGACGCTGGCTCAGGCCTACGACTACGCCTCCGGCGTGATGGTCACCAATATGCTGCATGCCGAGGCCAAGGAAGGCATCGGCGCCTTCATCGAGAAGCGCCCACCGGTCTGGCCGAAGAGTTGAGCGCGCCGCCGTGGAGCCGCGACTCTCCCTCGTGACACTGGGCGTCGCCGACGTCGCGAGGGCGCGGGCTTTTTACGAGAAGCTCGGATTTGCGGCATCGGGAGCCGGCAACGAGTCGGTTGCGTTCTTCCCCGCCGGCGGTGTCGTGCTCGCACTCTACGGCCGCAAGTCTCTGGCGCAGGATGCCGGCATCGCGGACAGCGCTCAAGGCTTCTGCGGCGTCTCGCTCGCCCACAATGTCAGCAGCGAAGCCGAGGTGGACGCCGTGTTGCGCGAGGCCGCAGCCGCCGGCGGTCGGCTGATCAAGTCCGGCCACAAGGTGTTCTGGGGCGGATATATCGGCTATTTTGCCGACCCCGATGGACACCTCTGGGAGGTTGCCCACAATCCAGACTTCCCGCTCGATGCCGAAGGCCACATCGAGCTGCCGCCGCCCAAGGTAAAATGAATCACGACACCTACACCGACGCCTACATCGCCGGCATCCTCGGCGCCGCGCGCAGCATCGCCATGGTGGGCGCCAGCGCCACGCCCAACCGGCCGAGCTTCTTCGCCATGAAGTATCTGCTGGGCAAGGGCTATCGCGTGATGCCCATCAATCCGGGACAGGCGGGGAAGGAGATCCTGGGCCAGCGCGTGTATGCGAGCCTCGAGGAGGTGCCGCCGCCGGTCGATATCGTTGACATCTTCCGCAGCTCGGACGCCGCGCTCGAGGTCACGCGCGAGGCCATCCGCCTCAAGGACAAGCTCGGAGTCAAGGTCGTGTGGATGCAGCTCGGCGTGCGCAACGACGAGGCCGCCGCCGAGGCCGAGGCGGCGGGGCTGCAGGTGGTCATGAACCGCTGCCCCAAGATCGAGTACGGACGGCTGTCCGGCGAGATCGGCTGGGCCGGCGTCAATGCCGGGGGAATCAGCTCCAAGCGCCCCCTGCTCAGCGGCCGCGGCGTGCAGAGCCACGTGATTGCGGGAAAGCGGTGACCGGTTGTGGATGGATCGCTCCGGCGCCTTGAAGCGGCGTCGAGCGGGGTCTAGCGTCCCGCCTCGTCGAGCGGCCGAGAGGGAAACAAGGCCGCAGCGCAAGAAGGCGTCATTCGCGCATTTTTCAGTGGGGTAGGTCATGACGGCACTGCAGGTCTCCGCGCAGAAGCAGCTGCGCCAGCTGGTCGAGCAGATCGAGCGGCTGGAGGAGGAGAAGAAGGCGCTCGCCGGCGACATCCGCGACAAGTACCTGGAGGCGAAGGCAGTCGGCTTCGACACCAAGGCGCTGCGCAAGATCGTCTCGCTGCGCAAGAAGAGCGAGAACGACCGGCAGGAGGAGGAGGCGATCCTCGCCGTCTACATGCATGCCCTCGGCATGGCGAACGAGCTGCCGGACATCGCGGCATCCGAGCAGCGCGAGGTCATGGACGCGGCCGAGTAGGCTGGGTTGGCGCGGTCACGACGTCAGTTTGATTCGATGCGCTGATCCCGCGCGTAACCCGACAGGGGCGTGAAGCATTCGGGTGTTGGGTTACGCGCCGGTTCTGCGTCGTGTCTTGTGGCACGCGATCGGCGGCGCTAACCCAACCTACCGTCGCATATAGCCCGCATGATCCACGATCTTGCCGGCGGCGCCCGCTTCCAGCGCGGCACGCATGCGCGGCTCGATCTCACGCTTCTGCCATGTTGCGCGGTCGACATGCACGTAAACCGTCTCCGACGTCACCAGCGGGGCAGCCTCGCCGACGCGCCGCAGCTCGAAGGCGAGCGTGAACGACGTGGTGCCGAGCCGGCTCGTGCGCACGGAAATCTCGAGTGTGTCGTCGAAACGGGCCGGCGCGGTCCATTCGATGAGCTGGCGCACGGTCTGGCTCTCGAACGTCCCGTCGAACACATCGGTCGGGCGCGGCAGCGCAGCGCGCATGAACTCGGTGCAGGCGAGATCGATGAAGTCGCCGTAGCGTGCGTTGAAGACCACGTGCTGGGCATCGCACTCCTGGTAGCGCACGCGCAGATAGTAGCGGAACGGCTGCGTCATAGGATCGGCTCGCTGGCAAATCGCCCCATCCGCCGGTGCACGGTCAGCCGGTCGGCGCCGATCATGCGCTCATCGACCGTCCGCCACCGCTCGGGATCGTCGAGAAACTCGAGGCCGTGGCTATCGGCGGGCTTGCGGCCTATGGCGCCGAGCTTCTCGGTGCCGTGCCCGATCACCACCTCGTCGACGAGGTCGGCGGCCAGGAACGCCCCGGCAATGGTCGGGCCGCCTTCGACGAGCACGCGGGTGAGGCCCTCCGCAGCCAGGCTCTCCAGCACCACCTCGAGGCTCAGGCGGCCGTTGCCGAGGGCCGGCATGCGGCGGACCTCGACCCCCTTGGGATATTGCGGGGCCTTGCTGCCGACGGCGCCGAAGATCGTCACCGGCACCCGCGCGACCGTAGCGAACATGCGCGCGTCCGGCGCCGTGCGGAAGTTTGCGTCGAGGACGACGCGGTGCGGCGAACGCCACTCGAGGCCCGGCAGGCGGCAGGTGAGCTCGGGGTTGTCGTCGGCCACGGTCTTGCGACCGACCAGGATGGCATCGGCACGGGCGCGCAGAAGGTGCGCGTACTGGCGGGCCTCCGGCCCCGTGACCCAGCGGGGCGCGCCGTCGCCGGGCGCGATCAGGCCATCGCCGGATACGGCGATCTTGAGCTGCACGAACGGCCGGTCCCTGGTCATGCGCAGGATATGGCCGGCCGCCATCCAGCGCGCCTCCTCGGCGCACAGCCCGAGGTCCACGACGACACCGGCAGCGCGCAGCACGGCGAAGCCCCGCCCGGCGATCTCCGGGTTGGGGTCGCCGATCGCGCACACCACGCGGCGGATGCCGGCGGCGGCGATGGCGTCCGCGCAGGGCGGCGTGCGGCCGTGGTGCGAGCAGGGCTCGAGCGTGACGTACATGGTGCGGCCCCTGGCCTGGGCGCCGGCGCGAGCCAGGGCGTGCCCCTCGGCGTGCGGGCGGCCGCCCTGCTGGGTCCAGCCGCGCGCGATCACCTCGCCGGTCGCCTCGTCGGCGATCACGGCGCCGACGGCCGGATTGGGTGCGGTACGGCCCAGCATGCGATGGGCGAGCCGCAGCGCCAGCTCCATGAAGCGGCGGTCGGTGTCGGCGGCGGACTTCGGCGTCGAAGGGGCCATCAATGCTCAGTGCTTCCTGTCCGTCGCCTCGGGAACGCGCGGCTTCGGCGCGCCGGTCTCCTCGTCCGCCGTGGCGCGCTCGGCGATCTCGCCCAGCACCTCGTGGAAGTCGGCTGCCTCGCGGAAGTCGCGGTAGACGGAGGCGAAGCGCACGTAGGCCACGGGGTCGAGGCCCTTGAGGGCCTCCATCACGAGCTCGCCGATCACCGACGATGGGACCTCCTGCTCACCCATGTTCTCGAGCTGGCGCACGATGCCCGAAACCATGCGGTCGATGCGCTCGGGCTGGATCGGGCGCTTGCGCAGCGCGATCTCGACGGAGCGGGACATCTTCTCGCGATCGAAGGGCGCGCGCCGG
>JBGGME010000043.1:0-6026 GCA_041288195.1 Hyphomicrobiaceae bacterium
CCAAGGTCCGCAGTGTCGGCACGCCGCAACCTGCCGACCGGGTGTCGAAGGGATCAACTCCATCGAGAACCGAACGTCGGAGGCGAACTGCTTCGTCTCGGGCTCGGGCCAAGCCCACAGCTGGATACGGGCCTACGTTGAATTTTTGCCAGCGACCCGTCCTGGGGCGCTTGAGCCAGTACGTCCAGCTGCGATAGCCAGATGCTGTCACTCGAAGTACAAGATTTGGCGAGCCAGCAATGCGGTACTCTGAGCAGATTTTTCCGGAAGCGGGCGGCTTCGCACCGGCCACTTGCCGATCGGTCGAGATGAGTGCGCGGCTTCGCCTAGGCATGCCCCCCGCAGGCGCATGTGGGTTATGCCTGGGTCATAGGAGACAACACTGTGCGGAGCAACCTGATACGCACTGGGTGTTGATAAGTCTCCGGAAAGCTCAGCTAATCGATGGGATTAGCGTGATCAAGCTGTGCCAAGCTGTGCCAGGCTGTATCGAGCCGATTTAGTTTCCTAATCAGGGGGTCGCAGGTTCAAGTCCTGCCGGTGTCGCCACTTTCATAGACAATCGACGTGCCGGGTTGCCAGAGGCGATCAATTGCGGCGCAGGCGCATGTAGATGGCGCGCAAGGTGCCGGGGCCGCGCGCGGCGACCACCGCAGCCGTGTCCAGCGTCACGACGCGACGGCGGGTCCGCGATGCGGTCGTGCGGGCGATGCGCGGCAGCGGCTCCCCGCCGTCATCGATCGTATCGAGGATCGTGCGGCGCTGGGCGCGCAGGTTGTGCAGCGCCTTGGTCATCAGCGTGAGCTTGTCCTCGAGCTCGTCGATGGGATGGCCGTTGCTGGCAAGCGCGGGCAGCAGCGATCCGAGCCTTCTGATGTTGTGGTCGGCGTGCGCGATGCTTTCATCGATTTCGGCGAGTCCGATTTCGGCTTGAGACGTTGTCGCCTGCATGTTCCCTCGACGCGATACCAAACGTGACCGGGACGCAGCATGCCAAGCGAATTGGCAGAAACGAGGCCGGGCAAATCACGTTTTGTCGCCGAGTGTTGCGCATCAGCAGCCAGGACAGGTCCGCTGCGGTGGATTGCGCGCATAACTACGGCTCGCGGGTTCCTCGCTCGCTCGTGGTCGCGCTCTATGGATGCCATGGCGGCATTGCAAGGGAGGTCGACATGCGGTTGCTCAAATCGAGCCGGATCTGGCGCGCGCCTGTGCTGCTGCTCGGCCTCTTGTGCCTGATGGCCCCGCCGGGATTGGCGGCACCGGCCCTGTTCACGTTCCTGCTGTTCGTGCTGGTGGTGTTGGGCGAGCCGGCCTGAGGCGCAGCGCGATTGCCCCGCATGAGATGATCGTGCAGGGCGCCAAGCGCGCGAAAAGCCAGGGCGCCGCAGGAAGCAGGCTGGAGGCGCCCTGGATTTGCGACCGACACGAGTTGGGGGCGGGTCGGTCAGCGCAGGACAACGGTTGAGCCCGCACTCCTATTCCAGGCCACGCCGCTCGACGCATGGCCGGCTCATTGGTCCTCCGCCAGCGACAGCAGCGCCTCGCGCACGTGGGCGAGCGCGGGGTCATTGGGCTTGTCGCGCCGCTGCGCCAGGGCCAGCGTGCGGATCAGCGTCGGCTTAAGCGGCCGCGCAACGACCTCGGTGCCGGGATGTGCCTCCGACACCACCGAGGCCGGCACGACCGAGCCGCCGAGGCCCGCCGCCACCATGCGTCGCACCGCCTCGAGGTTGTCGAGCTCCATGGCGGGGCGCACCTCCGCGCCGTCGCCGGCGAGCCAGCTCATGGTCAGCGCCCGCACGTGGGCGCGCGCGTACTCGAGGATCAGGGTGTGCTGCAGCAGGTATTGCGGCGTGACTTTGTCGGGGAGGTTCTGGGTGTGCTCGGAGAAGATGGCGACCATCTCCTCCTGCTTCAGTGGCACCAGATCGATGAGGCGCTCATGGATGGGCAGGCTGACGATGCCGAGGTCGACCTCGTTCCTGAGCAGGCGCTCGACGACACCGTTGGTGGTGCCGGTCGTCACCACCAGCTCGATGTTGGGATGCTGTCGCCGCAGGCGCGCAAGCACCGGCGGCAGGAGGTAGATCAGGGCCGATGTGCTGGAGCCGATGCGCACCTGGCCGAGCCAGCCGTCACGGTGGCGCCGCATCGCTGCAAGGAGCTGGTCGGTCTCCTCGGAGATGCGCTGGGCGTGCTCGATCAGCTCGCGGCCGGCTGCGGTGGCGAAGGCGCGCTTGCCCATCCGGTCGACGAGACGCACCCCGAGCCTGGTCTCGAGCTCGCGTATCTGCAGGCTGATGGTTGGCTGCGCAAGGTTGAGCCGCTTGGCCGCGCGCGTGAAGCTTCCCTGCGCCACGACCTCCGACAACGCCCGCAGATGGTCGGGGTTGAGGCTGCGCATCGATTGCGTTCTCCAATGATGGTGATTGGAACAATAAATTTGAACAATCGATAGGTACCGCCCATTTGTGGTTTACCGCAAGAGCCTGAATCGGCCGGCGGCCAGAATCAAAAGGAGATGATCATGAGCACCCTAGCCCTGTGGTCGGCGGACGCGGCGTCCCCGGCCATCGCAAGCAAGCCGAAGCCAAGCCTTTTCGCGCGGCTGATCAAGGCCCGTGAGCGCGAGGCCGCGCGGCGGATCCACACCTTCCTCGTCACGCAGTCCGACGAGCGCCTCGAGGACCTCGGCTACACGCCCGAGGACATCGTCGCGCTTCGGGGCGGCCAGGTCCGCTTGCCGCGCTGAATAGGTAAAACATTCAACACATTGGGGAAAATGTCATGGCACAGATATCGACTGGCTACGCGGCCGCCACTGCCGGCTCCATCACCGGAGGCAACAAGGCCCTGCAACTCGCCTCCAAGACGATCGCCTGGCTCGCTGAGCAGCGCCGCGTCCGTCGCACCGTCGCCACCCTCTCGAGCCTGAGCGATGCCACGCTCCGGGACATCGGCATCGAGCGCGGCAACATCGAGCGCGTCGCGCGTCACGGCCGCTGAGTGTGAACCGCATGCCCAGCACACCTACGCGTCACGGCCACTTCACCATCGGCGGCATCGAGGAGAGGATCGCCTCCACGTTGCCGCCGGTCCTGAGGCCGAATGCTGTGCCCCGGTCGTAGAGCAGGTTGAACTCCACATAGCGGCCGCGACGCACCAATTGCTCATCGCGCTCGGTCTCAGTCCAAGGGTGCGCGTAGTTCCTACGCACGATGCCGGGATAGACCTGCAGAAACGCCTTGCCGACGTCCTGCGTGAATGCGAACGCTGCCTCCCATCCCCCTTCCGACTCCCCCGGCGTCAGATAGTCGAAGAAGATGCCGCCCACCCCGCGCGTCTCGCCGCGGTGAGGTAGGTAGAAGTATTCATCGCACCACCGCTTGAAGCGCGCGTAGTCGGCCACAGCGTGCGCGAGACAGGCCCCTGTCATGGCGGCATGGAACGCCCGCGCGTCCGGGTCTTCCTGGGTCCGCCTCCGGTCCAGCAGGGGTGTCAGATCTCCGCCGCCGCCGAACCACCACTTGGACGTCACCACCATGCGCGTGTTCATGTGCGCCGTCGGCGCGTGCGGGTTGACGGGGTGGGCAATCAGCGACACGCCCGAGGCCCAGAAACGGGGGTCCTCCTCCGCGCCGGGGATCTGCTTGCGCAACTCTGGCGCGAACTCGCCGTGCACCGTCGAGGTGTGGATGCCAGCCTTCTCGAACACGCGGCCGCGGATCAGGCTCATGATGCCGCCGCCGCCGTCGGCGCCCCCATTGGCAGCAGCGTGATCGGCGCGCGCCCAGGGCGTACGCTCGAAGCGTGCCGGCGGCCGGTCCGAGAGGGGCGCGCCTGCCGGCAGGTCCTCCTCGAGCCGCTCGAAGGCCGCGCACAACTCGTCCCGCAGCCGCTCGAACCACGCGCTCGCGCGCTGCTTCTGCTCCGCCAGAGAATTGTCGGCTTCAGTCATGCTTGGCTTCCAACGTTCCTGGTTCCCAAGGCGCGGGCTGGCGCGGCGGATTGGGGTGTGCTATGAGGCGCGCCGCTGGACGCTACAACATACCCCGGGGCCGCTGCCATGATCGAGATCATCGCCGCTTCTGACCGCTGACGGTCCCCGCGCCTTTCCGCGCATCAGCCGCCGGTCCACCTGCCTGCGGCGCGCATCCCGATGATTGCTGCCGCCGCTCCCGTGCGCCGTTTGGACGCGCGCTCGCACCTCCGTAGGGCCCGCAGGCGCGCCAGTCTCGGCTGACGATGTCCGGCGGCACGAGAATTTGAGGACGACTGCCATGTTCCGCTGGTTCGAGACCCGCATCGAGGCGTTTCCGGAAGACCCGCCGACCCGGCCGCCGGACACGCTGCTTGCGTTCTACGCCTACTTCATCAAGCCGGTGTGGCCCGCCTTCGCGGTGCTGCTGGTGGCGGGCTTCCTCGGCTCGCTCATCGAGGTGAGCCTGCTCGCCTTCGTCGGCAGCCTGGTCGACATGATGAAGGATGCGGAGTCGGCGAGCGCCTTCTGGGAGAAGCATGGCGGCATCCTGCTGGTCATGGCACTCGTCGCGCTCGTCGCCAGGCCGCTGGTCTCGACAGCACACGACCTCATCAAGAACCAGATCATCGCCGGGCCCGTCTCCAACCGCGTGCGTTGGCTCACGCATCGCTACGTGCTGCGCCAGAGCCTCGGCTTTTTCCAGAACGATTTCGCCGGCCGCGTCGCCAACAAGGTGATGCAGGCGGCTCCCGCTTTGCGCGACTCGGTCGTGCAGCTTATCGACGCGATCTGGTACGCGGTCGTGCAGTGGGCCGGTGCGGCCGTGGTCTTCGCCGCCGCCGACTGGCGCCTGCTGATTCCGCTGCTGGCCTGGCTCGCGGCCTACATCGGCGCGCTCTTCTACTTCGTGCCGCGCATCAAGGAGCGCTCCACCGAGGCGGCCGAGGCGCGCTCGATGCTCGTAGGCCGCATGGTCGACAGCTACACCAACATCCTCACCGTCAAGCTCTTCGCCCACGCCGACCGCGAGGACGACTACGCGCGCGCCGCGCTCCACGAGCAGATGAGCAAATACCAGGCCTCGCTGCGCATCCAGACGGCGATGGAGCTCGTGCTCTACACGCTCAACGGCATCCTGATGGTGACGGCCACGGGCCTTGCCATCTACCTATGGACCCTCGACCTCGTGTCGCTCGGAGCCATCGCCGTCGTCACCGGCCTGGTGCTGCGCATCATCGGTATGTCGGGCTGGATCCTGTGGGTGGTGGCCGGCATCTTCGAGAACATCGGCGTGGTGCAGGAAGGCATGGAGACGATCAGCCGGGACAACCAGGTCGTCGACCGGCCGGGCAGCCGCCCCCTCGTCGTGCGCGAGGGCGATATCCGCTTCGAGAACGTCAGCTTCCACTATGGTCGAACCATCGATCCGGGCGCGCCCAGGCGCGGCGGCGTCATTCACGACTTTTCGCTGCGCATCGGGCCCGGCGAGAAGGTGGGCCTCGTCGGCCGCTCTGGTGCCGGCAAGTCGACGCTCGTCAACCTGCTGCTGCGCTTCTACGACCTCGAGCAGGGCCGCATCCTCATCGACGGACAGGACATCGCCCACGTGACCCAGGACAGCTTGCGCGCGCAGATCGGCATGGTGACGCAGGACACCTCGCTGCTGCACCGCTCGGTGCGCGACAACATCCTCTACGGCCGCCCCGATGCCGGCGAGACGGCGGCGATCGGGGCCGCGCGCAAGGCCCAGGCCCACGAGTTCATCACCGGCCTCGAGGATTTGAAGGGCCGCAAGGCCTATGCGGCCCAAGTCGGCGAGCGCGGCGTCAAGCTTTCGGGCGGCCAGCGCCAGCGCGTGGCGATCGCGCGCGTGCTCCTCAAGGACGCGCCGATCCTGATCCTCGACGAGGCGACGAGTGCGCTCGACTCCGAGGTCGAGGAGGCCATCCAGGAGCAGCTCTACAATCTGATGACCGGCAAGACCGTGATCGCCATCGCCCACCGGCTCTCGACCATCGCCGCCATGGACCGGCTGGTGATC
>JBGGME010000044.1:0-12935 GCA_041288195.1 Hyphomicrobiaceae bacterium
GAGATGGCTTCGGTGGAGACGCCAAGCTCGGCCGCGATGTCGCTGATCGGCACCACGCGCAGCTCCGGCCGGTCGAGCTCGGCGGTGGAGACGACGTTGGCGAGCAGCGGGATGCGCTTGGCCTGGCTGGTGAGCTCGGCCGCGGCATGGCTGACGGCTGGGCCGTCGCGGCCGGAGGCGACCAGCTGCAGCTGGCGCTGGCCGTTGTCCTTCAGGAACCAGAAGCGGATGTCGGGCACGCCGGCCAGGCCGCGGCCGATCTCGTCGCGCACCTTGTCCTGGCTGAGACTGCGGCTCTCCTTGGGCACCAGGTTGATGATGAGCGTCGCCTTGCGCACCTCCGAGCCCGACCCCATGACGCGGCCGCCGTTGATGAACACGCTCCGCACCTCCGATCGCGCACGGATGTTGCGCGAGATGGTATCGGTGACCGCGCGCGTGTCGGCCATGCGCGAGCCCGGCGGCAGCTCGACGGCGAGCAGCAGCCGGCTCTGGTCGTCGGCGGGGAGGAAGCCCGAGGGGATCAGGTAGAAGCTGCCGATGGAGGCGGCGAAGATCAGCAGCCCGAACGCCACCGACTTGTAGCGGTGCACCACCGACCAGCGCACGAGCCGGGTGTAGGCCTTGAGCAGCCAGCTCTCCTTGTCGCTGTGATGGGTCGTGCGCATGAAATAGGCGGCCAGCAGCGGCGTGATGAGCCGCGCCACCAGCAGCGAGAAGAACACCGCGAATGCCACCACCAGGCCGAACTGCTTGAAGTATTGCCCGGCGATGCCGCCCATGAAGCTCACCGGCACGAATACGGCGATGATCGTCAAGGTGATGGCGATGACGGCTAGGCCGATCTCGTCGGCGGCCTCCAGCGCCGCCCGCCAGGGCGATTTGCCCATGCGCATGTGGCGCACGATGTTCTCGATCTCGACGATGGCGTCGTCGACCAGGATGCCGGTGACGATGGTGATGGCGAGCAGGCTCACGAGATTGAGCGAGAAGCCCGCCACATCGAGTGCCCAGAATGCGGGGATGATCGACAGCGGCAGGGCGATGGCGGCGATCAGCGTGGCGCGCCAGTCGCGCAGGAAGATGAATACGACGACGATGGCCAGGATGGCGCCCTCGATCATGGTCTTCATGGTCGAGTGGTAGGCGCCGAGCGTGTAGACCACCATCGAGTCGATCAGCTTGATCTCGACGTCGGGGTAGAGCTTCTTCAGCTCCTCGACCTTCTTGGCCACGTCGGCGGCAACCACCACGTCGCTCGCGCCTTTGCCACGGGAGATGGCGAATGCCACGACGGCCTTGCCGTCCAGCGCCGCGAACGTGCGCGGCTCGGCCGTGCCGTCGCTCACGGTGCCGAGCTGGTCGAGGCGCACCTTGCGGCCCCTGGGCAGCACGATCATGGTGCCGGCGAGGTCCTCGACCGACTGCTTGCCGGCGAGCGTGCGGATTGCCTGCTCGCGCCCGCCGATCTCGCCGCGCCCGCCCGCCAGGTCGACGTTGGTGGCCCGCAGCTGCCGGTTGACGTCGCCCGCCGTGATGCCGAAGGCGAGCAGCCGGTCGGGGTCTAGGGCAACGCGGATCTCGCGCTCCACGCCGCCGAAGCGCTCGATCTGCGACACGCCCTTCACGCCCTGCAGCGCCCGCACGATCACGTCGTCGACGAACCAGGACAGCTCCTCCGCCGTCATGCCCGGCGCGCGGGCCGAGTAGGTCACGATCGGCAGCCCCTCGATCTCGATGCGGGCGACGATCGGCTCGTCGATAGTGCGCGGCAGCTCGGTGCGGATGCGCGAGATCGCATCCTTGACGTCGTTGATGGCGCGGTCCTGATTGATCTCGAGGCGGAACTCGATGGTGGTGACCGAGGAGCCTTCCGTGACGACCGAGGTCTGGTGCTTGACGCCGTTGACGCCCGCGATCGCATCCTCGATCTTCTTGGTGACCTGCACCTCGAGCTCGGAGGGGGCCGCGCCCGACTGGTAGACGCGCACCTGCACGATCGGCACGTCGATGTTGGGAAAGCGCGTGACTGCGAGCTGGCCGAAGCTGGCGTAGCCGAGCGCGATCAGCACCATGAACAGGACGAGCGACGGCACCGGCTGCCGGATCGACCAGGCCGAGATATTCCAGTTCATTTGTGCGCCTCGCTGACCTTGGACTTGGCCATGACGGGCCGCACGGCGTCGCCGTCGCGCAGGAAGGTGCCGGACCGCGACACGACGAGCTCGCCCTCGGCCAAGCCCTCGCGCACCTCGGCCAGCGCACCCACCGACAGTCCAATCTTGACGGGCCGGGTCTCGACCTTACGGTCGCGCACCACCTGCACCGAGGGACCGTCGGGCCCGTACAGCACGGCCGAGGCCGGGACGGCGAGGCCGTGGCTGGTTGCCGTCTCGATGACGCCGCGGGCAAAGCCGCCGACCCTGAGCGCCGGGTTGTCGCCCAGATAGATGCGCACGCGGCCGAGCCGGGTTGCCTTGTCGACCTCGGGAGAGACGAGCCGCACCTTGCCGGCGATCTCACCGACGCCCGCGACCTCGACGCGCGCGGACTGACCGATCTTGACGCCGGCCATGCGCGTCTCGGTCACCTCGGCGTCGAGCTCGACCTCGCCGTTGGCGACGATGCGGAACATCGGCTCGGCCGCGCCCGCGGCATAGCCGCCGACGCGGGCCATGCGGCGGCTGACGATGCCGTCGGCGGGAGCCAGCACCTCGGTGCGACCGCGCCGCCAGTTGAGCTCGCGCCGCTGCGCCTCGATTTGCGCCTTCTCCGCTTCCGCCACCTTGAGGCCGTCGCGGGAGGCGATGAGCTGCGCCTCGGCGGTGCGCGCGCCCTGCTGGCGCTGGTCGTAGGCGCTCTCGGCCATGTGGCCGGCTGCCTTCAAGGGCTTCGCCCGCTCGAAGGCGTTGCGCGCCTCCTCGAGCCGCGCCTCGGCCTGCACGATGGCGCTCCTGGCCTGGGCGATGGCGGCGGTCGCGCGCGCCTGGGCGGCGTCATTCTGGGCGACTTGGGCGTCGAGGGTGTCGGCGACGAGCCGCGCCAGCACGTCGCCCTTCTTCACGCGCATGCCCTCGTCGGCCAGCACCTCGGTGACCCGCAGGCCCTCGACCTCCGGCCCGACCAGGATCTCCTCGCGCGCCACCAGCGAGCCGGTGGCGAGCACGGTTGCCGTGAAGCCGGCCGGCGCGACGCGCGAGACCGTCACCGCGGCCGCGATTGCAAGCGCGTTGTCGTGGGGGATCTCGCGCGCGCTCGTATCCGACGGGCCGGACGGTCGCGGCAGCGACTTGCCGACCAGCGTCAGCGAGATCATCAGGAAGCAGACGGCGAGCACGGCGCCGATCAGTATCTTTCTCATGATCGAACCTGCGACTTCTCTGTTTCTCGTTGGAGGGAGGCGGAAGACCCGGCAGAGGGCAGCGGCTGCGGCACCGGATTGAGCAGCGCCTGGATCAGCTGCAGCACCGCCGGCATGACGGTTGCGGGATCGAAGTCGGGATCGACGGCGCGATGCCAGAACATGCCGTCGGCAACGACCGCGAATGCTCTCGTCACGGTCGGGATCGGCAGCGTGGGCGCGATGCGGCCCTCGTCCTGCATGCGCTGGAACAGCTTCTCGAAGCTCTCGGCGATGTAGCGGTCGACGCGCCGGAAGATCTCGCCGACGCGGGGGTTGCGCGTCGATTCCAGACCGATCTCGATGCACATGCGGTGGCTGTCGGCCGGCTCCTCGAGGAAGTACCTATCACCCAGCTCCCGCAGCGCCTGCATGAAGTCGGGGGCCTTGGCGAGCGCATCGAACCGCTCGGCGAACTCGGCGCGGTCACGCTCGGAGATGCCGGCGATCAGCGCTTCCTTGCTGTCGAAATAGACGTAGAGCGCTCCGGGGCTCACCCCCGCTTCGCGGCAGATGTCGTGCATGGTGGTGCGATGGAAGCCGGCACGGGCAAAGCAGCGCTCGGCGGCGTCCAGGATGCGCTCGCGGCGCTGATGCTGGACCTCGGGCTTGAGCTTGGGCATTGCCGACGTCCCTCCCGCCTGTTGGCCGCCTACCTAACCGCATCCGCCGCCGTGGGGGCAGCAACCCGGTTGCAGCGGCAGCCAGTGCGACCCTCAGTTTTGCTCGCACTGCACAAAACAAAACGAACAACCATTTTATTTGCGAGGATGTCGGCGAAGTCAAGGCAAGGGGGCCGAAGGGTAGGGGCTGAGCTGATCACGAGCCCGTGAGTAGGGTCGGCCGGGCTCTAATCATGTCTCCGCACCGCATCAGTGGGCGCAGATGTCCGCGTCCACTGATCTACGGGCGGCGGGCGCCAATCCTTCGCGTTGGCCCCGCGCTCTACCGCCGATACGGGACGGCCCATAGGCGACTGCGCCACGTGCATGCTACGTCAATGGTCTCCGCCCGCCGTCTCTTCTCCGAAGGCCCTCTCCGAAGGCACCCATGATCCCGCTGCTCAAAGGCCTGCGCATCCTCGACCTGACGTCCGTGATCCTGGGCCCGTACGCCACGCAGATCCTGGGCGACCTCGGCGCCGAGATCGTCAAGGTCGAGCCGCCCGAGGGCGACAGCATGCGCCCGGTGGCGCCGCAGGCCGCCCCGGGCCTTTCCGCCATCTTCGCCAACTGCAACCGCAACAAGCGCTCGGTCGCGCTCGACCTCAAGACCGAGGCCGGCAGGAAGGCGCTGCTGAAGCTGATCCCGACGGCAGACGCCTTCGTCCACAACATGCGCCAGGAGGCGATGGACAAGCTCGGCTTCACCTTCGATGCGGTGCGCGCCGCCAATCCCAAGATCGTCTACGCCGCCGCCATCGGCTTCGGGCGGCACGGGCGCTACGCCGGCAAGCCCGCCTATGACGACGTGGTCCAGGCCGCCTCCGGCTTTGCCGGCCTGTTCCAGATGCGCGACGGCCGCCCGCTGTACGCGCCGACCATCGTCGCCGACAAGGTCTCGGGCCTGCACCTGACCTACGCGCTGCTCTCCGCCCTGCTGTACCGCGAGCGCACCGGCGAGGCACCCGGCTACGTCGAGGTGCCGATGTTCGAGCTGATGGCGGCCTTCAGCCTGTGCGAGCACCTGAGCCACGCCACCTTCGAGGAGGACGGCAAGGTCGGCTACGTCCGCGTCATCTCCCCGAGCCGGCGGCCATACAAGACCAAGGACGGCTGGGTCGCCGTACTGCCATATACCGAGCGCAACTGGGTCAAGGTGCTGACCGAGATCGGCCGCGCCGATGTGTGCGACCTGCCGCTGGTGCGCAACGCCACCGAGCGCAGCCGGCGGGTCGACGAGCTCTACGACATCCTCGCCGAGGCGCTGGTCTCGCGCACGACGGAGGAGTGGCTCGAAACCTTCGTCCGGCTCGACATCCCCTCACAGCCGGTGCGGCTGCCGGCCGACCTCCTGAAGGACCCCCACCTCGCCGACGTCGACTTCTTCAAGCCGAATTTCAGCTCGCCCACCCCGGTCACACGCACCCTGCGCCAGGCCATGACCGTCGACGCGATGACCGGCGACCCGGACTTGGCCCCGCCCCTGCTCGGCGCCGATACTGCCGACATCCTGCGCCAGGCCGGCTGCAGCGAGGCGGAGATCGCCGAGGTGCTGCCGCAACGGTCCAAGACCGTTGCCGCCGGGCAGGACGAGCCCGCCCGAAATGTACGCTGACCGCCTACACCATTCCGGCATCCGCAGCCATTTCCCTGCTGCGAGCGCGGATATCCTTTGCTAGTGTGATGACCGAGAAGTCCGCACCATCGCGCCAGGCTAGGTTCGGGAGCGGACTTCTCGATCTGAATCACACTAGAATCTTGAAATAGCTAGTGTCCTTCAGATCGCGAAATTCGTTCCGAGCCCGCCGCACGCTGCGACGAATTTCGCGATCAGGACACTAGGGTCGCACCGAGCAACAGGAAGCGGGATCAAAGGCAATGCCGATCCAGATCGTAATGCCGACGCTGTCCCCCACCATGGACAAGGGCAAGATTGCCAAGTGGCGGGTCCGAGAAGGACAGCAGGTGAAGCCGGGCGATGTCATCTGCGAGGTGGAGACCGACAAGGCCACCATCGAGGTGGAGGCCGTCGACGCCGGCAGGGTCGGCAAGCTGCTGATCCCCGAAGGCACCGCTGACGTGAAGGTCAACACGCCGATCGCGTTCCTCGAGGGCGAGGCCACGGCCATGGCGCGCGGCGGGCTCTCGCAGCGGGTCGGCCTCGTGCGTCCGCTGTCGGCTCCGCGACCCACCGCAGGCCAGCCCTTGGCGCCGCCGCCGGAGACCGTACCAACCGCGCGCCCCGGCGATATGATGCCGAGCAGCATGCCGGCCGGCACCGTCATCGGCCGCGCGCGCCTCAAGGGCGACCACGGCACCGCGCAGACCGGAATGCCGTCGGGCGGCGTCAACGCCACCGTCTCCCTCGGCATGGGGACCGCACAGCAAGCCGGCAAGACCCAGTACATCCGCCCCGAGGGGCTCGAGTCCGATCCGGTTGCGGGCTGGGTCGTCGTGGTGGAGGGGCAGGGCCGCGGCGGCTTCCGTCCGATCTTCGTCGGCATGAACTCGGTCGGCCGCGATCCCAGCCAGCGCATCAGCCTGAGTTTCGGCGACGAGTCGATCTCGCGCGAGGAGCACGCCTTCATCACCTACGACGAGGAGGCGCGCAGCTTCTACCTGCAGCACGGCGGCAAGCCCAACATCATCCGTCTCGGCGGCCGGCCAGTGCTGACACCGATGGAGCTGAAGGCCAACGACCTGATCAAGATCGGCCGCACGACGCTGCGGTTTATCCCGTGCTGCGGCCCGAGCTTCTCCTGGTCGGACGATATGCACGACGCGTGATTGGATTGGGGTCAGACCCCTTGCCTCGACGCTGCGGTTCATGCAGCGGCGGCGCAAGGGGTCTGACCCCATATCTACGTCAGGCCGTGACGGCCCCCGCCGGAGCCGTCCCACGCTTGCCGGCGAGCGCCACCACGATGAAGCTGATGCCCGTCGACAGCAGGTTGACGCCGACCAGCAGGCCGATGGCCCACACCGCCGAGCTCGGCAGCTCCGCAGCGATCAGCAGACCGACGGCAACCGCGATCAACCCGCTGAACACGAGCCATCCCCAGCCCTCGTGCGGACGCACGCGGAAGCCCATGATCACCTCGACCACGCCTTCCGCCAGGAACAGTGCGGCGAGCAGGATCGTGAGCGTGACGATGCCGGTGAAGGGGAAGAACGCCAGCCATCCGCCGGCGAAGAGATAGAGCACGCCAAGCAGCAGCTCCATCAGGAAGCCGCCCCACTTCTGGATCGAGAACGCGTGGATGATCATCACGATGCCGGCGGCGAGAAATATCCAGCCCAGCGCGATTTTCGCCGCGATCGTCGACACCAGCGGAAACATGATTGCCGCGATGCCCGCCACCACCAGCACGATTCCGAGCGTCAGGAACCAGCCCCAGTTGTCCGCCACAGTCTGCTTGGCGGCCGCGACCGCCCTGTCGATATCCGCCTGTGAAAACTGTTGAGTCATGACCACACCTCCTCAGCTTCCCTATTCATGCAAGGACAAAGCTTACTGAGTGGTTGTTGCCGACGCATGATGGTGCGATCGGCAACGCGGCTACTCCGCCGCCATCCTGGGTCTCGCGGGCTTCATCGCCATTCTCTGGCGCACCAGATCGATGTGCCCGCGCAAGTCATACAGGTCGCTGGAATAGTAGCTCGGCACACGCAACCGGCGAACGTGGGTGTCGATGCGGTCGAACTCGGCCTGCAGCACGCCCGGATCGAAATTGGCTGCCCCGCTGTCGAGGTTGCGCTCCAGCGCTTTCAGTTGCTTGTACCAGTACACCATGCGACGCCGGACGGTCCAGACGTATAGCGCGGGAACCGCGCGCGTCAGCGGCAGCATCAGCGCCAGTATGCCCAGCATGCCGATCAGTGTCGTCCAGTGCGTATTCACGAAGGACAGATAGGAGAACGGCACCCCCATGCTGTACGCCCGCGGCGCAAGCGACTTCAGCACGACGGGGAGCTCGCCCGTTTTGTAGACGATGCGGGCCTCGCTCGCGACCTCGAACTCGGGGTCGCTCGCCGATGGAAACTCGCCCGGGCGATGGAACAGCACCGGGTCGCCGTTCCGGTCGAACCCGGATTTCGGATTGTGCACCACCGCGTTGGTCAGCAGGGAGACGAGCGCCGGCTGCATGTCCGGCCGCACGACCAGGGCGACGCTGGTGGCGAGCAGCGCGATATCCTCGGACGGCAGCAGGGGATCGAACTCGACCGCGCCCTGACGCAGGATGACCTTGCTCAGCGCCGGGAAGCGATTGGTGTAGGCATCGGCCTCGCCCTTGAAGTCCATCAGCCGGATATCGGGCACGCGCAGCAGCTGCTGCATCGTATCGGTGTCGGCAGCCATCACCAGGATGCCCGCATCGGCCGCTCCGCTGACCAGAGGCGCGCCGTCGGCGGGCAGGTCCTCGTCGATGAAGGTGGCATTCACCTTCTCGATGACTCCATTGGCCGTCAGCAGCTGCCGGGCGATGCCGCGAGCGCCGCTGTCGCGCGAGCCCAGATATATCCGCTTGCCCTTGAGGTCGCGCAGCGTCTCGATCGGCAGGTTGCCGCGCGTGAACACCCACACCGGCTCATAGAACAGGCGCCCGACAGAGCGCAGTTTGGAGTATTCCGCGTGGCGGCCCTTCTGCTTCTCGTTGGCGAGCCGTCCCTGCAGGCTGCCGACCAGATTGCCCTTCACGAACGCCGCCGTGATCCCCGACTCGTCGTCCATCAGTGCGCGCAGGGTCAGGCGACCCTCGAGAGGTCTCAGGGTGCTCTTGCCCTCCTTGTCCTTCACGCGCGTGTTGCGCCGGACCTCCATCTCCACGCCGTACTTGCGCAGGCTCTCCTGGTACTGCTTGGCGAGGTCGTAGTACTGGGAGTTGCCGGCGGCGATGACGATCTTGCCCTGCCGGTCGAGGGATTGAGAGTTGTGGACAACTGCGAGCGCGCCCACGCCCAACCCGGCGGTGAGCACCGTCACCGCGGTCGCCCTGGCCACATTGGAATCCATAGCGCCCCCCGTTTTTCCCTAACCGATGCGCCGTACCGGCCCCTGCCCCCCACATTAGCAGAGGGGCGTTGCATATGCCGCCACAGAGTGATGGCGGTCCAGTGGCAAAGGGCGGAGCTTGCGCCGATTCGCACCCTCGCTGTGCCTACGCCCCGCCGGCCGATCCCAGAACAGTGCGGCCTCAGGCGCGCGCGGCCAGTGCCGCCTCGAGCCCCGCCACGTGCTGCACGCCCTCGCCGACCTCGAGCTTGGCACCGGCAAAGTCCGCCCCGAAGGGCTCGGTGCGCCCGCCCAGGTGCTCGGCGAGAAAGGCCTCGGCGATGGCATAGAACGAGATGCGGTTGGCGGGCTCGGCAAAGCCGTGCCCCTCCTCCGGATAGAGCACGTATGTGACAGGCAGCCCCTTGGCCCGCATGGCCGCGATGATCTGGTCCGACTCGGCCTGCTTGACGCGCGGATCGTTGGCACCCTGGCCGATCAGCAGCGGCCGGGCAATGGCGCCGGCGAAATTCAGCGGCGAGCGCTCCTCGAGCAGCTTGCGGCCCTCCTCGGTGCGCGGATCGCCGACGCGGCGCGCGAGGTTCTCGAAGAACGCCGCCCAATAGGGCGGGATGGTCGCCAGCAGCGTCTCGAGGTTGGAGGGGCCGACGATATCGACGCCGCAGCAGAACACCTCCGGCGTGAAGGCGAGGCCCGCGAGCGTGGCATAGCCGCCGTACGAGCCACCCATGATCGCCACCCGCGCACGGTCGGCGATTCCCCGCTTCACGGCCCAATCGACAGCGTCGAGCAGATCGTCGTGCATCTTGCGGCCCCACTGCAGGTCGCCGGCGTTGAGGAACGCCTTGCCGAGGCCCGTGGAGGCGCGGAAGTTCACCGACAGCACGGCGTAGCCGCGATTGGCCAGCCACTGGTGCTGCGGGTTGAAGCCGTAGTCGTCGCGCGCCCACGGGCCGCCGTGGACCAGCAGCACCAGCGGCAGCGGCGCTGGCAGTTTCAGTCCGCTGCCAGCCGGCAGCGTCAAGTACGACACCAGCTCCAGTCCGTCGCGCGCCTTGATGACCTCGCCGCGCATGGGTGCCAGCCGGTAGGCCTGGAGCTCGGGCCTGGACGCAAAAAGCTCGGTGAGCTTCTTGGGTCCGCGCTCGTAGACGTAGTAGGTGCCGGGCGCCTCGGCCGCACTCGCCGTCACGATCCAGCGGTCATCGCCGAGCGTGCGGTCGGCGACGCCGATCTCGCCCGGCAGCTCGCCGTGCAGGAACTTCAGGTCGTCGGCAATGCGCTCGTCGAGCGGGATCCAGTCGAGCGTCAGATACTGCGCTCCGACCGCCTCGACCACGCGCGTGCGCGGATTGGCGATCACGCTGCTAATGTCTGCCTTGGGATGCTCGGCTAGCACACTCTGCTTGGCGCTCGGCCAGTCCATGCCGACCAATGCCGCCTTGTCGCGGCCGATGGAGGAGATCCAGTAGAGCGTGCGGCCGTCGCGTGTGAAGCCGATCGGGCCGGTCGTCAGGTCGTCCTCGTGCTCGATGACCATCATTTCCTCGAGCCCGCTACCGGCGACGCGGTAGACGATCTGGCCGCCCTCCTTGGCCCGCGGCTTGAGCGCCAGCCGTGGTGTGAGCTGCCGGTCGAGCACGATCTGGGCGAGCTCGCGCGTGTTCTCGAGCAACAGCTCGCGCTTGCCCGTGCCGAGCTCGACGCGATAGAGATCATGCCAGGCCTTGTCGCGGTCGTTGATGGCGAGCACGACGAGACCGGGATGGTCGAGGCTGAGCCCCTGCATGCGCGCCTGCACGCCGGGCAGCGGTGTCAGGTCCCGCAACTCGCCGCTCGCGATCGCCACGGCATAGATGTGCCAGTCCTCGGTGCCGCCCTCGTCCTGCATGTAGAGCACGTGGGTGCCGTCATAGGCCCAGCCGTGGAAGCGGATGCCGCGCTTGCGGTCGTTGGTGAGGGGGCGCGCCGCGCCGATTTCACCCGCAGGGGCGAGCCAGATGTTGAGCACGCCGTCCTTCGGCGCCAGCCACGACAGCCAGCGGCCGTCCGGCGAGATCTGGCCCTGCGCCCGCGTCGGGTTGCCGAACAGCTTGGCGCGGGGGATCAGCGGCTGGGTCGGGTTCGTCATGATGCGGCGGTCCCTTCTGACATCGGGCTGTAGTAAGACCTAGGCATTCTGGCGCGGGCATGACACCGGGAACGCAATCCCCATGAGGCGAGGCCCCATGAGGCGAGGCTGCACGAGCCTGATCCTGGCCGCTATTGTGGCGCTCTGGAACGGGAGCCAGCTCATGGCATTCGACCTGCAAGGCCACCGCGGCGCGCGCGGGCTTCTGCCCGAGAATACCCTTCTCGGCTTTGCCCGTGCGCTCGAAATCGGCGTCACCACGCTCGAGACCGACCTCGCCGTGACCAGGGACGGCATCCTCGTGCTGTCGCATGATCCCGTGCTCAACCCCGACATCGCGCGCGGGCCGGACGGCGCGTGGCTTGCGGCGCCGGGTCCCGCCATCCACAGCCTGACGCTCGCCGAGCTTGGCCGCTACGACGTCGGCCGCATCCGGCCCGACAGCAAGTACGCCAAGACGTTCCCGGCGCAAGTTCCCTCCGACGGGCAGCGCATCCCCACCCTCGCGCAGCTGTTCGACCTCGCCGGCGCTTCCGGCAAGTCGCCAAGGTTCAACGTCGAGACCAAGCTATCGCCCGACAAGCCGGACGAGACGCCGGGGGCGGACACCTTCGCGCGCCTGGTCGTGGAGGCGATACGGTCGGCGAAGCTCGAGGCCCGCGTCACCATCCAGTCCTTCGATTGGCGCACGCTGCTCATCGCCAAGCGGCTGGCGCCCGAGATCGAGACGGTCTGCCTCACGTACGAGAAGACGCTCGAGGACCGCACCGAGGGCGGCACGCGCAAGGCCTCGCCGTGGCTGGCGGGGCTCGATCCGGCCAGCTTCGCAGGCTCCGTGCCGCGCCTCGCCGCAGCGACGGGCTGCGGGACGTGGTCCCCCTATTTCAAGGAGCTGAATGCGGCTGCTGTCGCGGAGGCCCAGGCGCTCGGCCTGAAGGTGGTGCCGTGGACCGTCAACACGCGCGAGGACATCGGCGCTATCATCGACATGAAGGTCGACGGGCTCATCAGCGACTACCCCGACCGCGCCCGCGAGGTGATGGCCGCGAGGGGCATGCCGCTGCCCTGAGTTCGAGCGTGCGCGGACGCCGCGCCGTGCGCACCTCAGGTGCGCGCCCAGCGAATTGGATCGAGGAGCCTGCGCCCGCTATCCTGGCCAACAACGAGAATGTCGCCACGGGAGGTTTCGGCCATGGGAATGCTCGGGGAGCGGCGGGCCCGCTCCAGGACTGCACTTGCGCTGCTGCTGGCGACGCTCGGCGCGCTTGTGACGGCGGGCGTGCCGGCCCGCGCCGAATACCCCGACAGGCCGATCAAGGTGATCGTGCCGTTTCCGCCCGGCGGCGCAACCGACGTGGTGGCGCGCCTGCTCACCCAGCGCCTGTCGGAGGACCAGCCTGGCTGGACCTTCGTGATCGAGAACAAGGCCGGCGCCGGCGGCATCATCGCCACGGACGCCACCGCCAAGGCCGCTCCCGACGGCTACACGCTGCTGCTCACGACCCCCAACCACACCATCAACGCCGCCATGAAGGCGAAGCTGCCCTACGACACCGAGAAGGACCTGGTGCCGATCTCGATCGTCGGCGAGGTGCCCGAGCTGCTGGTGACGCACCCGGACATGCCGTTCAAGACCTTTTCCGAGTTCATCGCCTACGCCAAGGCCAACCCCGGCAAGCTCAACTACTCCTCCGCGGGCGTCGGCACGCTGCCGCACGTCACCATGGA
>JBGGME010000045.1:0-70864 GCA_041288195.1 Hyphomicrobiaceae bacterium
CGTCGTCTACTTCTTCATTTGCTGGCCGCTCGCGATGGCCATCCGCTACTGGGAACACCGCCTTGCCAGCAGATAGGGCCGCTCCAAACGTGGTTGCGCGCGAGCGCGAGGCGTTGGCCGGCAAGGCCAACGACAGTCTGCCGCGGCTGACTGACATGACGCAGGCGCTCGTCAGGATTGCCTCGCCCAATCCGCCGAGCCGCACGAGCGAGATCGCCGAGGCCACCGAACGGCTATTGGGCGCGATCCCCGGGGTCGAGGTTCGCCGCGTCGAGCCGGAGCCCGGCGTCGTCAGCCTAGTAGCGCGCGTGCGCGCCAGGAACCCAGGCAGGCGCCTCATATTCAACGGTCATCTCGACACATTCCCGATTGGCGATGGCGCGGGATGGACAGCGCCACCGCTCAGCGGGGCGCTGCGCGAAGGCCGGCTCTACGGACGCGGCGTCTCGGATATGAAGGGCGGACTTGCCTGCTCGCTCCTTGCCGCGGCGCTGCTTGCTGAACATCGCACTGCCTGGCGCGGCGAGGTGGTCCTGACGCTTGCTGGCGACGAGGAGAATATGGGCTCGCTCGGCACCGGCTACCTGCTCGAGCACATTCCGGAGGCATGTGGCGACGCCAATATCTGCGGTGACGTCGGCTCGCCGATGGTGGTCCGCTTCGGCGAAAAAGGCCTGCTGTGGATCGAGGTCGAGGCGACAGGTGTTGCTGCGCACGGCGCGCACGTGCACAAGGGCGTCAACGCCATCGACCGGCTGCGCGCGGCGCTCGATCGGGTCATGCTCCTGGAACACCTGCCCGTCGCGGCGCCGGACAGCGTCACCCAAGCCATCGAGGCTGCGCGCCCCATTTCCGAGGCGATATCGGGTGCTGGAGAGTCCGAAACCCTGCGGCGCGTGACCGTCAACATCGGTACCATCTCGGGCGGCGTTTCTCCCAATCTCGTTCCTACACACGCCATCGCCAGGGCCGACATCCGCCTCCCAATCGGGCTCTCGACAGGCGAGCTGGAAGATCGCCTCAACGAGGTGCTGAGCCCTCTCCAAGGAGTGACGTGGCGGCCGCTGCGACGCTTCGAACCGAACTTCACCGATCCCGGCCACGAGATCGTCACCCGCGTGCGCGACGTGGCCGCGGAGGTGCTGGGCACTGCACCGGCGGTGAACATGCGCGTCGGCGGCTCGGACTCGCGCTGGTACCGCATGCACAATGTTCCAACGGTGGTCTATGGCCTGACGCCCTTCAATATGGGCGGGCCGGACGAGCACATTTTGCTCGATGAGCTCAGGACCGTGGCCAAGGTCCATACGCTTGCGGCCTTCGATTTCCTGACCAACCGCACCTGACAATCCGAGAGGGTCTCCATGGCTAAGCTGTCCGACGAAGACCTGTTCACGCTGCCGCTGACCTTCATGGGCGTGCCCTACGGCCGGCCCGGTCCGGGCAACCGCGCCGCCATCCTGGGGCTACCTTTCGACTGCGGCATTCACCCGTTCCGCGTCGGTGCACGCTGCGGCCCGGACGCCGTGCGGTTGCAGTCGCCGCTGATCCGCCGTTTCAATCCCACGCATGCCGACTTCGATCCTATCGCTGCCCTCGGCGTCGTCGATTGCGGCAACGTCAAGCTCACGCCGGGCCGCATCCTCGATGCATTCGAGCGTATCGAGCAGGCGGCGGGCCGCATCGTCGAGGCCGGCGCCGTACCCGTCACCATCGGCGGCGACGGCTCGGTCACTGTGCCGGTGATGCGCGCCATCGCCAAGCGCTACAAAGAACTGGTGGCATTGCACATCGACTCCCACACCGACGCCTATGCCTATGACCCCGCCGACAAATACAACGCCGCGACGCAGTTCACGCACGTGGCCGAGGAGGAGCTGATCGATGCATCCTCCTCCTGGCATGTCGGCATTCGTGGCACGACCTTTGCGCAAGGCATCGTGCCCCGTACCCACGGGCTGGGCTACCGAGTGATGTCGCTTGACGAGCTTGTGCGCGGCGGCTTCGGGCAAAGGATGGCCGAGTTCCGCGACCAGGCTGCTGGCCGGCCCGTCTACATCTGCTTCGATATGGACGTGTTCGACCCCTCGTGCGCACCGGGCGTGTGTTCGCCGTCCTGGGGCGGGCTATCTGCGCGCGAGGGGATAGACCTGATCCGAACCCTCACGGACCTCAACATAGTGGCAGTTGACGTTGCCACCGTCAGCCCGCCGCAGGACGTCAACAACATGGCCGCGCACCTTTGTGCGCACGTGATCTATGAGATGCTTGTGCTTTTGTGCCGACAGCACGGCCTCGTCCCTCAGGGATAGCGCAGCAGCCACAGACTCAGACAGCACGAAGTCTCCAGAGTGCCGGTACAGACGGTAGGCTTGGGTCAAATGTGCCGCGCTCGTCGCTGTCTGCAACGGCCCAGCGTGCCCGGAACGGTGAAGTCAGTCGGTCCGATACTAGCCCGGCGCCGCAAGTTGTCGGAAGTACCTTCAATCCGGACGTGCACACGGACGCGCCCGACGGGTTCAACCCTGCCCACCTCGATGTCTGCCGATTGGCCGCGCCGTGCGCTCGTTGGCAGCCTGAGTAGTGCTGCATCGGCCCAGAAAACTACGTAACCGTCAAAACCAGCGCAAAGAGTTGGCACACGTAATATCGCGTCGGCTATGCGGGTTTCTTTCCGCCGCCCTTGTTCGATGCTGTAGAAAAAGACGACACGTGCGGGGCGGACTTCGGCTTCTCCTTCTTCGGCTTGCGCTTCTCTTTGCTGCCTCGCTGCTCTTTGTTCGCCATGGCATATCTCCGCTCTATAACTCAGGCAAGATAGCAGAGTTGCCGCGACTGTCGCCGTGAGGCGTGTACCTGATTGTGGACAATGCTCGAGCTCAAGCAGATTGAACGATTGACTCACGCATTCGGAAGAAGCGTGCACGCGTTCTGGATGATGGAGCATTGTGGTTCGCAGCGCCTGGCTGACATTTCTTTACGAATCGCTGGCCAACGGAGCCGAGTCCGCTCTGAGCCATGCGCGTGGTTCCTGAATGTGGAGAGCGGGGTGCCGAGCAATTCGGCACCCCTCGGGCATTTCGCCCAGGCAGCTGCCCACGCTAGGAGGGGCGGGGCAGCCCGCATAACAGACATAAGCAATGCGGTGACGCCAAGTGGGATCCGCAGTGGCCGGAGGTTTTCCACAGCCCACGAACGCCCCATTCCTATGGGTTGCAACGGATGCATCTTGGCCTACATCGGAGGTCCGATAAATAGCCGAGGCGACGGAGGTCTGCTTTGTCATCGCGAGAAAATTTGAGCCGGTCCGCGCTCTATCTCCAGATCTTCGACATTCTGGTCGAGCGGATCTCCAAAGGGGTATGGAGGCCGGGCCGCGCGCTGCCCAATGAGATCGAGCTGGCACGCGAGTTCAGTGTCAGCGTCGGCACAATTCGCAAGGCGCTCGACAAGCTCGAAGCCGACCGCGTGATCTCGCGCCTGCAGGGAAAGGGTTCGTTTGTTCTTGACCACAATAGCGAGGAGCTGACATTTCGGTTCAGCAAGATCGTGGATGAAAACGGGTCGCGCGTCGGCGAAAGCCCAACCACGATGCTTGCACAGAAGATCGCGTTGGCGAAACCTGATGAGCGCCGCTGCCTCGCGTTGAGAGACCACGACGAGATCGTGCGCACGCGACGACTTCGCCATCATGTCGGTCGCCCTTGCAGATACGAGACCAGCTGTCTTGCGATGGCGCGGCTTGGTATCACCAGCCTGGAGGAGGTCGGGGACTACCTGATCGTTCCACTTGCGCAAAAGCGCGGCGTGCATCTGGCGCGAGCTTCCGAGAAACTCACGGTCGCTGCGGCGCCGGTCGATGTAGCTGCCCTGTTGCACACCGAGCCCGGGAAAATGCTGCTGAAGCTCGATCGCCTGATCTTCGGCTTGGATGGTGACCCTGTCGAGTGGCGGGTTGCCTTGTGCGACCTGCGCAATGAGTACTATGTGGCGCAGATGCAGTGATCACCCGGGTCGGGCAACGTGGCGGCCTGCCGGCAGATGTTGTAGTGCTACTTCGTGCAGACTGGACTTGCCCCGGTTTGGTGGAGAGGTGAGGATTTTCGCTCAAGGTATTTGATCTGACGGCATCGTGTTCTCCTGTTTGGTGCAGTTCCTTGGTTCGGCCCCTGCGGCGTCCGTTCCTTCATCAAGGGCCGCACAACCAGAGCGCACACGTGCGCACCACGACCGCCGCCGATGCCGGCTGGCGGTGCCGGATGCCGGCCTATGCCGGGCGGCGGCAGCATCGAATTGAGTTGTATGCGATCTGCAATCAGGCGAAGATGCCCCTCCAGATCAGCAATTTTTTGGAAGTGTACCTTGGTAGCACCGACAGCTCTAATTACCGGGATTACCGGGCAGGATGGGGCACATTTGGCCCGCTTGCTTCTCGAGAAAGGTTACACCGTCCACGGTGTCAAGCGCCGCTCCTCCTCGTTCAATACCGCACGTGTCGACGACCTGTACGTCGATCCGCACGAACATCAGACGCGCTTTTTCATGCACTATGGCGATCTGACAGATGCCACCAACCTCATTCGGCTCATCCAAGAACACCAACCTTGCGAGATCTACAATCTGGCGGCGCAGAGCCATGTCGCGGTGAGCTTCGAGACGCCCGAGTACACGGCGAATGCCGACGCGCTCGGCACGTTACGGCTACTTGAAGCAATCCGAATTCTGGGCATCAAGGAGCGCACGCGCTTCTATCAAGCCTCCACCTCTGAGCTCTACGGGAAGGTGCAGGAGGTGCCGCAGCGCGAGACCACCCCATTCTACCCACGATCTCCCTATGCCGCGGCGAAGCTCTATGCGTACTGGATTACCGTCAATTACCGCGAAGCGTATGGCATGCATGCCTCGAATGGCATCCTCTTCAATCATGAGGGGCCAATGCGTGGCGAGACGTTCGTCACCCGCAAAATCACGCGCGCGGTGGCGGCGATCGAGCGGGGCCTGCAGGAACGGCTGTATCTCGGGAACCTCAACGCCAAGCGCGACTGGGGCCATGCGCGCGATTTCGTCGAGGGCATGTGGCTGATGATGCTGCAAGCCCAGCCCGACGACTACGTGCTGGCCACGGGGGAGATGCATTCCGTGCGGGAGTTCGTGGAGCGGGCGTTCGGATGCATCGATCGCAAGGCTTCAAGAAGAATGCGACGTGATCGGAAGATGATGGAAAGTTGCGGAAATTCTACCCGGTTTGTTCCAGGGAGTTGTAGTGCTGTTCCAGGCGTCCCAGCGCGTCCGTGAGCGCCGGGAGGTAGTGGTAGCGGTTGTAGACTGTGTTCAGTTTGGGCGGGGTGTGGGAGAGCAAGCGCTCGGCAATGTTCTCCTGGACGCCGAGGCGGGCGAGATTCGTGCGGGCGGTACGGCGCAGGTCGTGCAAGGTCCAGTGGGGGAGCTTCACCCGTCGGTCGAGCTCCGCCTTTCCCCGGCTCCACGCCTGATAGGGGGTCGGACCGAAGACGCAGAGGTAATCAGTGCGCTCGATGAGTGCCTGGAGCTTGGGGGTAAGAGGGATCATGTGCTGCTGGTTCGACTTCATGTCCTCCTTTGGCCAGGTGATCGTCTTCTCGGCGTAATTGCAGTACGTCCGTTGCAGCTTGGACACCTGAGTCCTACGCTGCGCCGAGTAGATGAGGAACTGGACGAGGTTGTTAAACTGGCCGTTGTCGGTCGTAGCAGCGAGGATCTGGGCTATCTCGGCGTCGGATAGCGTCCGCTCCCTGGAGGTTCGCCTATAGGGGGATTTGAGGCCGAAAAGAGGGCTCTTGTGGAGATACTGGCGTTCGTTCACGCACCAGTTGAGGAATGCCTTGAATAGGGTGAAGGCATGGGCTTGCTGTGAGGGGGTGAGGTCCTTGAGTGCGTCGTGGATGGTTGCAGCGGTGAGGCTGGAGAGCGAAGCGCCCCTCGGAAAGTGCTTGTGGAGATGGTGGCGGATCTGGATGAGGGAGCCGTGTCGGATCCGGGTCGCTTGGAAGTCGAGGTAGGCGGCGATTGCGGTCGCGGTCGGGGGGCAGGATGGCGGGAAATACTTGAGGGCGATTCGGCGGTACGCCTCTTCCCTCGCCTGTTTGAGTGTGACAGAAGGCCATCGCCCGATGATCTGGTATTTGTTCTGCTTCTTGAGTACGAAGGTCTTCGTGCGGCGCTGCACGCGGATCCCGAACGCGGGCAGTGCATCCCAGACGACGTACTGCTTGTCGCTGAAGGGGAGTTGGCGGATGGAGAGGTCGTTGAGCGGTTCGCGGCGAGACACTTTTGAGACACTTTCGGGGGTGTTTCGGCGAGGTTCCAAAGGGTACCGCAGTCTGACGGGTGTGGCGAGAAAAATGTGATGGATGAGGGACTTAGGCTCCGCGACCTTCCGCGACGTTCCGCAAACGAATGAAAGGTATTGCCTGATGGACATTCGCGCCTCAGAGATCACCTCGATCCTGAAAGAGCAGATCAAGAACTTCGGCAAGGAAGCCGAGGTCTCCGAGATCGGTCAGGTGCTGTCGGTCGGCGACGGCATCGCCCGCGTGTATGGCCTCGACAAGGTGCAGGCCGGCGAGATGGTGGAGTTCCCGGGCGGCATGCGCGGCATGGCGCTCAACCTCGAGGCCGACAACGTCGGCGTCGTCATCTTCGGCGACGACCGCGGCATCAAGGAAGGCGACACAGTCAAGCGCACCGGCGCCATCGTCGAGGTGCCGGTCGGCAAGGGCCTGCTCGGCCGCGTCGTCGACGCCCTCGGCAATCCCATCGACGGCAAGGGCCCCATCAAGTCCGACACCCGCATGCGCGTCGACGTCAAGGCGCCGGGCATCCTGCCGCGCAAGTCCGTGCACGAGCCGATGGCGACCGGCCTCAAGGCCATCGACGCGCTGATCCCCGTCGGCCGCGGCCAGCGCGAACTCATCATCGGCGACCGCCAGACCGGCAAGACCGCCATCATCCTCGACACCTTCCTCAACCAGAAGTCGATCAACCAGAGCACCGACGAGAAGGTGAAGCTCTACTGCGTCTACGTCGCCGTCGGACAGAAGCGCTCCACCGTCGCCCAGTTCGTCAAGGTGCTGGAGGAGAGAGGGGCACTCGAGTACTCGATCGTGGTGGCCGCCACCGCCTCCGACCCCGCGCCGATGCAGTACCTGGCACCGTTCACCGGCTGCACCATGGGCGAATACTTCCGCGACAACGGCATGCACGCCGTGATCGCCTACGACGACCTCTCCAAGCAGGCCGTCGCCTACCGCCAGATGTCGCTGCTGCTGCGCCGCCCGCCGGGCCGCGAGGCCTATCCCGGCGACGTCTTCTACCTCCATTCGCGCCTGCTGGAACGCGCCGCCAAGCTCAACGAGGGCCACGGCGCGGGCTCGCTCACCGCGCTTCCCGTGATCGAGACCCAGGCCAACGACGTCTCCGCCTACATCCCGACCAACGTGATCTCCATCACGGATGGCCAGATCTTCCTCGAGACCGACCTCTTCTATCAGGGCATCCGCCCCGCCGTGAACGTCGGCATCTCCGTGTCGCGCGTCGGCTCCTCGGCGCAGATCAAGGCCATGAAGCAGGTGGCCGGCCGCATCAAGGGCGAGCTTGCCCAGTACCGCGAGATGGCGGCCTTCGCTCAGTTCGGCTCCGACCTCGACGCCGTGACGCAGAGGCTTCTGGCGCGTGGCTCGCGTCTGACCGAGCTCTTGAAGCAGCCGCAGTTCTCGCCGCTCAAGGTCGAGGAGCAGGTAGCCGTGATCTTCGCGGGCACGCGCGGCTATCTGGACCCGATCCCGGTTGCCGCGGTCGGCAAGTTCGAGCAGCAGCTGCTGCGCCTCCTGCGCGAGGAGCATGGCTCCCTGCTCGGCGACATCGCCACCAAGAAGGAGATCACCGCCGACACCGAGAAGAAGCTCGTCGGCGTGCTCGACAATTTCGCCAAGAACTTCGCGGCGTGAATGTCATCCCGGAGGTCGCGTCAGCGACCATCCGGGACCCAGGGGCTCGGTGCTCCTGGGCGTGACTGGGTCCCGGCTCTTCGCTGTGCGAAGGCCGGGATGACAAAAGCGAAAAGACAAAGACGGCACAATGCCCAGCCTCAAAGACCTCAGGAACCGCATCGGCTCGGTGAAGGCCACGCGCAAGATCACCAAGGCCATGCAGATGGTGGCCGCGGCCAAGCTGCGCCGCGCCCAGGAGGCGGCCACCGCCGCCCGGCCCTATGCCGAGCACATGGATCGCGTGCTCGCCAACCTCAACAAGCGCATCACCGGCCGGCAAGGCGCTTCGCCCCTCCTCGTCGGCACCGGCAAGGACGAGGTGCACCTCCTCGTCGTCATGACGGCCGAACGCGGGCTGTGCGGCGGCTTCAACTCCAACATCGTGCGGCTCGCCCGCGCCGACGCCCAGCGGCTCGCGCGCGAGGGCAAGACGGTCAAGATGCTGTGCGTGGGCCGTAAGGGAAACGACCAGCTGCGCCGCGACTACGCGCGCCAGATCATCGAGCGGGTGGATCTCAAGGGCGTGAAGCAGGTGAGCTTCGCCAACGCGCATGAGATCGCGGGCAAGCTGCGGGCCCGGTTCGAGGCTGGCGAGTTCGACGTTGCCACGCTCTATTTCGCACAGTTCAAGTCGGTCATCAGCCAGAAGCCGACCGCCCTGCAGCTGATCCCCGTCAAGCTTCCCGTCGAAACGGCAGCCGCCGATGGCGCCGCGGCCCCCGCCGCGGTCTACGAGTACGAGCCCGACGAGGCGGAGGTGCTCAACTACCTGCTGCCGCGCAACATCTCCGCCCAGATCTTCCGCGGCCTGCTCGAGAACGCCGCCTCCGAGCAGGGCGCCCGCATGAGCGCCATGGATGCCGCCACCCGCAACGCCGGCGAGATGATCGACAAGCTGACGATGCGCTACAACCGGGCGCGCCAGGCCAACATCACCAAGGAGCTGATCGAGATCATCTCCGGCGCCGAGGCGCTGTGAACAATGTAGTGTCGGGTTAGGCCGCAAGGCCGTAACCCAACAGGGACTTGCCGCTGAGATTGTTGGGTTACGCGCTGCTGCGCTGACCCAACCTACGAGAGCCGAGAACTGAAGGACTGGGAACAGGAACCATGGCAACCAACGTAATCGGTCGTGTCCGCCAGGTGATGGGCGCCGTCGTCGACGTGCAGTTCGACGGGGACCTGCCGGCGATCCTCAATGCCCTCGAGACGCAGAACCGCGGCCAGCGCCTCGTGCTCGAGGTGGCGCAGCACCTGGGCGAGAACTCCGTGCGCACGGTGGCCATGGACTCCACCGAGGGCCTGGTGCGCGGCCAGGAGGTCTCCGACACCGGCCAGCCGATCGCCGTGCCCGTGGGCGAGGGCACGCTCGGGCGCATCATCAACGTCATCGGCGAGCCGGTCGACGAGGCGGGGCCCGTCCCCCACACCGAGAAGCGCGGCATCCATCAGCCGACGCCCGCCTACACCGAGCAGTCGACGGAAGCGCAGATCCTCGTCACCGGCATCAAGGTCGTTGACCTGCTCGCGCCCTACGCCAAGGGCGGCAAGGTCGGCCTGTTCGGCGGCGCCGGCGTCGGCAAGACCGTGCTGATCCAGGAGCTCATCAACAACGTCGCCAAGGCGCACGGCGGCTTCTCCGTGTTCGCCGGCGTGGGCGAGCGCACGCGCGAAGGCAACGACCTCTACCACGAGTTCATCGAGTCGGGCGTCAACAAGGACCCCAAGAAGAACAACGGCTCGACCGCCGGCTCCAAGTGCGCGCTGGTCTACGGGCAGATGAACGAGCCGCCGGGGGCGCGTGCCCGCGTCGGCCTCTCCGGCCTCACCGTTGCCGAGTACTTCCGCGACCAGGGCCAGGACGTGCTGTTCTTCGTCGACAACATCTTCCGCTTCACGCAGGCGGGATCGGAGGTGTCGGCGCTGCTCGGACGCATCCCCTCGGCGGTCGGCTATCAGCCCACGCTGGCCACCGACATGGGCGCCCTGCAGGAGCGCATCACCACGACGCAGAAGGGCTCCATCACCTCGGTGCAGGCGATCTATGTGCCGGCCGACGACCTGACCGATCCGGCGCCGGCGACCTCCTTCGCCCACCTCGACGCCACCACCGTGCTCTCGCGCGGCATCGCCGAGAAGGGCATCTATCCGGCCGTCGACCCCCTCGACTCCACATCGCGGATGCTCTCGGCCGCGGTCGTGGGCGAGGAGCACTATCAGGTCGCGCGCCAGGTGCAGCAAATCCTGCAGCGCTACAAGGCCCTGCAGGACATCATCGCCATCCTCGGCATGGACGAGCTCTCGGAGGAGGACAAGACCGCCGTGGCGCGCGCGCGCAAGATCGAGCGCTTCCTGTCGCAACCCTTCCACGTGGCCGAGGTGTTCACGGGCTCGCCCGGCGTGTTCGTGCAGCTCGCCGACACCATCAAGGGCTTCAAGGGATTGTGTGCCGGGGACTACGACCATTTGCCCGAGCAGGCGTTCTACATGGTCGGAACTATCGAAGAGGCGGTCGCCAAGGCAGAGAAGCTCGCCGAGGCGGCGTAACCCAGAAGGGAGCGAGGGCATGTCGGCAGGCACAGGCAAGTTCGGCAGCTGCTGCGAGATCATGAAGGACGTGCTGGAGAGCGACGAGTTCGAGCCGCTGATCGCCGAGGACGACGACGGCATCCTGTACATGTCGATCGGCGTCGTCGACGCCGAGAAGGAGGACGAGCCCAACATGGTCGACCACCCCGTGTTCTTCTGCCCCTTCTGCGGCACCAAGGTGCAGTCGCCCGAGGAGGTCGACGCCAAGACCGGCGGGCAGACCAACTAGAATGGCCAACTGAAGCTTCCCCATAGGCAACCCGGCGCGAGCGGGGGCATCGGCCAGGATGGCTGCAGCCGATGGTCCCCTCGCCCGAAGACGAGCCCGCAGCCCAATCCCGCAACGCCAGCAAGAGTACTCCTAGAGCATGGCAGGCACGTTCAAGTTCGAGCTGGTGACGCCCGAGCGCATGGCGCTCTCGCAGGACGCCACGCAGGTGCTGGTTCCGGGGGTGGAGGGCGAGTTCACGGTGCTGCCCGGCCATGCGCCGGTCATCTCGGCGCTGCGCCCCGGCGTGATCGAGGTCACCCTCGCCGAGAGCGGCGAGACGGAGCGCATCTTCGTCAAGGGCGGCTTTGCCGAGGTGGACGCGGACCGCGTCACGGTGCTGGCCGAGCGCGCGATGGCGGTCGACCAGATGAGCGCGGATGTAGTCACCGCCGAGCTGGAGAGGGCCGAGGCCGAACTCGCCGCTGCCGCCGACGACGCCTCCCGCCTTGCCGCGGCTTCCGCGGTGGAGCGGCTGCGCGCTATGGGGCGTTGAGCTGCGCGTGGTGCTTTGCGGGGCAAAATTCCTTATGTGTCCACGTAGGCTTCTCTGCGCCGACTGGTGACCGGGAGGCGGCGGTAGAACGCGAAGGGCGAAGCCTCCACGGTAAATATCCACATGCGGTAGATGCCTTTGATGACTACGAGCACCATCGCGGCGTGAAACCAGAACAATAGTTGGCCGCTCAGGATGCCATCTGCGATCGGGTCCAGATTTTCCAGCAAGCCTGGAACGCGCACCAGCACGTAGAGTATCAGTGGGACGTTTACCGCAGCCTGCGACAACAGGGTGATGACGATGCGGGCGGCCGACGCATTCTGCAGACCATAGATCACGTTGAGTGCAATCTGCATCGACGCAAACGCCAGCACTATGCAGCCGGTCCAATAGATCAGCCGGCGAAACGCCCACCAGATGCGCTTGCGGAACGTGTCCTGGGCGATGAATTCCCGGTCGCGCTCGTTCACGCGCCTAGCCAGTCCCTCGGCCAGCCAAGCCCGCTGCTCTCGCGGGCAAAGCCAGAAAAGCCAGTTGAAGATCCTATCCATATGGGTCGTGTACACGATGCCGCCGAGGAACGTGATGAGCGCCATAAGCGAGATCGCGAACAGTGTTTGCGGCCATACGGGCAAGCCGAATGCCTGGCCCATGTGGTGCAGCACGACGCGCAGCCCCTGCCATCCCGTCATCTCGGCGAGTGGGAAAATGGCGGTGAGCAGCCAGATCAGCCCCACCAGGATCGTGATCGCCCAGACAACGACGGCGATCGAGGCGGAGGCGAGAACTGCGAACGCTTGGCCAACTGTAGCTTTGAGCGCTCGCCACAGCTCACGCAACCCGAGGATGCCCGAGATGCGCAGAGTGCTGCCGGGAAAGACGGGCGGCTCGCGCAGCGCTTCGCTCTCGTAGAGGAGTTCGGGATTGGTGAGGCTCGGGAGATATGTGGAGGTCGGGAGCCGGAAGTCGGCGGCGAAGAGTCCCCGCCTGTATTGGACCACGATGCGGCCGGTGACTCGAAGGTATGGCACCTGGCGCATCTTCAGCTTCGTGACCGCGAAACATCGGCGGTCGCGTTCCTCGAGGTAGTGCCATACGGCACCCTGCGCCAGGCACACGTCGGTGCAGCCTGGCGGCGGTTGTCCATCGGGGCCACCGCTCAATGCGCCGAGCTGGGAAAACCGCAAATCGTCGGCGGTCTGCGGCACCCCGAAATGCGCGGGTCCCTCGTTGAGATTGGTGAGGATCGGGTCGTATTGCGGCGTAAACGCGTAGTAGAAATTCAGATAGTCGAGGACAATGCCTCTGAGTTCTTCCTCGTCGGTCGGCAGCGAAAGGGAGCACTCGCGATTTGCCCGATCGACGCTGCCCGTCTCGTTGGCCATTGGGACGAGACGCAGGTGGTTACTGGGCTGACGCTGCTGCGCAACGAAATAGATGCGGTCGGGACGCGCTGCGCCGCTGTGATCCAGGCGCTCAAGATAGACGAGCCAGGCGGTGCGATAAAAGCGTAGCGGTGTGCCCCGCAGGACCCATTTGTCTGCCGATCTTGCATCTTTGAGGTCGGACTTCCTCGCGACTTGGCCCCTGATTTGACGCTCAAGCCCATCAGACAACTCCACAAACTCGCACGCCACGGCGTCCCCCGATTGTGTGCACAAATAGCATATCATAGGAGGGCAAAATTCCCGCCGTCAACCCAGCTACCCGCACTACGCTCGGGGCGCCCCTGCGCTCGGGAGATGTTGGAGCTGCTCAAAGAAGTGAGGACGGCACGCCCGGCGCGCCTACCCCACATGCGCCGCGAACGCGGCAACCACGTCGGCGTAGACCTTGCGCTTGAAGGGCACGATCAGCCTGGACAACTCGGCGGCGGGGGCCCAGCGCCAGGCGTCGAACTCGGCCTTGTGGCCGCGCCGCGGGGCGATGTCGATCTCTGCGTCGTCACCCTCGAAGCGCATGGCGAACCACTTCTGCCGCTGCCCGCGGTAGCGCCCCTTGAGCGCGATGCCCATGAGCTCGTCGGGCAGGTCGTAGGAGAACCAGCCGGGCGCCTCGGCCAGCAGCTTGACGCTCGTGACCCCGGTCTCCTCCTCGAGCTCGCGCAGCGCCGCAGCCGCCGCGGACTCGCCGGCTGTGATGCCGCCCTGCGGCATCTGCCAGATATGCGCAAAGCCGTCGCCGGCCCACTTCGGTCGGCGGCGCCCGACCCACACCAGCCCGCGCCGGTTGATCAGCATGATCCCGACGCAGGGGCGGTAGGGCAGATCGAGCTGGGTGAGGGCCATGTTGCTGCGCGACCGATCGTCTTCTAGGCGCTATTGGACAATAGTTCAGTGATTTGCCCGCTTTGTCACGCCAAACCGTGTCCGTTTGGTTGCCACGGTCGCGCGCGGCCTTGGCGAGAGCAAGGCGGGCAGCAGGCGCGAAGCCCAGACAAAACGGACAGGCCCGCTCGTCAGGCTTCGGGGCGCGCCAGCGGCGCGAAATCGCGCACCAGCTCCTCGTAGACGCCGCGCTTGAACGGCACGATCAAGCCGACCAGCTCGCTCATCTTCGCCCAGCGCCAGCTGTCGAACTCGGGCGCATGGCCGGGCCGCTCGAGGGCGATCTCCGCCTCCTCGCCCCTGAAGCGGGCCGCGAACCACTTCTGCCTCTGCCCGCGATAGCGCCCGCCCCAGGCCTTGGGCCGCAGCGCCTCGGGGAGGTCGTAGGTGTACCAGCGCGGGCTTTCGGCGACGATCGTCACCGACCGGATGCCGGTCTCCTCGTCGAGCTCGCGCAGCGCGGCCTGGCGAGGATCCTCGCGCTCGTCGATGCCGCCCTGCGGCATCTGCCACCAGGCGCCGGGACCTTCGGGCTCGCTCGGCGCATCGGGGCGCCGGCCGATCCACACCAGCCCCTCGCGGTTCAGCACCATGATGCCCACGCAGGGCCGATAGGCCGATGCATCGCTCGCCATTGGCGCCTCCAAACGCCGTGGGCGCCGAAGCGGCGCCCACGCTCAACTCGCGAAACCAAGCAGCCCGTGCCTACTTCTGCTTCGGCTGCCCGCCCTGCTCGGGCGTGGGCGTGGGTGCCGCCTCGGCCTTCTGCGGCAGGGCCGGCAGCGGCTCGCCGCGCAACATCTTGAGCGCGTACTGCAGCTGCGTGTCCTTCTCGGCCTCCTTCGGCACGTAGTTGGAGGAGCCCGAGCCTTCCTTGCCGCTGTCGCTCTTGAGATGGCCGCGCAGGCCGGACTCGCTCGGCATCCGGTTGTTGCGCGACTGCAGCTCCGGCGGCAGCTCCTGCTCGACGACGACGTCGGGATCGATGCCCTTGGCCTGGATCGAGCGCCCGGCGGGCGTGTAGTAGCGCGCCGTGGTCAGTCGGATCGCGCCGTTGGCGCCGAGCGGGATGATGGTCTGCACCGAGCCCTTGCCGAACGAGCGCGTGCCGATCACGGTCGCGCGCTTGTGGTCCTGAAGGGCGCCCGCCACGATCTCGGAAGCCGACGCCGAGCCGCCATTGATCAGCACGATGACCGGCTTGCCGTCGCTGATGTCGCCGGGGCGGGCGTTGGCGCGCTGCGTCTCCTCGAGGCCGCGACCCTTGGTGAGCACGATGGCGCCCTTGTCGAGGAAGTCGTCGGACACCGCGATCGCCTGGTCGAGCAGGCCGCCCGGGTTGCCTCTGAGATCGATCACGTAGCCCTTGAGATTCTTGACGCTCTTCTTGAGGCTTTCGACCGACTTCACGAGGTTGGCGTGGGTCTGCTCGTTGAAGGTGGAGACCTTGACGTAGATCACGTCGTTCTCGAGGCGTGCCTTCACCGCGTTGATGCGGATCACGTCGCGCACGATCTTCACGTCGAACGGGTCATCCCGCCCCTTGCGCACGATCGTGAGCGTGATCGGCGTATTGACGGGCCCGCGCATCTTCTCGACCGCCTGCTCGAGCGTGAGGCCGACGATCTGCTCGTTGTCGAGGTGGGTGATCAGGTCGTTGGTCTGCAATCCCGCCTTGGCCGCCGGCGTGTCGTCGATGGGCGAGACCACCTTGACCACGCCGTTCTCCATCGTCACCTCGATGCCGAGGCCGCCGAACTCGCCGCGCGTCTGCACCTGCATGTCGCGGAAGTTCTTGGGGTTGAGGTAGGCCGAGTGCGGATCGAGGGCGGCCAGCATGCCGTTGATGGCCGAGTCGATCAGGGTCGCATCGTCGGGCTTGTCGACGTAGTCGCTGCGTACGCGCTCGAGCACGTCGCCGAACAGGTCGAGCTGCTTGTAGATCTCGGAGTTGTTCGAGGTGGCCGAGTAGGTCCTCGTGACATTCAGGAGGGTCGTGGCACCGGCGAGGCACGCCAGCATCACGAAAGTCCAGAATGCATAGTCCGATTTGCGCGTCATCCTTGCACCTTTCGCGAGGCATCCGCCCACCAGGGGTCGGGATCTATGGGCCGCTGGTCCTTGCGGAACTCGATGTACAGGACCGGAGCATTGTCCTGCGCCTTACCCGGTGTTGTCCTCCCAGCAGTGCTCATCACGCCGACCGGCTCGCCGGTCAGCACGAATTGGCCCAGCTGCACGTCTATCTGAGATAGTCCAGCAAGTAGAATATGATACCCGCCGCCCGCATTAATGATCAAGAGCTGGCCGTAGCTGCGGAACTCGCCCGCATACACGATCCAGCCGTCGCACGGGGATACCACCTGGCCGCCGTGTCGGGTTTCGAGCACGAGGCCCTTGGACTGGCTGCCATACTTGGTCTTCTCGCCGAATTTGAGGACGCGCTTGCCCGATGCCGGCATCGGCAGGATGCCCCGGGCCTCGGAGAACGCGATCTGGGGCTTGATGCGGCCCGGCGTCAGCATCGCCACGCGATCGCCGCCGCTCGGGGCCAGCACGATCGAGGCATCGCGCTCCTCGGCCGGGCTGCCGCCGGTGCCCGCAGCGCTCTTGGTTGGCGGGGCGGCGGCAGGCGGCTTGGCGCCCGCGGGCGGCTCGACCGTGGTCGCAAACGGCGAAGTGGGCGGAGCGGCCGCAATCTCCTTCTCGTAGGAGCCGAGCCCGGTTCGCTCTGCAACCTCCTTGTCGAGCTTCGAGATCAGATCGCCAAGGTCGGCGACGCTCTTTGATATGTCGGCTGCGGCCTGGCGAACCTGCGCGAGCTCCGCCTGCCGCTCGGAGAGCGACTGGCGCTTCTCCTCCTGGACGCCGGCAAGCCGCACGCGCGCATCGTTGAGCCGGCTCGTCTCGGCGCGCAGCTTCTCGCCCTCGGTGCGGATGCTGGTCTTGACGCGCATGAGGTCGTTGAGCTGCTCGGAGAGCGCCACCGCCTGGCTCCTGAGCTCGGGAAAGGCGGAGGCCAGCAGCATGGCGCTGCGCACCATGGTGAGCGCGTCCTCGCGGCGGGTAACCATGACCGGCGGCGGATTGCGGCCCATGCGCTGCATGGCGGCGAGCAGGGCCGAGATCGAGCCGTGCCGCGACTCCAGCGACCCGCGCAAATGCCGCTCCTGCGCCTCGAGCTCTCCCAGACGCGACTCGATAAGGCTGAGCTGCCCTTCGCTCTGCTGGATCAGCTTGGCCGTTTCGACGAGACGAGCATTGATGCGCTCGCGCTCGGCTGCGATCTTGTCGAGGTCGGACTGCAGCTCCTTGCCGCGGCGTTTGTTGGCCTCGAGGCGGCCGCGGTCGGCCTCCAGCCGCTTGCGGGCCTCGTCGGGGGCGAGAGCCTGCGCCGCCGCGGCCTGCGGCATTGCCACCACGAGCGCGGCAAACAGCCACCCGTGCATCAGGGTCTGCAGCGCGTGCGCGACGTCCTTGGCCAATGCGCCCTCTGAGCTACCATCGGCACGATCGCTGCCCGCGAATCGGCCATCGATGCCAAAGTATGTCGGAATCCACTATCATGGATCATGCCAATTGTGGCATCGGTGAGTTGGCGGCTGCGGCCGATCCTGCCATTCTCCGGGCCGAGACATGGAAACCACGGTTCGATATCTGACGGCGATCGCGGCGATTGCGGTGCTGCTGGTGCTGGTGGCCGGGCTATGGAACATGATGCGGGGCACCAGCCCGAACTTGAGCCAGACGCTGATGCGCTGGCGCGTCGGGCTGCAGTTCCTCGCCATCGTTGTGACCATGACGCTGCTCTACTTCCTGCGCCATTGACCTGGCACGCGGTGCCTAAAGAGGCGGCGTCTTCTCGAGCAGGCTGATGATGAATTCGGCCGCCTGCAGCACGGCAACGCGCGCGGCCAGGCTTGCCTGCACGTACTTGCGGCCGAGCAGCGTGCGCGCGGTTCTGTAGGCTGCGCCGGCCTTTACGACCGGCCGCACGCGCTCCAGGCGCTGCTGCAGCGATTCCCGGCGCCGCTCCAGGTGAGCATACGAGACGTTGGACGGCTCGCGGTCGGCAGGGTTGTGAGGGCTGCTGCGGCGTGTCGGCATCATGTCTCCCTGGCACTCGGATGGCGTCTCTCGCGTTAGCAGAAAAATGGCGCGCGGGCAGCAGAAGCAAGTTCCTTCTCGCTCACCAAGACCTGAGAGCTTGCCCCCGTGGAGCCTCGGAGCCCCGTCGCGTCGCGATGGGGCCCTTTTTTGCGCCCACTGTGAGGCATCGGGCTTGCGGGCGCGGCGAAGAGCCCGCTACGCTGGCCGATGCCGCGCTCGTGGCGCGGCTTGGATGCTTGCGATGGTCGTCCTCAACAAGATCTACACGCGCACCGGCGACGCCGGCCTCACCGCGCTCGGCACCGGCGAGCGGGTGCCCAAGCATGCCGCGCGCATCACGGCCTACGGTACGGTGGACGAGACCAACGCCGTCCTCGGCGTCGCGCGCCTGCATCTGACGCCCGAGTATGCCAACGTCGAAGCCATGCTCGGGCGCGTCCAGAACGACCTCTTCGATCTCGGCGCCGACCTGACCATCCCCGAGCGCGACAGCGATCCGGCGGCAAAGCCCGCGCGCGAGCGCCTGCGCGTGACGGACCAGCAGGTGAAGCGGCTGGAGGACGAGATCGACACGCTGAACGCGGAGCTTGCGCCCCTGCGATCGTTCGTGCTGCCGGGCGGCTCGCCCGCCGCCGCGGCCCTGCACGTGGCGCGCACCGTCTGCCGCCGCGCCGAGCGCTGCATGGTGGAGCTCGCCGGCGTTCCCGGCGAAAGTGTCAGCGCGCCGGCGCTGAAATACATCAACCGCCTGTCCGATCTGCTGTTCGTGGCGAGCCGCTACGTCAACGCGCGCGGGAAGGATGACGTGCTCTGGGTGCCCGGCCAGAACCGCTAGACAATCGATAGAGAACCGATAGCCAGCCGCCAGCAAGCATCGATAGGGGATCCGCCAGCGGCCTAGGCTGGCTCGGTCAATCGCGAGGGGAGCCGGACGTGGTCTTCATTCCTTTGTCGGACGACAATCCGCTGCGCTCGATTCATTTCCAGTGGGTCACCATCTCTCTCATCGCCATCAACGTCGCTGTGTTCCTGTTGCAGAACTCGCCGATCGGCCAGGCGACGGCCGCGAGCTTTGCGCTCGTTCCCTCCGAGCTGTTCCAGGTGCACGTCATGGGCGGCTCCGCGCGCGGGCCCTATGACGCCTATGCCGTGCCCGAGGGCTACACTCTTCTCTGCTACATGTTCCTGCACGGCGACATCCTGCACCTCTCTTCCAACATGCTGTTCCTGTGGGTGTTCGGCGACAACGTCGAGGACGCGATGGGGCACATCAAATTCCTCATCTTCTATCTGCTGTGCGGCGTGGCCGGCGGACTTGCGCATGCCATCGCCCTTCCCGCCTCCAAGCTGCCGCTGATCGGTGCGAGCGGCGCGGTCGCCGGCGTCATTGCCGCCTATCTCATCCTGCACCCGCGCGTGATGGTGTGGGTGCTGGCGTTCCGCTTCATCCCGCTGCGCATCTCGGCGGCCTGGGTGCTCGGCTTCTGGGTGCTGACCCAGTTCGCGATGGTAATTCTTAACCAAGCCGATCAGGTCGCGTGGTGGGCGCACATCGGCGGCATGGTGTGCGGTGCAATCCTGATCCTGTTCATGCGGCGGCCGGGCGTGCAGCTGTTCGATCGCGGTCTTACGCCCGTCTGACAACCGCAGCCGATCCCGCCTGGCGGAATTCGGCGCTCCAGCCGCTCTGCGGCCCTTCTGCAACATTTAACGCTGCCCAAGTGTTGTCCAATGTGCTGCGCCAGTTGCCCAATTGACACCCAAATGTCGCGGCCCTACGCTCCATTTCGCACTTGCGAAGTCCGGCTGCCTGCCGTCATAAACAGGACATAAACTGGCGGGTTCAAAAGGGAAATGACCGCAGTGCAGCGCGACCGGCTGGGGAGCAGGCCGCGCCCGAGATGGAGCCTACTGGGGAATGAAAGTTCTGGTCGCTGTTAAGCGGGTGGTCGACTTCAACGTCAAGATCCGCGTCAAGTCCGACGGATCGGGCGTGGAGCTCGCCAACGTCAAGATGTCGATGAACCCCTTCGACGAGATCGCCGTCGAGGAGGCCGTGCGGTTGAAGGAGAAGGGGCTCGTCAAGGAGATTGTCGCCGTCTCCGTCGGCCCGACCAAGTCGCAGGAGACCATCCGCACCGCGCTGTCGATGGGGGCCGATCGCGGCATCCTCGTCGAGACGCCCGACGGCCAGGCCATCGAGCCCCTGTCGGTCGCCAAGATCCTCAAGGGCGTGATCGACGCGGAGAAGCCGGCCTTCATCATCCTCGGCAAGCAGGCGATCGACGACGATTGCAATCAGACCGGACAGATGCTCGCCGCCCTGCTCGGCTGGCCGCAGGCGACGTTTGCCTCCAAGCTCGTGATCGAGGGCGAGTCGGCGCTCGTCACGCGCGAGGTCGACGGCGGCCTCGAGACGCTGAAGGTGAAGCTGCCGGCGGTGGTCACGACAGACCTGCGCCTCAACGAGCCGCGCTATCCCTCGCTGCCCAACATCATGAAGGCGAAGAAGAAGCCGCTCGACGTCAAGAAGCCCGCCGACCTCGGCGTCGATGTCGCGCCGCGGCTCAAGGTGCTCAAGACCGTGGAGCCGCCTGGCCGCAAGGCCGGCGTCAAGGTCGCCAACGCAGCCGAGCTCATCGCCAAGCTGAAAGAGGTGGGCGCGCTGTCATGACGGTCCTTCTTCTCGCCGACCACGACAACAAGGCGATCGGCGCCGCCGTCGCCAAGGCCATGAGCGCCGCCAAGGCGCTGGGAGGCGATGTGCACGTGCTGGTCGCCGGTTCCGGTTGCAAGGCCGTTGCCGAGGCCGCCGCCAAGCTCGACGGCGCAACGAAAGTGCTCCTCGCCGACGCGCCCCACCTCGGCCACCAGCTGGCCGAGGAGCTCGCGGCCCTGATCGTCGGGCTGATGGGGAGCTACGACGCCGTCATCACCGCCTCCACCGCCTCGGGCAAGAACATCATGCCGCGCGTCGCCGCCCAGCTCGACGTGATGCAGATCTCCGACATCATCAAGGTGGTGTCGCCCGACACCTTCGAGCGACCGATCTACGCCGGCAACGCCATCCAGACGGTGCAATCGGGCGACAAGAAAAAGGTCATCACCGTGCGCACCACCGCCTTCCCGGCGGTCGGCAACAGCGCCAACGCTCCCATCGAGGCCGTCGCGGCGACTACGCCCGTCGGCCTCTCGAGTTTCGAGAAGGCCGAGATCCAGAAATCCGACCGGCCGGAGCTGACGGCCGCCAAGATCGTGGTGTCGGGCGGACGCGGGCTGCAGTCGAACGAGAACTTCAAGAAGTACATCGAGCCCGTGGCCGACAAGCTGGGCGCCGCGGTGGGCGCCAGCCGTGCTGCGGTCGATGCCGGCTACATGCCCAACGACTACCAGGTCGGCCAGACCGGCAAGGTGGTGGCGCCCGAGCTCTACATCGCGGTCGGCATTTCAGGCGCCATTCAGCATCTGGCGGGCATGAAGGACAGCAATGTCATCGTCGCGATCAACAAGGACGGCGAGGCGCCGATCTTCCAGGTGGCCGACTTCGGGCTGGTGGCGGACCTGTTCCAGGTGCTTCCCGAGCTCGAGGCCGAACTCGGGAAGGCCGGCAAGTAGGACTGGGCGGCTGATGTTCAACCGGGGCTGCTAAGGAGCGAGGCGTCATGGACGCGAGCGTCAAGACGAAGAAACCCGGCACGCAACTGGAGCGCGCGCGCAAGGGCGTGGAAACCGGCGCAGCGGCGATCAAGTCGGTCGGCATCATCGGCGCCGGCCAGATGGGCAACGGCATCGCCCACGTGGTCGCGCTCGCGGGCTACGATGTGGCCATCAGCGACGTGCGAAAGGACGCGCTCGAGAAGGCGCGCTCCGTCATCGAGCGCAACATGGCGCGTCAGGTCTCGCGCGGCATCATCACCGATTCCGAGATGCAAACGGCCCTGAAGCGCATCCACGGCGTGACCGACGTTGCCGCGCTCGGCGAGGCCGACCTCGTGATCGAGGCCGCCACCGAGGACGAGGCGGTCAAGCGCAAGATCTTCATCGACCTCTGTCCGGCGCTCAAGAAGAGCGCCATTCTCGCCACCAACACCTCCTCGATCTCGATCACCCGGCTCGCCTCCGTCACCGACCGGCCCGAGCGTTTCATCGGCATCCACTTCATGAACCCGGTGCCGATGATGCAGCTCGTCGAGCTGATCCGCGGCATCGCCACCGAGGACGAGACCTTCGGCCTCGCCAGGACCTTCATCGAGAGTCTCGGCAAGACCATCGCCGTGTCCGAGGACTTCCCGGCCTTCATCGTCAACCGCATCCTGTTGCCGATGATCAACGAGGCGGTCTACACGCTCTACGAGGGCGTCGGCACCGTGGAGGCCATCGACAAGGCCATGCGGCTCGGCGCCAACCACCCGATGGGCCCGCTCGAGCTTGCCGACTTCATCGGGCTGGACACCTGCCTCTCCGTCATGCAGGTGCTCTACGAGGGTCTCGCCGACTCCAAGTACCGGCCCTGCCCGCTGCTCGTGAAGTACGTCGAGGCCGGCTGGCTCGGCCGCAAGACCCAGCGCGGCTTCTACGACTACCGCGGCGAGAAGCCCGTCCCCACCCGCTGAGGCGCGGGCGGGCGTGATATCGTCCCCCGTTGAAGTGGGACAGCATGCCGACCCATGATCTGCCACGCGGCCAAAGGGCGATCGACCATTTTCCGCGCTTCGGCGTGCCGGCTTACGCCAATCGCTGGCCGCGCGTGCCCGACGAGCCCACACTCGCTATCTCGGGACTCGTCGAGACGCCGTTCACGCTGGAGCTTCGTGCGCTCGCGAGCCTGCCGCGCGTCGAGATCATCGCCGACTTTCACTGCGTCACGACTTGGACCAGCAAGCGTCACGCATGGAGCGGCTATCGTCTCGCCGACGTGCTGGACCAGGTCGTGGCGCCACGGGCGCGTCCGGCTGCCACCGTGCGCTACCTCGGCTTCCTGTCGCTCGATGGCTACAAGATCTGCATCGACCGCCGTGATATCGATGCCGACACTTTGCTTGCCGATCGGCTCGATGGCGAGCGGTTGCCCGCGGAGCACGGCGCCCCGCTGCGCGTCGTTGCGCCCGCACTCTACGGCTACAAGAGTGCCAAGCATGTGAGCGGGATCGAGTTCCTGGCCGACTACCGCCGCGGACACGCCGAGCGCCAGACGATCGCGCATCCCCGCGGGCGCGTCGCCTATGAGGAGCGCGGGCGCTTCCTGCCGGGCTGGGTTTATCGCTACGCCTACCGGGCGTTGATTCCCTGGACTTTGGCCCAGTATGCGCGCGCGGCGCAGCGCCGGGCGGAACCCGCCAGCGAGCGTCCTTAGGCTGGTCAAATCCCCTGCTCGTCCCTTGGGCCGCTGCCGGCGCGACGCAACAACCTGACCTCGATCGCCTCGCCCAGCTTCGCGCGCTGGATATCCAGGCCCCGCGCATCGATGGGAAGGGTCCCCTGCGCGATCGCCGCATCGATCTCCGCCCACGCCCTGAGCGGCGCAGCCCGCCGCGTGTCGAGCTCGACAAGGTCGCCCTCGCCGATGCCGGCTCGCGCCGCGTCCGCCGGATTGAGCCGGCAGATGCGACGCCGGCTTACCGGCCCCGCCCGGTAGCAGTCTTTCGCAGCCACCGCCTCGAGCCGCACGCGCCCTCCGCGGATCTCGGCCCTGCGCCGCGCCGTTGCCGCCTCGTCCACCTTGCCGTCCCCCGCGAGCACCACACCGTAGAGCCGCTCCGCCGCGCGAACCGAGACGAAGCCGAGGCCCACATCGTCGGCGACGCGCTCCGCCGGCCGCTGCAGCGGATCGCCGTAGCCGCCGCCGCCCGCCGAGCGCAGCACTACGCGATCGCCCTCGTGCAGCACATGCCCGCCGACCTTGCCCGGCGTGTCGAAGTCGTGGATCGCGCCGCCGCCCCTGCCTTCCACCCAGCTCGCGACCGGAAGTCCGCTCATCCCGCCTAGCACGCCGAACGCCGGCACCATCGCCCCGTCCGACAGCAGCGAGTAGCGCGCCTCCGCCCCCGTCAGCCGCATGCGCCGCTGCATGGCGAGCCCGCCGCGCGAGGTCCCCGCCCCACCCGTGTCGGCCGCCAGCCGCGACTCCTCCACCAGCAGCGGAAAGCGCGTCTCGATCACCTCGGAGGACTGCACCGTCACGAGGTCGCCCCAGTCGAAGGGCGCCATGGCGGAAGGGCCGTCCGCCTCGGCAAAGCCGCCGTTGCCGCCGCCCGACCACTCGTAGTGCACCCACTCGCGCCGGCTCGCCGCATCGTAGCCGCCGATCAGGTTGTGGAACGAGGTGCGGCACAGATCGCCCGCGACCTTGTCCGGCGCCACCTGCGACAGCGCGCCGATCATGGTGGCGATCACGCGCTTCCTGATCTCGCCGTGCGAGCCCGCCGGCGCCGGCCGCGTGACGTTGACGATCGTCCCCTCGGGCGCCACCACCTCGATCGGCCGGAACGAGCCCTGGTTGAGCGGGGCTGCCGGATCGAACACCGACTTCACCGCGATGAAGACGGAGGCCGCCGACACCGCCAGCGTCGAGTTGACGGGCACCGGCACTTGGGTCGCCGCGCCCGTGAAGTCCGCGGTCATGCGGTCGCCGGCGATGGTGAGCGCCAGCGGCAGCAGCAGCGGCTCGAACTCCCCGCCCGGGAATGTCTCCAGGTAGTCCTCGTAGTGGTAGGTGCCGTCGGGCAGGCCCGCGATGCACTTCCTCATGCGCGCCTCGGCCCGGTCGAGATCGCGCCGCACCGCCTCCATCAACACGTCGAGGCCCCAGCGCGCGATCAGCTCGCGGATGCGCGTCTCCGCCACGCGGCAGGCGGCGATGCCGGCATGGAAGTCGCCGAGCCGCTCGTCGGGCACGCGCATGTTGGCGAGCAGGATGTCGAGCGCCGCCTCGTTGAGCCGCCCGCCCGTCATGATCTTCACCGGCGGGATGCGCACGCCCTCCTGGTAGATCTCGGTGGCCTTGCCCGACATGCTGCCGGGCACCATGCCGCCCACGTCCGGCCAGTGCTCGCGCACGGCCGGGAAGAACGCGAGCCGCCCGCCGTCGAACACGGGATAGATGATGGTGACGTCGTTGAGATGCGTGCCGCCGAGGTAGGGATCGTTCATCAAGATCACGTCGCCGGGACCGATGTCGCCGGCAAAGCGCGCCATCGCCGAGCGCACCGACCACGGCAGCGGCACCACGTGCGAGCCGATGTCCTCCGACTGCGCCACCACCTGCGAGTCCGGCGCGAACAGGCCGCAGGAGAAGTCCTTGGCCTCCCAGATCGCCACCGACTTGGCGGTGCGGAACACGGTCGCGCGCATCTCGCGCACCACCGAGATCAGCGCCTGCGTCAGCACCTCCAGCGTGATGGCGTCGAGCTCGCGGGCCATCACTGACGCTCCAGGACGAGCGAGCCGGAGGGCTCGAGGCGCGCGCTCCAGCTTGGCGGCAGCAGCGTGGTGGCGCCAGCCTCCTCGATGATGGCGGGTCCCGCGATGCGCGCATCGAGCGGGATTGCCTCACGCGCCAGAATGGCGGCGTCAGCCTCCGCGCCGCCGACCACCAGACGCCGCGCCCCAATCCTGGCCGCGGCCGGCGACCGCCCCGCACCATCGAGCTTCGGCAGCTCCGGCCGCTCCATGCGCCCCCAGCCGATGAGGCGGTAGCTCACGATCTCGGACGGCGCGTCGACAGCCGCTCCGTACCGATCCGCGTAGACCCCGCGGAAGGCCGCCTCGACCTCGCTCATCTGCGCAACCTCGAGCGGCACCGGCACTGACAGCTCGAAGGCTTGTCCCAGATAGCGCATGTCGAGCGAGGCCTCGAGCCGGCGCCGCGCGGGCTCGATGCCGGCCTCGGCCAGCTCGGCATGGGCCGCTGCCGCAAGCTGCGCGAGCATGGCGTTGACTATCGCCGGCTCCGTGCGCGCCGTTGGCGACACGCGCGTTGCCACGAAGTCGCGACGCAGGTCAGCGATCAGCAGCCCGAACGCCGAGAAGTTGCCGGGCATCGGCGGCACCAGCACAGTGCCCATGCCGAGCTCCTCGGCGATTGCCACGGCATGCAGCGGCCCCGCGCCGCCGTAGGCCAGCAGTGCGAAGTCGCGCGGGTCGAGGCCGCGCATGACCGACACCTCCTTGATGGCGGTCGCCATGTTGGCGACGGCGATGCGGATGATGCCCTCCGCCATGGCGTTGACCCCGAGGCCGAGCCTGCCCGCGAGCCCGGCGACGGCCGCCTCCGCCCGCGCCCTGTCGAGCCTGATCTCGCCGCCGAGCGCCGCATCCACGCCGAGCCGCCCCAGCGCCACGTTGGCGTCCGTGACCGTCGGCTCCGTGCCGCCGCGCCCGTAGCAGGCGGGGCCCGGCAGCGCGCCGGCCGAGCGCGGCCCGACGCTCAGCACGCCCGTGTCGCTCAGCGCGGCGATGCTGCCGCCGCCGGCGCCGACCGAGTTGATGTCGATCTGCTGCACCTTGACCGCGAATGCCCCGACCTTGCCTCCACTGGCCATGCCGTAGGCGCCGTTGCGGATCAGGCAGACATCGGTCGACGTGCCGCCCATGTCGTAGGCGATGAGGTTGGGAAATCCCGCTGCCGCGCCGACCGCGCATGCCGCCGTCACTCCGGCCGCCGGCCCCGACAGCATCGACACCACGGGAAGCGCCTCGATGCGGCTGTCGGGCAGCACGCCGCCGTTGGAGGTCATCACGGACACCTGGGCCGGGCTGCCGGCCTGTCCAAGACGACGACGCAGAGAGGCCAGGTAGCGGCGCATGCGCGGGGCCACGTAGGCGTTGAGCGCCGTGGTGATGAACCGCTCGTGCTCGCGATACTCGGGCAATACCTCGCTCGACAGGGAGACCGCGGCATCGGGCAGCGCTGCCCGCACCAGCTCCGCCGCTCGCTGCTCGTGGACCGGATTGGCATAGGCGTGCAGGAAGCAGACCGCCACCGCCTCGGGCTTGCGCGCCCGCAGCACCTCCAGCGCCGCCGCCAGCCTGCCCTCGTCGAGCGCCCGGATGGAGCGCCCATCGGGCCCCATGCGCTCGTCCACCTCGATGCAATGGTCGCGGCGCACGATCGGCTCGGGCCCGCGCGCCTTGATGTCGTACATGACCGTGCGGTTGCCGCGACCGACGATCAGCACGTCGCGGTGGCCGGCCGTCACCAGCACGGCCATGCGCGCCCCGTTGCGCTCCAGCGCCGTGTTGGTCGCAACCGTGGTGCCGTGCACGAAGCGGGCGATGTCGCGGGCATCGAGCTTCACCTGGCCGAGGCCGTTGAAGATGCCCTCTGACTGGTCGTGCGGCGTCGACGGCGTCTTGAGCACCTCGAGCCGGCGCGTTGTATCATCATAGACGACGAGATCGGTGAACGTACCGCCGACATCGACACCGACCCACAGCATCGTCCCTCACTCCGTGCCGAGCTTCAGAAGGGCCTGACGATCGATCTTGCCGGTCCCCGTCTTCGGCAGCACCTCGAGGTAGGCCATGAGGCGCGGATACTTGTAGGGCAGCAGCTGCCCCTTCACGTAGTCCTGCAGCGTGCGCGTCGTCGCCTCGGACGCCTCGCCAGCCTCGTTCAGCACGACGAAGGCCTTGAGCGCGGTGAGCCCGTTGTCCTGCGCCACCGCCAGCACCGCGCACTCGCGCACGGCCGGGTGGTTTGCGAGGCAGAGCTCCACCTCCAGCGGGTAGACCCACTGCCCCGACACCTTGACGAGGTCGTCGGCGCGGCCGCGGAAGAAATGGAAGCCGTCGCCATCGCGCACGAAGCGGTCGCCGGTGTAGATCCAGCCGCCCTCGCGCATGGTCTCGGCGGTCTTGTCGGGGCGGTTCCAGTAGCCGGGGCTGTTGGAGTCGCCGCGCACCCACAAGATGCCCTCCTCGCCGTCCGCCACCTCGAGCCCGTCGCTGTCGCGCAGCACCACCTCGTATCCCGGCACGCGCTTGCCTGCGGCGCCGAGCTTGCGCATCTGGGGCGTGTTGGAGAGGTAGATGTGCAGCACCTCCGTCGAGCCCAGGCCCTCCATGATCTCGAGGCCCGACATCGCCTTCCACTCGTTGAACACCTCGGCCGAGAGCACCTCGGCGGCTGACACGGCAAGGCGCAGGCTGGCGAGGTCGGCCGACTTGGCCTCGGGCGCCTTGGTCAGCGCGGTGTAGAGCGTCGGCAGGCCGAAGAACACGGTCGGTTTGTAGCGGGCAATGCAGTCAAAGATGGCGGCGGGGCGCGGCTGGCCGGGCAGCAGGACGCTCGATGCCCCGACCGCGAACGGGAAGGTGATCGAGTTGCCCATGCCGTAGGCGAAGAAGATCTTCGGGACAGAGAAGCACACGTCGCGCTCGCTCAGCCCCAGCAGGTGGCGCGCGTAGGAGAGATGCGTGTAGGCCATGTCGTGCTGCAGGTGCACGATGCCCTTCGGCCGGCCCGTCGAGCCCGACGAGTACATCCAGAACGCCATGTCGTCGCGGTGCGTGTCGGCGGGCACGAGCGCCGGCACCGACCCGGCGAGCCACGGTGCGGCCGGCTGCGTCGCCACGGGGCCGGCAGCCGCCTCGCCGTTGGTGACGACGAGGGTTCTCAGCTTCGTGCCGTCGCACGCCGTCGCATTGAACCTGTCGGCGAAAGCAGCGTCCGCAACAGCAACCGTCGCCCCCGAATCCGACAGATAGAACTGCAGCAGATCGGACGGCGTCAGCGTATTGATGAGCAGCGGCACGAGGCCCGCACGGATGGCGCCGAACAGCGCCGCCGGATAGGCCGGCGTGTCGTCGAGGAACAGCAGCACACGGTCGCCGCGCTGCAGCCCGAGCGACAGCAGCCCGGCGCCGAATGCCGCGACATCCGCGGCCAGCTCGGCGTAGGTGCGGGTCCCCGCCGGCCCGATGACAGCGGGACGCCAGCCGTTGGCCGCGAGGTTGTCGTAGAGGATGGCGCTGGCGTTGTAGCGCTCTGGGGTCGAGAAGCCGATCTCCCGGGTGCCCGGCGCATCGCGGGGAACCGCATCCTCCAGCGTGGCTGCCTTCGCGCTCATCCCCGCCCCATCATCCGGCGCGCGCATCATAGCGGGCCATGAAGCGCGGCGACATGGCCCTCAGCCGGTCATCGTCGAGGCGGCCCGAGCGCCGGATGTAGCTCATGGCGAGATCGAGGGGAGCCAGCCGCATGTGCTCGGGGAAGCGGTCGTACCAGGCCGCCGACCGGCGCGATGCCGCGACGAGCTTCTCCAGCGTCGGCCGCCGGCTCGCCTCGTAGCGCGCGAGGCCCGCCGCGAGATCGCCGGGCTCGGCCTCCAGCGCCTTGACGAGCGCCAGCGCATCCTCCAGTGCCAGCCGCGTGCCCGAGCCGATCGAGTAGTGCGCGGTGTGCAGCGCGTCGCCGATCAGCACGCAGTTGCGGTACGACCAGCGCGCGTTCGCGACCCATGGGAAATTGCGCCAGATCGACTTGTTGGAGACGAGCGCATGCCCGCCCAGCGCCTCCTCGAACACGCCCTCGCAGATGCGGCGGCTCTCCTGCTCGTCGGCCCTGTCGAGCCCCGCGCGCACCCAGGTCTCGGGATCGCACTCGACGATGAAGGTGCTCATGGCCGGGGCGTAGCGGTAGTGGTGGGCGTTGAAGGTGCCGAGCTCGTTGGCGACGAACGTCTGCGTCAGCGTGTCGAAGGGCTTGGTCGTGCCGTACCAGGCAAACTTGCTCTCCGCATGCTCCAGCGTGAAACCAAATTCGCGCTCGAACGTCCGCCGCACCAGCGAGTTGACGCCGTCGGCGGCAACGATCAGGTCCTGCTGCCCCAGCTCATCCAGCGACGTCAGCTGCGTGCCGAACCGCAGATCGACGCCGGCCTCGCGGGCGCGCTGCTGCAGGAGCCGCAGCAGGTCCAGCCGGCCGATCGCAGAGAAGCCGACCCCGTCGATCACCACCCGCTCGCCCAGATGCACGATGGCGATGTCGCGCCACCCCTGCATATGCGGCGCGATCGCCGCGACGGTCTCGGGGTCGTCGTCGCGCAGGAACTCGAGCGCCTGGTCGGAGAACACGACGCCGAAGCCCCAGGTGGCGTCGGCGGCGTTCTGCTCGACGAGGCGCACCTCGTCGCCGGGATGGCGCCGCTGCCACAGCGCCGAGAAGTAGAGCCCGGCCGGTCCGCCGCCCACGACTGCAACGCGCATGGCGACCTCGCGAGATGGAGCGGCGGCCTCTATCCCCTGGTCTTGGCGATCACCTCGGCGCCGAAGCGCTCGATGCGCGCCACCGCGTCCGCGCCCGTCGCCCCGCCGAGGCGCAGGGCCACATGTCCGACGCCGGCCGCGGAGAGGGCAGCGGCATCGGCAGCCATGTCGGCCGAGGTGCCCGTGAACATGCGCCGCGCCGAGCCGTCCTGGGTCTTGTAGTCGCCCCACTCGAAGAAGTCCTGCACCAGCAGCGCCACGCCGAGGCTCGCCGGATCGCGCTTGGCCGCCTCGCACATGCGCTTGACGTCGGCGATGCCGGCGGCCAGGCGCTTGGGCGTATCGAGGGGCTTCGTCTGGCTGTTGTTGCCGGGATACCAGACGTTGCCGAACCTGATGACGCGGCGGAACGCGCCGGGGCTCTCGCCGCCGATCCAGAGCGGCGGATGCGGCTTCTGCAGCGGCTTGGGATAGAACACCGCGTCCGTAAAGCTCACGTGCGTGCCGTGATAGGAGACGGGCCCGTCCTTGGTCCACAGCGCGATGAAGGCCTCCAGGCTCTCGTCGGTGACCTTGCCGCGCTGCTCGAACGGGGCGCCCAGCAGCTTGAATTCCTCCCCCATCCAGCCCGCGCCGGCGCCGATGATGAGCCGGCCGTTGGCGAGCACGTCGATGGTGGAGAGCATCTTGGCCGTCAGCATCGCCGGCCGATGCGGCACCACCATCACCGACGTCAGCAACCGCAGCTTCTCGGTGCAGCCGGCGAGGAATGCGATGGTGGAGAGCTGGTCGAAGCAGTGGCCGTGCTCGGTGGCCCCGAACGCGCCCGTCGCCGTGTAGGGATAGCGCGTCTTCAAGTTCCCCGGCACGATCAGGTGGTCGCTGACGGAGAGGAAATCGAAGCCCGCGCGCTCGGCCGCCTTGGCTACGCCTATGTAGTTGTCGCGGTTGGAGAAGATGCCCCGCGTCAGCGTGCTCAATCCGAACTTCATTGCGAGGCCCCCGTTACGCCTTGCCGCCGGCCTCTTTGGCCTTCACGTCCTTGAACACCTCGGCCGCCACCAGCATGGACTCGCGGATGATGGGCACGCCGACGTAGCCCGACAGATGCAGGAGCACCTCCGTCAGCTCGTCCTCGGTCCAGCCCTCCTTGAGGGCGAAGCGCAGGTGGATGTCGAGCTCGGGATGGCGCCCGGTCGCGGCGTCCGAGACGACGCAGATGAGCGTGCGGGTCTTCATGTCGAGCCCCGGCCGCGCCCACAGCGAGCCGAACACTGTCTCGGTGGCGACGTCGATGAACTTCTTCATCACGGGACTGGCGTGGTACTCGGCCTGCCGGCGCTTGAACGCCGCCTCGCCCATCAGGCTCTTCCGGATCGCCTCGCCCTTCTTGTAAAGCTCGCTCTCGGCCATGCTCGTCTCCTCACCCTGGTTGTTGGGGCGATCTTGCACGAAGCGGGCGGGGCGCGCTACGGCTCGGCGCTCATAGGTCGGTTGCGAGAACGACGGGAGGCGCACCATGAAGGCACAGGCCACGACGCTCTATCCCTTCGTGCCGTCGGGCCCCGATTTCGAGGTCGCGATCGCGTTCTTCGCCGAGCTCGGCTTCGCCAGGCAGTGGCAGCACGAGGGCCTCGCCGGCCTCCGCTTCGGGGGCGCCTACTTCATGCTGCAGAAGATCGACGTGCCGGAGTGGCAGAGGAACCAGATGATCACCTACGAGGTCGACGACCTCGAGGCCTACTGGTCGGAGATCGATGCCAAGAGCCTGCCCGCCCGCTTCCCGGGCGTGCGCACGCGCCCGCCAACCGACTTCCCCTGGGGCCGCAAGATCCACATCATCGATCCCGCGGGCGTGTGCTGGCACGTCCGCCAGGCGAGCCGGCCGACCTGACGAGCCGAGCCCGCCCTCAGGCCGGCGGCGCCACCGACAGGCCGACGACCTTGTGGCGCTCGATCAGCCGCGCGACCAGGCCCGAGGCCTTCGCCTCCTCGGCGAACGTGCGCAGCCAGGCCGCGCCGGCCGTGTTCTTGCGCGCGGTGCCGATCGCCTGCTGCACGGCCGTGAACTGCCCGTCGAGGATGCGGGCGCCGGGGAGCTTCTTGACGTCGGTGATGAGCCGCGGCCGCAGTCCCGCGAGCGCATCGAGCTTGTCGGCGACGAACTTCTCGTAGGCGCTGTCGAGGCTGTCCGTGCGCACCAGCGTGGCGGCCTTGATGTTGCGGTCGAGCCAGAGGCCGTAGGCGGCCCGTCCCGTCACGGCGATCTTGACGCCCGGCTTGTCGACATCCGCGATGGTCTTCAACGGCGAGCCGGCGGGCACCATGTAGGTCGCCTCGATCTCGCAGTAGGCGGCGGTGAACGCGATCTTCTCGGCCCGCTGCGGCTCGGCGCCGATCAGCCCGATATCCCAGGCGCCCGCATCTGCCGCGTCGGCGAGCTCGCCCGGCGTCTTGAAGGGCGCGTACTTGACCGGCACGCCGAGGCGCTGCGCGATCTCCGCGGCCATGTCGGGGGAGACGCCGACGGGATCGCCTGTCGGGCTCTTGCCCGTCACGAGCAGGAAATTCGACAAGTTGATGCCGGCGCGCAGGACACCCGTCGGCGCAAGCTGCGAGATGACATCCTTGGAGACCTGAGACATGAAGACCGCTCCCGCGATGAGAACCCGAGGTGCACCATACGTTGAGCGGCGCCCTCACAGCAACGGCGCGCTATAGTGACCCGGCACCGTGCCCGCCCCCGAAGCCAGAGGACGAACCCCGCGATGACCCAGCCGATGCTGTTCTCCCCGCTCGAGATCAGGGGCATGCGCCTCAAGAACCGGGTGGTGGTTGCGCCCATGCACCAGTACTCGGCGGTCGAGGGTTTCGCCACCGACTGGCACCTCGTCAACGCCGGCCGCTACGCGGTTGGCGGCGCCGGCCTCGTCATGATGGAGTCGACCAAGGTTGCGCGCAGCGGCTGCGGCACTGTGGGCGATACCGCGCTGTGGGACGACAAGTTCATTCCCGCGCTCGCCCGCTGCGCCGCCTTCATCAAGAAGCACGGCGCCGTGGCCGGCATCCAGCTCGGCCACTCGGGGCGCAAGGCGCGGCTCAGCCGGCCCTGGGAGGGCGGCAAGCCGCTGCGGGGCGATGAGCCCGAGATCTACGACTGGCAGGGCTGGGAGCTGGTGGCACCCAGCGCGGTGCCCCACTCGGAGCGCGCGCCGACGCCTCGGGCGCTGTCCCACAACGAGGTGCGCGACCTCGCGGTCAAGTGGGGCGAGGCGGCAACGCGCGCCCAGCAGGCGGGGTTCGACATGGTCGAGATCCACGCCGCGCACGGTTACCTCATCCACCAGTTCCTCTCGCCCGCCGCCAACCAGCGCACCGATGCCTACGGCGGCTCGGAGATGAACCGCATGCGCTTCGCCGTCGAGGTGGCGGAGTGCGTGCGCGCCGTGTGGCCGGCAGAGAAGCCTCTGTTCATGCGCCTATCCTGCGAGGACGACGCCGGCTGGGGCCCCGAGGAGAGCGTACGGCTCGCGCGCCTCCTGAAGGCCAAGGGCGTCGATGTGATCGACTGCTCCTCCGGCGGCATGACGGCCGGCTCGCCGATGGAGAGTGCGCGGGCCGGCAAGTATGGCTACCAGGTGCCCTACGCCGAGAAGATCCGGAAGGAAGCGGGCGTCATGACCATGGCCGTCGGCCATATCGTCCATGCCGACCAGGCCGAGACGATCCTGCGGGACAGCCAAGCCGACCTCGTCGCCCTGGCGCGCGAGATCATGTACAATCCCAACTGGGCGATGGATGCAGCGCAGAAGCTGGGCGCCGACCCCGATTTCGGGCTGGTTCCTCCGCCTTACTCCTATTGGCTCAGCAAGCGTGCCAAATCCGCTTTCGAGGGCAAGCCTTCCACGTGGATGACGAGCCTCGGCCGGCAGGATCGGGCCGAGAGCTGAGGCAAGCCAATCCCGCACCTCCAAATGTCGATTGCATTGTGCGGCCGGCTTTAAGCCGTCCTTCACACTGCGCGGGCTATTCACGGCCCGGGGGAACGACGTGAATCTTGCGCCGGTCTCACCCCATGCCGAAGGCCCGACCCGGACCGCTTGCCTCCCGGAGCCGCCGCAGGAGCCAGGACCCGCCGGCGATGGAGCCGGCCGTCGATGCGTTCGTGATCGACGACGAGGCCGGCATCTGCAGATACCTGTCTGCCGCGCTCGGCCAGCTGGGACTGGCGGCCGAGAGCTTCCATACCGCTGACGCGGCGATCGCCGCCTTCGAGCGCGGAAAGCCCGAGATCGTCTTCCTCGACATCGACCTCGGCGGCACCGACGCCGTCGACGTCATCCGCGCGCTCGGCGAGATGCGCTATGGCGGGATCGTGCAGCTGATGAGCGGCGCCAAGTCGGCCCTGCTCGACGATGTGCATCGCATCGGTGCCTTGCGCGGGCTCAACATGTGCCTGCCCCTGCAGAAGCCGTTTCGCGCCGATGCGATAAGGCAGGCGCTCGCCAGCGTGCCCCTCTGGGATCGCCCCGAGATCACCATCTCCCTTGCACCCGCGATCGAGCCCAGGCTCGAGGAGGCCATCGCCAACGCCTGGCTCGAGTTGTGGTATCAACCGCAGATCGACCTGCGCACGCGCAGCATCGCAGGCGTCGAGGCGATCATCGTCACCCGCCATCCCGTGCAGGGCGTCTCCCTCATCGAGGGGCTGCTGCCGCAAGCCAGCCCGACCACCAGGGCGGCCCTCGCCGAGCGCTTCCTCGCCCAAGCCCTCGACGATTGGAGCGATCTCGCCAGAGCCGGCCTCGGATCGCGCATCGCCATCGCCGCCAGCTTCGATGCGCTCGCCAACGGCAACCTCATGGAGGTCGCGCGCCGACAGCAGCCCAAGAGCGACCTCTGGCCCCGCCTCATCCTCGAGATCGGAGAGCACGAGGTCATCCAGGACATCAATCTCGCGCATGAGATCGCCACCCAGCTGCGCATCCACGACATCACGCTCGGGATCGACAATTTCGGCGCGGGCTTCTCCTCCTTCGAGCGGCTGCGCGAGCTGCCCTTCAGCGAGCTCAAGCTGCACCCGGGCTTCGTCGCGGGATGCGGGCGGGACGACAAGAACGCCGGCATCTGTCGCGCGGCAATCGACCTTGCGCATCGGTTCGGGATCGTCGCGGTCGCCGACGGCCTGGAGAGCGAGGCGGACATGCGCGCCCTTCAAGGCATGGGCTGCGACGTCGGCCAGGGCCCGCTTCTCGCCGAGCCGATGCCGAAGTCGGAGCTCATGGACGTGTTCGGTGAGCGGGCGAGGACCAAGCATGCCTGGATCGGGTAGGCGGCTCGCCTGTCGTAGAGACCCGCATTGGATTGCAATGGAGCGGCCGCACTGATGGCCAGGATACTCGATCGACCCGTTGTCCCCGCGAGCGACCAACCGTCGTCGCTTCGGCGGCGCGATGAGCGTCATGCGATCCGGGCGACCGCGCTCGCGTATTGTCACGGGCGCTTCCAGACCGTGCGGATCGTCGACTATTCGCCCGGCGGCCTGCAGCTGCAAGGCTGCTTCGGCGTCAGCACAGGGGACGAGATCACCATCGAGCTGCTTTCCGGGCAGCGGCTCGCGGCAAAGGTGATGTGGTCGATGGGCAGCCGGCTCGGCGTCCGCTTCCTGCAACCTCTCGAGCAGGATCATCCCGTTCTGGCGGCCCTGACGCTCGCGAGCCGTCGCGTTGCCGGCGCCGCTGGCGCGCCGAAGGACGGCACCTGAGCGCGGCTCTCCTCTGCAATTGCGCCGGCTTTGTGCCTGTCCGGCTCCGCCTGACCCATCGAGGTCTCTTCATGCCCTGCCCTGTGCCCGGTGCGGGTGAGGCTTGCGCGGGCGCGGATTGGCTCGCGCGCCGGATCGGCTATCGTCGCCGCCACAACCCGGGCAGATGGAGACACCGCGCACAATGGAGTTCGGCATCCTCTTCACCTCGCAGCCGCACAGGGACCGCGAGCCCTATCCGCATCGGGCCGTGCACCAGCGCGTCACCGACGAGATCGTCGCCGCCGACCGCCTGGGCTTCGATTGCGCGTGGCTCGCCGAGCACCACTTCTCCACCGAGTACGGCATCATGCCGGACGTGTGGGTATATGCCGGCTACCTCGCAGCGCTGACCAGGCGCATCAAGCTCGGCATGGCCGTGGTGACGCTGCCGCTCGCCAACCCTGTGCGCACGGTGGAGAACGCCGCCTTCGTCGATATCCTGAGCGGCGGGCGCGTGGTGCTGGGCGTCGGCTCCGGCTACCGCAAGTACGAGTTCGACGGCTTCGGCCTCGACTTCGAGGCGCGCCGCGACATGCAGGAGGAGGCGGTCGGGATCCTGCTCGATCTCGCGCGCACCGGCCGCAGCGCGCGCAAGGGCAAGCACTTCACGGTCGACATCTCGGGCGACTACGAGCTGCTGCCGCAGTCGGTACAGCGCCCCTATCCGCCGCTGTTCCTGGCCGGCGCCACCGACCGCTCGATCGGCACGGCCGGCCGCCTGGGCTTCGGCCTCATGCTGTCGACGCTGACGCCCTTCGACACGCTCGCGACCCAGGTCGCGCACTACCGCGCCAACCTCGAGACCGCGAGCAAGGCCGCCCGAGAGAACCCCGCGTTCGGGCACATCGACGTGGCGCGCTGGGTCTATGTCGCGGAGACGGACGCCAAGGCCAAGCGCGAGAGCGAGGAGGGCCTGATGCGCCACCTCGGGCACTTCTTCGGCGGCCACCAGGCGGGCTACCTGGGCCAGGCCTCCCAGGGCAAGGGCTCGATTGCCAGCGGTCTCGACTACGACACGCTCGCCCGCTCCACCATCATCCACGGCTCGCCCGCCACCGTCGCCGCCCGCATCGCTGAGCTGAAGGAGAGGACCGGCCTCACCTCGCTGATGTTGCACTACCCGCCCTGGTACGGCACGGAACGGGCCAAGGCCTCGCTCGAGCTGTTCGCCCGCGAGGTGATGCCGCGCGTGCGCCCGCCCGCCAAGGCCGCGGAGTAGGCGAGCGGTTCTCCACTACGTCATCCCGTGCAGGCGTCGCGCCAGCGGCGCGGCGCCGGAGGCACGGGACCCAGTCCACGCATCAGCATACCGTGCGTGCGCCCACCCGCCCGGGCCGCGGAATAGGCGAGCGCAGTTGAACGTGCTGGTGTACTGGGTCCCGACCTTCGTCGGGATGACGTCACTTGGCGAGGTCGCGCACCTGCTTGGCCCGCGCGGTGGCCTCGGCGAGCAGGAAGCCGATGTCGGTGCCGGTCGAGACGTAGCGCGCGCCCATCTTCACGAACTCGGCGATAAGCTGCGGGCGCGAGGCGAGCCCGCCGACGCCCACATGCTTGCCGTGCTTGCTCGCGGCGCCGATGGCACGCGCGTAGGCCTCGCGCACCTTGTCGTGCTCGAACTGGCCGGGCAGGCCGAGGTCGGCCAGAAGATCGTTGGTGCCGATCAGCACGATGTCGACGCCCTCGACGGCCATGATCTCCTCGGCCTTCTCGACCGCGGCCCAGCTCTCGAACTGCACGATCACGCTCGTCGCGGCATTGAGCGCCGCGTTCGCCTCCGCCGCCGGGAAACTGCGATACTGCAGGTGCGGCAGCGGCCCGCCGGCACCACGGCTGCCGAGCGGCGCGTACTTCGCTGCGGCGACCACGGCGCGCGCCTCCTCGGCCGAGCGCACGTCGGGCGCGACGATGCCCAGCGCCCCGGCGTCGAGCACGCGCGAGATGTACTCGGGTGTATTGGCCGGCACGCGCACGAACGCCGGCAGGCCCATCTCCAGGCCCGCGATGCAGACCTGCCCCGTGGCGTCGAGGGTGAGGCTCGAATGCTCGAGATCGACGTAGAGCGCGTCGAAGCCCGCCGTCCTGGCGATGCGCGCGATCTCGATGCCGCGCACCAGCCGCACCGTCATCGACGAGACGACCTCGCCGCGGGCGAGCCGCTCCTTGAAGGTATTGCGCAGGATGTCGCCGGGTTTCACTGGGCCCACTCCCTCACAGCTCACGCAACGCATTGAACTGGGCGACGTAGCCCGACGGATCGATGCGCGCACCGATCACCGTCGTGCGCCCTGACTTCACCGCGGCGGCAAGCGCATCGCCCAGCCCCCTCTCGGTGTCGACCACCGTCGCGTCGCAACCGAAGGCCGTGCCGAGCCTCTCCCAGTCGACGCCGCCGAGCTTCACGCCGTGCAGCGGGATGCCCTTGATCTCCTGCTTGACGCGGATGAGGCCGATCTCCTCATCGTCGAACACAACCACGATGATCGGGAGCTTCTCGCGCTGCGCCGTCTGCAGCTCCGCCACCGCCATCAGGAACCCGCCGTCGCCGGCGAACGCCACCACGGGGCGGTCGGGATGGACGAGCCGCGCCGCCATGGCGCCCGGCACCGCAAAGCCCATGGAGCCCAGCCCATTGGAGGCCAGGAACTCGCGCGGCCCGTAGGCCTCCCACTTCTGCACCACCAGCAAACGGCTCGCGCCCGCATCGCAGGTGGCGATCGTCTCGCGCGGCAGCACGGCGCGGGCGACCTCCATGGCGCGCTGCGGGGAGAGGCCCGTGCTCGGCACGTCGAGCGCGTCGCGCACCTGCTGGCGGAAGGTCCTGGCCGCGGCCTCGCCCCAGTCCCCGCCCTCGGGCGCCCATTCGACGAACGCCGCCAGCAGCGATTTCATGTCGCCGACGATCTCGGGGTCGGCGGGGACCAGAGCATCGAGGCTGGGCACCGGCGAGATGGCGAGCACTGGTAGCGTGTAGGGCCAGGGCTTGGGCTGCAGCTCGACCGCGTCGAGGCCGACGGCGACGATCAGGTCGGACTGGTTGATGAGGTTGCGCTCGATCAGCCCGCCGATGATGCATCCGGCCCGCAGCGGGTGGTCCTCGGGGATCGCGCCCTTGCACTTGGGCGTGGTCAGCACCGGGGCGCCTAGCCGCTCGGCGAAACGCACCATCTCCGGCGCGGCGCGGCCCCACAGCACGCCGAGGCCGACCATCAGGATCGGCCGCCGCGCGCGCTTGAGCATGGCGAGCGCCGGCTCGAGATCGCGTCGGTCGGGCCGCGGGCTCACGGTGTTGGGCATGAGCGGCGGCTCGGCCACGTAGTCGCCGGCCTCGCGCGTGGTCTCGCTCTGCGGCAGCTCGAAGTGCACGGGACCCGGAGGCGCGCCGGTCGCCGTGCGCATGGCGCGGCGCACCTGCTGGCGCACGACCTTCGCATCGATGGTGGTGCTCCACTTGCAGAGCGGGGCGTAGACGGCAAGCTGGTTGATGCGCTGCCTGAGCCCGGTCTCGTAGGTTGGCCGCGAGTAGGCATCCGTGATGGCGATCAGCGGCGCGCGGTCGAGCAGAGCATGGGCGATGCCGTTGACCATGTTGGCGGCGCCCGGCCCGCGCGTGGAGAGACACACGCCCGGGCTGCCGGTGAGCTCGCCCCAGGTCGCGGCAAGCATGGCGCCCGCCACCTCCTGCTTCATCAGCAGGAAGCGCATCTGCCGCTGCCGGCCGGCCTCCATCAGCTCGACGGACTCGCCGCCCGGATGTCCCACGATGAAGGGCGTGCCCGCTTCCTTGAATGCGGCGGCGAGCACCTCGACGGTTGTAGCCACGCTGCCAGCCCTCCCCGGACGTCCGTCTCTCTTGGGAGGCAATCTATACGAGGCAGGCCCCGCGCGCATGCGCAGCGTGCAGGGCTGCCGCGCGATCGGGCGCGCCAGGCAATGCCAAGTTCACAAAAGGGGGGAAGGTAGCCGGTCGCTACGCGGCGCGGGCGCGGCTACGCAGGTAGCTGTCGAAGATGGCGATGACGTCCCCGTGCGTGCCGGTGTCGTTGACGCGCGACAGGCTGCCGCCGGGCTCCCGCATGGCCGCCGCCGCCTTGTCGGCGAGCGCGATGGACTGGCGCTTGTCGCCGGTCATCTCGTAGGCCGCTCGATTGAGCGCACCCCAGAGACAGAACTGCACCGCCTCCCGCGACCGCCAGCTGACGGCGTTGCCACTCACGTCCCTGGCGAACTCGCCCTGCGTCCACGCCGCCGGGTCCGCGATCAGCGCACGCGCCTGCTCTATGACCTGTCGCTCGAGTGGCTTCGACATGGCTGCGGAGACCCCTCAATCAGGAGGCGAAAAACCCTGCCCCGGCACGTGGGGCTTGTCGCATCGTTCTGCAAGACAAAGCAAAACGCACGTCGCCGTTCCATCCTATATGGCCACAGCTGGCGCGCAACCGCCTGTTCCCCAGGGAACAGCGCCGGCCAGGCCACGCAGATTCGTGCTAGCCCGGCGGACGGTCGCTGAACAGGAAGCCGCCCTTGGCCTTGGATTCCTTGGAGCTTTCGACGATCTGCACCAGCACCGCTTCCGGCTTGACGTTGAAGTTCTTCACGACGGCGTCCGTGATCTCCTTCACCAGCATACGCTTCTGATCGAGCGTGCGGCCTTCCACCGCATGAACGTAGACTTCGGGCATCGCATCCTCCGGCTTTGCTTGTGCAGGCTCGCCACTTGATCCTACGAGGCTGCGGCGCACCTGACCAGCGCCCGTTGCGGTTGGCCATGCAGGGCGTGCTGGCTATGATCGCTCCCAACCGACGCAGGGCGAGACGATCGTGCGCAAGCAAGAGGGCGTGCGCGAGCAAGAGGGCAAGTGATGCACACCACCAGGATCGGAGACTACAGCGTCGGCCGGATCACCGAGATCCAGTTCGCGCCGTTCGCCGCGACCGAGTTCTTTCCGGCCGCCACGCCGGAGATGGTGCAGGCGGCGAGCCGGGCGCTGCCCGGGCGCTTCAGCGACGACGGCAAGATCGTCATGAGCTTCCACGCCTTCGTGCTCAGGACCGGCCGCCACACCATCATGGTCGACACCTGCTGCGGCGCCGACAAGCCGCGTCCGGGCCGCGAGCAGTTCAACGTCGGCAAGCAGGACTTCATCGCCGGGCTCGCCGCCGTCGGCGTCAAGCCGGAGGAGGTGACGCACGTCATGTGCACGCACCTGCACTGGGACCACGTGGGGTGGAACACCAGGCTCGTCGACGGCCGCTGGGTGCCCACCTTCCCGAACGCGAAGTACATCATGGCCAAGCGCGAATACGACTACTGGGACGGCGTCTACGCCAAGGAGAAGGGCAAGCAGGACAACATGCACGCGCTGGGCTTCGAGGACAGCGTGCTCCCCGTGATGCGAGCCGAGAAGGCGATCCTGGTGGCCGACGACTACGAGCTCGACAAGGGCATCTCGCTCGAGCCCTGCCACGGGCACTCGCCGGGGCACGTGGTCATCAACGTCGCCTCGGGCGGCAAGAAGGGCGTGTTCATCGGCGACGTCATCCACCATCCGATCCAGCTCCTCCATCCGGAGCTGTCGACCCGGGCCGACTTCGACCAAAACGCCGCACGCGCGAGCCGCACGGCGCTGATCGAGAAGCACGCGGGCACCGGCACCCTCGTGCTGCCACAGCACTTCGCCACCCCGACCTGCGGCACCATCGAGCGCGCCGGCGGCGCCTTCCGCTTCGACTTCATCCAGGGCAGTTGACCTTGCGCGGGAAAGCACCGTTGGGCCCTACGCAGCGTCTCGCCGAGTTCGTCGCGGGGCTCGAGTTCTCCGATCTGCCGGACGCCGTCGTCGCGCAGACCTGCGATGTCGTGCTCGACACGGTCGGCTGCGCGCTCGGCGCCTGGCGGGACGATGCGGAGAAGGCCGAGATCGCCCGCAGCCTGGCGCTGAGCTTTGCCTCGGCGCCTGCGGCCGCCGTCTGGGGCGGAGGCGGCGCGCAAGCGGATGCGAGCCTGGCCGCACTCGCCAACGGCATCCTCGCCAACGCGGCCGACTTCGACGACACCCACAAGCGCGCGCTGCTGCACACGGGCTCGGTGATCGTGCCGCCGGCGCTGGCGCTGGCCGAAGCGCTGAAGCTCGACGGCAGGTCGGTCGTCGCCGCGGTGGTGGCGGGCTACGAGGTGGCCGTGCGCGTCGGCATGGCCGTGATGCCCACGCACTACCGCTTCTGGCACTCGACCGCCACCAACGGCACGTTCGGCGCCGCGGCGGTCGCCGCCCGCGCGATGGGTCTCGACGCGGACAGGGCGCAGATGGCGCTGGGCTTTGCCGGCACGCAGGCGGCCGGCCTCAACACCTTCTTCACCTCGGGCGACTTCACCAAGAGCCTGCATCCCGGCAAGGCCGCCTTCAACGGCGTGCTCTCGGCGCGGCTCGCGGCGCTCGGCGCCAGCAGCCCCCCGACCATGCTGGAGCATGAGAAGGGCTACCTGCAGGCCTTCTCGCTCGAGCCGAAAGCGGCGGCGCTGACCGAGGGGCTCGGGCACACCTGGGAGATCCTGCAGAACGGGTTCGAGTTCTTCCCCTCGATCCTGGCAAGCCATGCGGCAATCCAGGCGACGCTCGACGTCGTCGGCGCGCACGACGTGAAAGCTGCCGATATCGCCGCCATCACCAACGAGACCTACGCGACGGTGGCGAGCCACTTCTCGGCCAAGACCGTTACGACGGCGATGGGCGCGCGGGTGAGCGTGCCCTACTGCGTGGCGGTTGCCGCCCTCGACCGCGAGGTCGGGCAGGCGCAGTTCGCGCCCGAGCGCGTGGCAAGGGCCGACGTGCAGGACCTGCTCGGGCGCACCGACGTCGTGGCGGTGCCGGAGCTGACGAAGCTCTACCCCGAGAAGTTCCCCGCGCGCGTCACTCTCACGCTGCGCGACGGGCGCAAGCTGACCGCCACGCGCCACTTCCCCAAGGGCGACCCGCAGGAGCCGCTGACGCCCTCCGAGATCGAGGCCAAGTTCCTCGCCAACGCCGCAGCCCGGCTTTCCAAGGCGCAGGCCGCGGAAGCCGTGCGCCTGATCCGAGGTCTGCCCGGGCTCAAAGACCTCGCTCGGCTTCACGCTCTGCTGGCGATGTAGCGGGCGGCGTGCGGTCCGTCGTGCCGACGGCGATGCCGCCGAGGATCAGCGCCATGGCGACGATCAGCGACGGGTCCAGCGCCTCGCCCAGTGCGAAGGTCGAGAACAGCGTGCCGACCACCGGCGTCGCCAGCACGCCGAGCGAGGTCGTGATCGCCGGCAGGCTGCGGTTGACGGTCGCCATCGCCCAGTAGGCGACGACGATGCCGAAGATGCTGGCAAACAGGAACAGCCCCACGAGCTTGGGGTTCCAGTCGATATGGCGCGGGGCGCCTTCCAAGGCGAAGGCAAGCGCCCCCAGCACGACCATCGCCACCAGCACCTCCCAGAACACGAGCTGGAACGGCGTGGCGATCCAGGTGTGCGCGCGCACGTGCAGGATGCTCGCGGCCCAGCAGAAGGCGCCGAGCAGGATCATGCCGTTGCCGAGCACGGCGTTCCTATCGCTCCAGTCGAAGGCCAGCGGGTTGAACATCACGGCCAGCCCCGCCACGCCGATGGCGACGCCGAGCGCGCGCCGCGGCGTGATTCGCTCCCCCAGGAACAGCCGTGCGCCGGGCACGACCCACAGCGGCGCTGTGTAGCCGAGCACGACCGAGCGCCCCGCCGGAATGAACTGGATGCCGACCGCCAGCAACGCGGCGAAGATCACCATGTGCAGCAGCGAGATGTTGAGCACGACGATCCAGTCGCGGCGCGGGGGCAGGATCAGGTTGCCGGTGGCGATGAGGACAACCAGCAGGGCCACGATGGCGATGACCGAGCGGATTGCCGACGCCCACAGCGGCGACACCTCGGCCACGATCGCCTTCATCACCGGCCACGTGATGCCCCACGACAGCACGACCACGGCAAACAGCAGGATCGCCGCGGTGCGGGAGAGCGTGGCGTTGGTGGTCATCTCGTAGGTCGGGTTGGCGCGGGCAGCGCGGTTGAGAGTCCGTCTCGACGTAGAACCGCGCGTAACCCGACATGGCCTCGGCGATTGGCGATGTTGGGTTACGCGCGGATCGACGTCACGGAGCACGATGGTAGAGCACTGCCCGCGCTAACCCAACCTACATTGCTACCACGCCTTGAACGGCGTCTCGGCGACGGGGGTCTTCGGCGGCTTGCCCTCGGCGAAGGCGGCGAGGTTGTCGACCACCAGCTGGCCCATCATGCCGCGGGTGTAGGTCGAGGCCGAGCCGACGTGCGGGAACAGCGTGACGTTGTCGAGCTCGAGGAAGGCCGGGTTGATCTTGGGCTCGCCGACGAACACGTCGAGGCCCGCACGGTGGATCTTCCCCGCCTTCAGTGCCGCGATCAGCGCCGCCTCGTCGACCACCGAGCCGCGCGCCATGTTGATGAAGATGCCGCGCGGGCCCAGCGCCTCGAGCACGGCGGCGCTGACGATGTTCTGCGTCGCTGGCCCGCCCGGCAGGATGGCGATCAGCGTGTCGACGTCGCGCGCCATGGCGACGAGATCGTTGTAGTAGCGGTTGGCGACGCCCTTCTGCGGGTTGCGCGAGTAATAGCTGACCGGCCGGCCGAACGCCTCGATGCGCCTGGCGATCGCCTGGCCGATGCGGCCGAAGCCGACCATGCCGATGGTGCGGTCGCGCAGCGAGGCTGCCGTCAGCCGGTAGTCGCCCTCGCCGGGCCAACGGCCGTCGCGCAGCCACTTCTCGGCGTCGTAGAACTCGCGCACGGTCGTCAGCAGCAGCCCGAGCGTTGTGTCTGCGACCTCCTCGGTCAGCACGTCGGGGGTATTGGTGACGATGATGCCGCGCTTGGCGGCCGCCGCCACGTCGATCGAATCGTAGCCGACGCCGAAGTTGCCGATCACCTTCAGGTTGGGGCAGAGCGCGATCATCGCCGCGTCGGTCTTCACGCCGGTGTGGCTGCCGGTGCAGATGGCGCGGACGTCGGGGCCCACCTTCTTCAGCAGCGCGTCGCGGTCCCCCGCCTGGTGCAGCCGGTGCACGGTAAACGATTTGTCGATGCCCTCGTCGATTAGCGACATCATCGGGCCGGTCGACAGCAGGGCAGGCTTCGCCATGGGGGCTCTCCGGAAAGGCGGGTCCTCGCCTCCTAGCATTCCCCGGCGCGGACGTTCAATGTTATTGGCAGCGCCGGAATAGGTTGCGGAGCGCGGCGCACCTACCCCACATATGGGACATGACCCACGACGCCTACGACGTCGCCATCATCGGCGGCGGGCACAACGGCCTGACCTGCGCTGCCTATCTGGCGGGCGCCGGGCTGCGCGTCGTCGTGCTCGAGAAGAACGCGGTGGTCGGCGGGGCGGCCGTCACGGAGGAGTTCCACCCGGGCTTCCGCAACTCGGTCGCCGCCTACACGGTGAGCCTGCTCAGCCCCGTTGTGATCGCCGATCTCGAGCTCGAGCGGCATGGCCTGAGGATCCTCGAGCGACCGGTCGCCAACTTCTGGCCGGTGGACGAGCGGCGCTCCTTGCTGATGCCCTACGGCATGGTTGCGAGGCAGCGCGCAGTGGCGGCGTTCTCGGCCAAGGATGCCGAACGGCTGCCGGCCTACGACGCCGCGCTCGAGCGCGCCGCGGACTTCCTGCGCGCGCTCGCACTCAAGGCACCGCCCAACGTCGGCGGCGGCATCCTGGAGCTGGCGGGCGGCGCGGGCTTCGGCCGGCGGCTCATGGGTCTTCCGCTCGCCGACAAGCGCATGCTGCTCGACCTCTTCACCAAGAGCGCATCCGACTTCCTCGATCAGTGGTTCGAGAGCGACATCCTCAAGGGCGCGCTCGCCTTCGACAGCATCGTCGGCGCCTACGCCAGCCCGCATACGCCGGGCACGGCCTACGTGCTGCTGCACCACTGCTTCGGCGAGGTCAACGGCAAGAGCGGCGTGTGGGGCCATGCCGTCGGCGGCATGGGCGCCATCACCAGGGCCATGGCGGATGCGGCGCAGACGCGCGGCGCCGGCATCCGCCTCGAGGCGCCGGTGGCCGGCCTCATCATCGAGGACGGCAGGGTCGCGGGCGTGCGGCTCGCATCCGGCGAGCGCATTGCCGCACGCACGGTGGCCGCCAACGTGCCGCCGAAGCTGCTGTTCCGCGATCTCGTGCCGGAGGGCGCCGTCGAGCCGGAACTCGCGGCCCGCTTCAAGGGCCTCAAGTCGGGCTCGGGCACCTTCCGCATGAACGTCGCCCTGTCCGAGCTGCCGGACTTTTTGTGCCGGCCCGGCAGGCAGCAGCAGGACCACCACGGCTCCGGCATCGTCATCGGCGCCACCATCGACTACCTCGACCGCGCCTATACCGATGCGCGACGCCACGGCTGGTCGCGCGAGCCTGTTGTGGAGATGCTGATCCCCTCCACGCTCGATGCCTCGCTCGCCCCCGCCGGCGGCCACGTGGCGAGCCTGTTCGTGCAGCACGTGGCCCCGCACCTCCCTGCCGGCCACAGCTGGGACGAGGCCAAAGCCGAGGTCGCCGATCTCGTCATCGACACGGTCGCCAGGCATGCCCCCAACTTCAAGGCCAGCGTGATCGGCACCCAAGTGCTCTCCCCGCTCGACCTGGAGCGCCGCTTCGGCATGGTCGACGGCGACATCTTCCACGGCCAGCTGACCCTCGATCAGCTGTTCTCCGCCCGCCCCGTGCTCGGCCACTCCGACTACCGCATGCCCGTGCCCGGCCTCTACCTCTGTGGCTCCGGCGCACACCCGGGCGGTGGTGTCACAGGCTTACCGGGGCGCAATGCGGCCTTTGGAATCATTCGAGATTTCAAGCGCGGCCGCTGGCGCGCCTCGCACTGACGGCTCGATTTTCCCGCGCGAACGTCCTATATTGGGTGCATCGGACAAGAGGCAGGGCCTAGAACCCTAAAGACACACATGAGCACGCCCCGACCACGCCCCCAGGTAATGAAGCTGACCGACAAGGCAGCCGCGCGCATCAAGGCCATCATGGCCGAGAAGGGCATCGGCAGCGCCGGCCTGCGAATCGGCGTCAAGAAGGGCGGCTGCGCCGGGATGGAATACACAATGGACTGGGCGTCCGAGCAGAAGCCCTATGACGAGGTGATCGAGAGGGACGGCGCGCGCGTGCTGATCGACCCCAAGGCCGTCATGTACCTCCTCGGCACCGAGATGGACTACAAGACCGACAAGCTCTCGGCCCAGTTCGTGTTCTCCAACCCGAACCAGACGAGCGCGTGCGGCTGCGGCGAATCGGTGAACCTCGCGCCCGCGCCCGGCGACAAGCTCGAGGCGCTGCGGAGCTGATCCCGGCTAGCGATGTGCGGCCTCGGTCCTGGCCTTCGCCGGGACCATGACTTCTGCGCGCCTGAGGACGAGGCCCAGCGCGGCGATCAGCACGATCGGCGTGAGCGAGACGAGGGTCATCTCGGCGATCGAGCGCGCCGCCAGCGGCAGCACCCATAGCGCTGTCAGCATGGAGACCTCCCAGGGCGCGAAGCCCTGGCGCAGCCCGTGCGCCGCGAGGAAGGCAATGGCGGGCGCCAGCACGACCAAGTCGTAGTCGAGGAAGTAGGGCGTGGCGATCAGGCTGGCCAGGATGAGGCCCGCGGCCTTGAGCTCGAAGACCGCGCTCGAGCGCCACAGCATCACGATCGCCACGGCGCAGCCGAGCGCAACCAGCATCTGCGCCGCATTCGCGACGGCCATCGGCACGCCGATGAGCCGCAGCCCGGCATAGACGCTCTGGATCTTGTGGAAGCCCGGCGCGCCCTCCATCACCACGCGGCGCGCCATGCCGAGCGAATGCCAGAATGCGGTGAACACGTCCGGCCCGAAGGCAATCGATGTCAGCCCGGCGACGGCGAGCACGGTGACGGCGGCAGCCGCGATCGTGCGCCAGCGCCCGGTCGCAACCAGCGCCAACGGGAGCAGCAGCCCGAACTGCGGCTTGTAGGCGAGGCAGCCCAAGAGCACGCCGGCGAGCAGCGGCCGGCGGTCGAGCACGAGCAGCGCGCCGCCCAGCAGCGCCGCCGTGATGAACCCATTGTGGCCGTGCGTGACGTTGACGAACACGGCCGGGAAGGCGAGCGCCGGCAGCCACGCCTCGGGCCGCCCGGCAATGCGCGTGACGACGGCGAGATAGGGGAGAAGCGTCACGGCCTGGTAGAGCGCGAGCGCGGCGAGAAAGGGGAGCGTGGCGAGCGCCGCCGCCAGCAGCAGGAACATCGGCGGGTAGTGCCAGCCGAAATAGGGGATGTCGGCGCGGCCCGATACTTCTTTCTGCACGGCGTGGTGGGCGTCGAAGTCGTAGGCTGCGCCCGCCTTGCCATCGAGCGCCAGCCGCCCCGCCGAATAGACGTTGGCGAAGTCGGTGCCGAGCGGGCGCCCGGCGCGGTCGACGAGGCCGTCGGAGGTCGCGAGCAGCGCGACGATGGCGACCGCATAGGCCGCGAGCAGCAGGATCGAATAGACGCACAGCCGCTCGCGCGTCACGAAGCTTCCCGATCTCAGCGCCTGCAGCATAGCGCAGAGGCTAGGCGCCCTCGCCTACGGAATGGTTAAGGCGCCTGTCATTCCCGCCAAGCGCAGCGCAGAGCGGGAATCCAGCCTCAGACACCACAATCGTCATTGATCGCCGCTGGATTCCCGCTGACGCGCTGCGCGCTCGCGGGAATGACAACGCGCCCTACTGGATGAACGGGTTGTTCTGCCGCTCCTCGCCGAGCGTGCTCATGGGGCCGTGGCCGCAGATGAACACGAGGTCGTCGCCGAGGGGGAGCAGCTTGGTCTTGATGGCCGAGATCAGCGCGTCGTGGTCGCCGTAGGGAAAGTCGGTGCGGCCGATCGAGCCCTGGAACAGCACGTCGCCGACCAGCGCAAAGCGCTGCGCGTCGTTGACCAGCACCACCGAGCCCGGCGAATGGCCCGGGCAGTGCAGGATCTTGAACGTGTTGCCGGCCACCGTCACGGTGTCGCCCTCATCGAGCCAGCGGTCCGGCGTGACATTGCGCATGCCGGGCACCCCCATGCTCAGCCCCTGAGCGGCGAGGCCATCGAGCAGGAACTTGTCGGCCTGGTGCGGGCCCTCGATGGGGATGCCGCCGAGCTTCTCCTTGAGCTCGGCCGCGCCGCCGGCGTGATCGAGATGGCCATGGGTGAGGATGATCTTCTCCAGCGTCATGCCGGTCTGCTTGATGCCGGCCTCGATGCGGGCAAGGTCGCCGCCGGGATCGACCACGGCGCCCACCTTGCTCGCCTCGTCCCACAGCAGCGTGCAGTTCTGCTGGAACGGCGTGACGGGAACGATGGCGGCTTTGAGCGGCATGTGGGGGTTGCCTCGCGCTGCGGAGGGGCCAGTCCTAGTCGAAGCGGAGGGGGCGGTCCACCACAGTATTACCGCCGGGCGAAGACAGAATGGCATCCCATGAGGCAGCGCGTCAGTACGCCCTATCCATACGGTAGTTGGCCTGTCGTGCCAACTGATCGAAGGTGAACACGGCAGGATCGTCACTCTTCCCAAACTTGCTAATGAACCGCTTCTTCTCTTCGAGATTCAAGAGGCCCCATCTACCAAGAATAACCGCATATTGAACCACAGGGTCCGCGGCGCCACCAAAACTTTCCCACATTTGTCGAAGACGTGTCTGGTCTCCGAAACGATATCCAGAATTGCTGGTCTGCACACCGTCGTACAGCACCAATCCACATGCTCGGTCGATTAAGTCACGACAAAAGGTTAGCTTGTTTGCACCCAACCATTCCCGCCAAGAGTCTATTTGTGTCAGAGCGGATTGTAGCCGCCGGGCGGGTGATAAGGCGCTCGTGAGTATAGGTTCATGGGCAGTCTCTATCTCGATGAGACGGACACCTGCCCCGCCTTGGCTAACCTGGACGATGGCGAAGTCCGCGACATATTTCGTTCCAATTTTCGGCTTTGCGATCAAGGCCAAGTCACCAGCATCGTTCATTCCAAACAAGCCCATCAAGAAACCAGGACGCTGAATTAGAAACGTCTGTAGTTCCTCTTCCGGAGGATCTTTGGAGAGCACCGTACACAATGCATAGAGGTCTTGCGCATTAGGCGGCTGGCAACGGAGTCCGGTGGCTTCGAAATAGAGATCGGTACCCAGAGGGAGAATTGACTCGAGAATCTCCTGCGCCGCTGGTGACAGCGCCTCTAAGGTCTGGCTCTTCTCTTCCTCCTGCTTGATTGGCATGGACGCCTCACATCTCGCGCAGGCCGTGCGCGATGATCTTGCGCATGACGCTCGGCAGGGCGACGCGGTCGAGGTCGCGGCGGGGGACCCATTCGCAGCGCTGCGGATCGGCCCAGAAGGTGAGCGCCGCGTCGATCCCCACCAGTGAGCGATAGACCAGCGACTCGAGCTTGAAGTGCGTGAAGGTGTGGCTCACCACCCCCGGCACCCCCCACCATTCCGCCCGCACCGGCGCTCCCCGCATCGCCTCGTCGAGCGGGGGCAGCGTCTCCGCCCATTCGGTGGAGGGCACCTCCAGCATGCCGCCGAGCAGGCCCGCCTCGGGGCGCCGCCGGAGCAGCACCGCGCCGTCCTCGCGCAAGGTGAGGAAGGCGAGCCCGACGCGCACGGGACGCTCGGGCCGCGCCGCCCTCGCCGGCAGCGCGCTCTCGAGTCCGCGGGCATAGGCTGCGCAGTCGCCCTGCAGCGGGCACATCAGGCACGAGGGTCGCTTGGGCGTGCACAGCCCGGCGCCGAGGTCCATCAGCGCCTGCGCGAAATCGCCCGCGCGCCGGGCCGGCGTCAGCGTGGCGGCGAGTCGCCTGATCTCGGGCTTGGCGGCGGGCAGGGGTGTCGCCACCGCGAACAACCGGGCGACCACGCGCTCGATGTTGCCGTCCACAGGCGTGGCGCGCGCGCCGAAGGCGATGGCTGCGATCGCCGCCGCCGTGTAGGGGCCGATGCCCGGCAGCGCGCGAAGGCCCTCCTCCGTTTCCGGAAAGCGGCCGCCCAGCTCGCCGGCGACGACCTTGGCGCACTTGTGCAGGTTCCGCGCGCGGCTGTAGTAGCCGAGCCCCGCCCAGGCCGCGAGCACATCGTCCAGCGACGCCTCGGCCAGCGCCTCCACGTTCGGCCAGCGCGCCAGGAATGCCTCGTAGAAGGGGATGACCGCCTTGACCGTGGTCTGCTGCAGCATCACCTCGGACAGCCACACCCGGTATGGGTCGGGCGTCCTGCCCTTGCGCGCCCGCCACGGCAGGTCGCGCCGCTCGCTGTCGTACCAATAGAGCAGGGCCGCCGCGGCCTGTGGGCCCGCGAACCTGAATTGCAGTTGCTTTCTCGCCACACTTGGCATGGGCCTGCAGGGCCTCGTTCCGGCCGCAGCACGAATCGTCTACGCGATGGTAGGCGCGGCGCAGTCGCGTGGGAACCGGACTCCGAGGTCCGCTGCGCGAGTGTTGGGGAGCAAATCGTGAACTCACCGCCGAAGCCTGGCGCACAACGTCCGCGCGAGACCGTTGCATTTGCACGCAAGCGCCCCAATCCGCTGTTCGGGGTCAAGGTCGTGGGCAGCTTCCTGCCGGGACTCACCCGCAAAGCCTTCGAGAAATACGGGTTTTCCACGGCCACCCTGATCACGGACTGGGCAGCCATCGCTGGCGCCGAGCTTGCGGCCTATTCCGTTCCCGAGCGCCTGAAATGGCCGCACAGGCCCGAGCGTACCGAGGAGGATGCCGCGCCGACCGCCCGGCGCGATACCAAGGCCCGCCAGGGGGCCACGCTGGTGCTGAGGGTCGATGGCGCCCGGGCGCTGGACGTGCAGTACAAGGCCGGCCAGATCATCGAGCGCATCAACGCGTATTTCGGCTACGCCGCCGTCGCCCAGCTCAGAATCATCCAGGCGCCGATCGGTGCCGCCTCTTCCGCGATCCCGCCTGCGGCAACCAAGCCGGCCGAGCCGCTGACGCGGGAAGTGGCCCATATCGCCGATCCCGGCCTGCGCGAAGCGCTCGCCCGCCTCGGCGCCAACGTCCAGTCGAGCGCCCGCGCCGGCCGCTGACGCGGCTGCCCAGGCCGCTCCTCACGCCAATTTGCCTTATTCGGCACCGAACCTATGTTATCTGCTTGGGAAATGCCGAAGCAGCGCCCGCAAGCGCTGGGCCGCAACCGAACCAGACGAGGACCCGACCTGCCGTGACCGACCGAGCGACCATCCTCTCGCGCCGCCACCTGCTGCAACTGACCGCGGGCGCGGCCGCACTCGGCCTTGCCGCGTCCTGGGGCCAGGGATCGCCCGCACACGCACAGCGCAAGAAGGCAGGCCCCACCGAGGTGTCGGCCGAGGAGCTGTTGAAGCCGGGCCCGCTGCCCGACCTCGTGCTCGGCAAGGACGACGCACCCATCACTGTGGTCGAGTACGCCTCCATGACCTGCGGCCACTGCGCCAACTTCCACAACACCGTGTTCCCGGTACTCAAGGAAAAGTACATCGACACCGGCAAGGTGCGCTTCATCATGCGCGAGTTCCCGCTCGACAACCTGGCGGCGGGCGCCTCGATGCTGGCGCGCTGCGCGGGCGGCGACAAGACCTTCCCGCTGATCGGCGCGCTGTTCCACACCCAGGAGACCTGGGCCTTCGTGCGCGGCGACCCGCGCCCTGAGCTCTTCAAGGTGGCCAAGCAGGCGGGCTTCACCCAGGAGAGCTTCGACAAGTGCCTGGCCGACCAGAAGCTTCTCGATGACATTTCCGCCGTGCGCACGCGCGGCACCGAGCAGTTCGGCGTGAACTCGACGCCGACCTTCTTCATCAACGGCAAGAAGATGACGAGCGGCCCGTCGGTCGAGGAGTTCGACAAGGCGTTCGGCGCCATCCTGAAGAGCTAGAACGAGAGCGAGGGCTGCTTGCCGGGACGTCCGAGCCTTCAGCCTTCCCTGTTGGCCTTGCTGCTGGCGGCGCTCGTTGCGGGCTGCTCGGGAGAGGGGCTGCCGAGCCTCAGCCTTCCGACCTCGCAGGCCACCGCGCCCGCGAGCACGGCGTCCCTGCCGGGCGGCACGACCGCCGACACGCCGGGCTACAACCCCTTCAGCGAGGCACCGCCCGCCGCCGTCGGCCGCCGCGAGGTGATTGCAAACCCGTCGCTGGGCGAGGTTCTCAAGACAGGCGAGCTGCCTGAGATGGCGCTCGGCCGCGCCGACGCGCCGGTGACCATCATCAAATACGCGTCGATGACGTGCCCCTACTGCCGCCAGTTCCAGCGCGACACGTTCCCGGTGCTCAAGCGCGAGTACATCGACACCGGCAAGGTGCGCTACATCCTGCGCGAGTTCCCGATCGGCCATCAGTCGGGGCTCGCCACCATCGCGCTCAGATGCGCGCCGGCGGACAAGCATTTCGCTCTCTACGGCAAGCTGATGGAGCAGCAGCAGAGCTGGGTGAGCCAGGAGGTACGCCCCGACCCCATCTTCAAGGTTGCGGCACAGGTGGGGATGACGCGCGCGCAGTTTGACAGCTGCCGACAGAATCGCGGCATGATCAACGCGCTCAATCAAGTCAAGGAACGCGGGCGCACGCTGGGGGTGATCGGCACACCCAATTTCTTCGTCGACGGCAAGCTGGTGAAGACGGTGATCGGCATCAAGGAGATCCGCGAGATGGTGGACCCCATCCTCGCGAGCCGCGTCGCCGCAACCGGCGCCGCCGCCAAGGCCCGCTGAGTCGCGTTGCGGTCGATCCGCGCGCCGTCATCCCGGGATTTATTCCCGGGATCCATCGGGCCACACACGACCGCCCGAATGGTGCATGCGGGTCGCTGGATACCGGGGACGAGCCCCGGTATGACACCTGAGTTCGAGGGACGTACAGCGCATGCACATCAACCGGCTCCGGCTCCTTGGCTTCAAGTCGTTCGTCGAGCCGACCGAGCTCGTGGTCGAGCGGGGCCTGACGGGCGTGGTCGGGCCCAACGGCTGCGGCAAGTCGAACCTGCTCGAGGCGCTGCGCTGGGTGATGGGCGAGACCTCGCACAAGAGCATGCGCGCGGCTGCCATGGACGACGTGATCTTCTCCGGCACGGCGATCAGGCCCGCCCGCAACATGGCGGAAGTGACGATCTTCATCGACAACTCCGCGCGCCAGGCGCCCTCCGAGTTCAATGGCAACGACATGCTGGAGGTGACGCGCCGCATCGAGCGCGAGGCGGGCTCGGCCTACCGCATCAACGGCCGCGAGGTGCGCGCCCGCGACGTGCGCATCCTGTTCGAGGACGCAGCCACCGGCGCGCGCTCGCCGGCGCTGGTGCGCCAGGGGCAGATCGGCGAGCTGGTCAATGCCAAGCCCGAGCAGCGCCGCCGCATCCTCGAGGATGCTGCCGGCATCGCCGGCCTGCACAGCCGCCGCCACGAGGCCGAGCTGCGCCTCAGGGCCGCCGAGGGCAACCTCTCCCGCATCAGCGACATCCTGGGCCAGCTCTCCTCGCAGATCGAAAGCCTGAAGCGGCAGGCCCGCGCGGCGCGGCGGTACAAGGAGATATCGGCCGAGATCCGCAAGCTCGACGCCATAGTCTTCCACCTGCGCTGGCAGGAGGCCCAGTCGCAGGTCGACAGCGAGGAGGCCGAGCTTGCCGCCGCGCTGGAGAAGGTGGGCCGCGCTACCGAGGCCGAGGCCAAGGCGATCAGGGCCGAGGCGGAGGCTGCCGACAGGCTGCCGCCCTTGCGCGAGGCCGAGGCCGCCAAGGGCGCCGTCCTCGCCCGCTTCCGCATCGAGCAGGAGAACCTCGAGCGCGAGGCCAAGCGCACGGCCGAGCGCCAGCGCGAGCTCGCCGCCCGCGCGGAGCAGCTTGCCCGCGACAAGGCCCGCGAGCTGGCGCTGATAGCAGAGGCCAAGGAGACGATCGCCCGCCTCGACGCCGAGACGGCCTCGCTCGCCAACACCGCCCGCCTCGCCGCCGACTTCGAGCAGAAGGCGCTTGCCGCCCACGATGAGGCCGAGAGCACCCTCAAGAGTGCCGAAGCGCGCCTCACCTCGGTCACGACCGCCGTTGCCGAGGCGCGGGCCCGCCGTCAGAGCCTCGAGACGCAGAAGAACGAGCGGCGCGAGCAGATCGCCAAGCTCGAGCGCCAACTCACCGCCCTCGACGTGCAGACCCGCGAGATCGTGGGCCGCGCGCCCGACGCCTCCAAGCTCAAGGCCGCCGCCGAGCTCGGCCAGCGCCTGATGGCCGAGATCGCCAACATCGAGACCGAGACGCTCGCCGCCGAGGAGGCCGTGCAGTCGGCTGCCGCCGATTCCCGCTCCAAGAGTGACGCCGCCGCGCAGGCGAGCCTCGCCGCAGGCCAGCTCACGACCGAGGTGGAGACGCTCGCCAAGCTGCTCACCCCGGCAGGCGATGCCGCCCTGCCGCCGGTGCTCGACCAGATCAAGGTGGAGGCGGGCTACGAGATGGCGCTCGCCGCCGCGCTCGGCGACGACCTCGATGCGCCGCTCTCGGGCGAGGCGCCGCGGCACTGGCGCTTGAATGCCGCCCCGGACAAGGACCCGGCGCTGCCTGCCGACGTCGAGCCGCTCGGCCCCCACGTCGAGGGCCCGCCGGAGCTGACCCGACGCCTGGCCCAGATCGGTGTCGTCGCCGCCGCGGACGGCGCCCGGCTGCAGCGCGAGCTGAAGACCGGCCAGCGTCTCGTCTCCGTCGAAGGCCACCTGTGGCGCTGGGACGGCTTCATCGCCGCAGCCCAAGTATCCACGGCTGCCGCCACGCGGCTTGCCGAGCGCAGCCGGCTCGGCGCGCTCGCCCGTGAGGAGGAGGCCACACGTGCCGCCGCCGAGGCGGCGCGCAACGAATCAGATGCCGCTGCCGAGCTGCTCGCCGCCACCCAGTCCGAGGAGAAGCGTCTGCGGCAGCTGTGGCGCGAGGCGCAGGGCAAGATGGCCCAGACCCGCGACGTGCTGACCGCCATGGAGCGGCAGGCGCGCGAGACCGAGGCCAAGATCGCCGCCGTGTCGGACGCGAGGGGCCGCGCCGAGGAGGCGCTGGTGGAGTCGCACGAGCTGCTCGGCCAGACCGAGGCTGCGCTGGCAGCGCTCTCCGGCACGGATGCGCTGGAGGCGGACTTGGCGGCCACCCAGGCGCAGACCGCCTCGCTGCGCTCCCGCGTCACCGAGTCCCGCACCGAGCTCATCACGCTCGAGCGCGAGCATCGTGCCCGCACCGAGCGCAGCGCCGCCATCGCTCTCGAGCACGAGCGCTGGAAGACGCGCTCGGCCGGCGCCGAGCAGCAGATCGCGACCCTGGCGGAGCGCAGCGGCGAGGCCGAGACCGAGATCGCCAAGCTCGCCGGGCTGCCGGCCCAGATCGAGGAGCAGCGCCAGAAGCTCATGAGCGAGCTTGCCGCCGCCGAGCTGAGCCGCCAAGCGGCCGCCGACGAGCTTGCCGCCGCCGACACCGCCCAGCGCCAGGCAGGCCAGGAGCTGCGCGCCGCCCAGGCCGCCGTCGCCGACGAGCGCGAGGCCCGCGCCCGCACCGAGGCCAGGCTCGAGAATGCGCGGGCACGCCGGTCCGAGGAGGCGCGCCGCATCCGCGAGCAGCTGAGCTGTGCACCCGATGCCTGCCTCGGGCTTGCCGGCCTCGCCGAGCGCGCCGAGCTGCCCTCCCTCGAAAGCGCGGACAGCCAGCTCACCAAGCTCAAGGCCGACCGCGAGCGTCTGGGCGGCGTCAACCTGCAGGCCGACGATGATCTCACCGGCCTCAGCCAGCAGTTCGAAGGCCTCGACAAGGAGAAGAGCGACGTCGAGGCCGCGATCGCCAAGCTGCGCGCGGGCATCGGCCAGATCAACGGCGAGGGCCGCACCCGCCTGCAGGCAGCCTTCGATTCCGTCAACGCCCACTTCCAGAACCTGTTCGCGACGCTGTTTGGCGGCGGCGAGGCCCGGCTCGAGATGATCGAGGGCGAGGACCCGCTGGAGGGCGGCCTGGAGATCGTCGCCAAGCCGCCCGGCAAGAAGCCGGCGACTCTCTCCCTGCTGTCGGGCGGCGAGCAATCGCTGACGGCGCTGGCGCTGATCTTCGCGGTGTTCCTGACCAACCCGTCGCCGATCTGCGTGCTCGACGAGGTCGACGCGCCGCTCGACGACGCCAACGTCGACCGCTTCTGCACGCTGATGGAGAAGATGGCGGCCGACACCGCCACCCGCTTCCTCGTCATCACCCACCACCCCATGACCATGGCGCGCATGAACCGCCTGTTCGGCGTCACCATGGGCGAGAAGGGCGTGAGCCAGCTCGTCTCCGTCGACCTGGAGACAGCGCAGAAGTTCACCGTCGCGGCTTGAGGGGAGTCCCCTCTCCCCGCGTGCCCTCGGGCTCCCCACACGTGAGCACTGGGGCACAGCTGACCCGAGGGCGTGCGGGGAGAGGGAGGATCGTGTAGGTATGGACGTCCTCGTCGATCTCGATGGCACGCTGGTGGACCCGAAGCCGGGGCTGATCGGCTCGTTCCAGTACGCCTTGCGACGCCTCGGTGCGCCGGTACCGCCGGCAGACGAGCTGACCTGGGTGATCGGCCCGCCGTTGCGCGTCTCCTTCCCCAAGGTGCTTGGCGACGCCATGCGGACGGAAGAGGCGCTGGCCCACTACCGCGAGCACTACCGCAACGGCGCCATGTACGACGCCATCGTGTACGATGGCATTGTCGAGGCCCTCGAACGCCTTTCCGCATCAGGCTGCCGCCTGATCGTGGCAACGTCGAAGCCTCACGCCTTCGCGCGGCCGATCCTCGAGCGCCTGGGTCTGGCCCGCCATTTCGCCGCCGCCCACGGCCCCGAGCTCGACGGCACCAACGACCACAAGGCCGACCTGATCGCTCACATCATCGCCCGCGAGGGCATCGACCCAGCGCGGGCCGTCATGATCGGCGACCGCGAGTTCGACGTGATCGCGGCGGCCCGCAACGGCATTCCCGCCATCGGCGTCACCTGGGGTTACGGCAGCGCGGAGGAGCTGAGCTCGGCCGGCGCCGTCGCCCTTTGCGATCGCCCGTCGGAGCTGCCCGAGACGGTGCTGGCGCGGGCCTTGGGGTCGGACCCTATGGCGCCGTCGAGATCCGAAGGGAGCGGGGTGCGATAGGGGTCTGACCCCATATCCACGGCCGGCATCGTCAATCTGCCATCGTGCAGCCCTATACTCGCACTAGCCATATCTCGGCTGGCCATTGCAGCGCGACGCGACGAGTAAAACGGGGGGGCGGTCATGTTCTGGTTATCTGCATTGTCGGCGGTTGCCCTGGCTGCCTCTCTCGCATTTTCCTCTGCGGCGCTGGCGCAGACCGCCGCAGCGCCGCCCTGCTCACAGAGCAACGTCGCCTGCCAATGCTCCTACAAGTGCTGCGGCGAGGAACGCTGCGACGGCTCGGTCTGCAGCAGCTGCGTGGTCGATTGCGTGCGCCGCCAGCAGCCCAACGACACGCGCTCCGCATCGCTCAAGGCCCGCTGCGCCAACATCATGACGCGCGGCTTCAAGCGGCCCTAGCCGCACATCTGGACGCCGCGGTACGGCGAGGCGGCACACATCGATGGCTCTCGGAGGATGGGATGAGCGAGGCAGTCGCGACTCGTGAGAGCGGAGGAGTGTTCGCGGGGTTCGCCGGGCTGGCGCGGGCTCTCAGCGCGCTGCGGGCGCCGTTCGCCATGGCAGGGCTGACGATCCTGGCGCTGTGGCTGCCGCAGCAGGTGCGCGAGGTGTACCGCGTGCTGGCGCAGCCGGTGGCGGCTCAACCGTCGACCCTGCAGTGGCAGTGGGTGCTGGCGGCGGTGTCGCTGGGCCTGCTGGCGATCGTGCTGTGGCAGGCGAGCCGCGAGATCGCGCACCTGGCCTCCGCGGACCAGAGCCTCGATCGGCAGCCGGTCGCAAAGGCGGTGCTGGATTGGGCGCCCCGGCTGTTCGCCACGGCCCCCTTCGTCGGCGTCGCGCTCGGCACCTGGTACAGCTTCCTCCCCAGCAAGCGCACGGACGACGATGGCGTCCCGGCCGTGCTCCTGCCGATCTTCAAGGATGCCGGCGCACTGCAGGCGGCGCTGGCCACCCAGGCCATGCTGGCGTGCGCGGCGGCGCTCGCCGTGTTCGTCGTGATCACGCTGTTCGAGCGCATCTTTCTGCGGATCGGGCCGGCGCGGCAGCTGACGGAGACCAAAGCCCGCAAGCTGTCGCTCATCAACAACTGGTTCCTGTTTCCGCTCGTCGGCGTCGTCTCGATGGTGGCGTTCGCCCTCTATCCCGACATCCTGCCGCAATACTTCGGCGTGATCCCGATCTTTGCCCTGTGGGTGACGATCGTCACGGTCCTGGCGTGCGCGGGCACGCGCTTCCACGACGTCTCCGGCATTCCCGTCATCACGATTGCCGTGCTGGCCGTGTTCCTGTTCCAGTTCGCCGGCTGGAGCGACAACCACAAGTTCCGCCACAGCGACACCGCGACCGTGAAGCGCCCCGCGCTCGACGAGGCCTTCGCCGACTGGATCGCCTCCCGCAAGGATGCCGCGGCCTACCAGGGCAAGACCTATCCCATCTACATCGTCGCGGCGCAGGGCGGGGGCATCTACGCGGCATACCGCACGGCCAAGATCCTCGCGCGCCTGCAGGACCTCTGTCCCAACTTCGCCCAGCACGTGTTCGCCATCAGCTCGGTCTCGGGCGGGAGCCTGGGCGCTGGGATCTTCTCGGCCCTGGTGCAGAGAAAGCCCGGCAACGTGGAGCCGCAGGCGTGCAAGCAGGCCTACGGGGACGCTCCCGGCCCGCTCGAAAGCGAGACGCAGAAGCTGCTGTCGGACGACTACCTGTCCCCGCTGGTGTGGTCGGGCCTGTTCCCCGACTTCGTGCAGCGCTTCCTCCCGGTCCCGATCTACGCCTGGGATCGCGCGGTGACGCTCGAGAAGAGCTTCGAGACCGCATGGAAGACGCACATCGGCGGCGACAACCCGTTCGCGAGATCGTTCTTTGCCCTGTGCGGACCCGGCTCGACCAAGTGCCCCAGGGAGGACGCCGCGGCCCCGGCGCTGTTCCTCAACACCACGAACGTGGAGACCGGCGCGCAGATGGTGCTGAGCCCGACCTGGCTCGGGCAGGCCTACATCCTCGGCACGGGCGTCATCGAGGACTTCCACCGCAAGTCCGCCGTCATCAAGGACATTCCGCTCAGCACCGCGATCGGCCTGAGCGCGCGCTTCCCGTGGATCCTGCCGGTGGGCTGGTACGAGTTCACCATTCCCCCGCCGCTCGGCACCAACGAGAAGCCGCAGAACCGCCGTCTGACCTTCGTCGACGGCGGCTACTCGGAGGGCTCCGGCGCCGCCACGGCGGAGAACCTGGCCCAGTACCTCGTCAAGTACGCCGAGTTCAACCCGCAGGCGATGCGGGGGCTCAAGATCGCCCCCAAGATCATCATGATCGGCGGCAGCTACGAGCCGGTGGACCAGTTCTACCAGACCGAGGCCTACAGGCGCTCCTATGACGAGGCCACGGCACCTCTCGAGGCCCTGCTGCGGGCCTGGGGGTCGCGCAGCACGACGGTCGCCATCGAGGCCGGATTGGACAGGACTGCGGGGCCCTACACGGCCAGGCTGGTGCAGTTCGACAACGAGTACATACCCCTGCCGCTCGGCTGGCAGATCGGCACGCTGTCGCGCAAATACCTGGACCTGTTCACGGGCCGGCCGCAGAACTGCGTGCGCAGGCCGGCCGGCGATGTCGGCGACGACGAGGCCCGCGGCGCGCTCGCCGTCATCAACAGCAACGACTGCATGGTGCGGGAGGTGATCGAGGACCTCCAGCCGGGCCCCGCCACGTCCGGCACCCGCTGAGCGCGCGGTCCAATTGTCGCACGGCGGAGCAACGCCCCTCCTTGCGCGGAATGCGCATCCTTGCCGCGGGCGTCCAGGACCGCGCTTTCTTGACACCCTGGGGACCCGTCCCTAATGTGCGGCCGCGTTCGATGGGCCCCCCGGGGGGAGTCGGGTCTTGGAGCCGCCTCCCACCGAGGACGTGAGTCGTATGCCCGATCCAGCCAAAGACCGAAGCTCTGGCCCCGGCCAGATGAGCCCTGAGGAGTTGGCTGCGTTCGAGCACCGGGTCTCCGACCTCGGTGAGCGCCTGGACAAGGTCAAGGCGCAGCAGAAGGCAGACGCGCAAGCCGATCTCGATGCCGAGACGCGCGGGCGCGGCATGGCCTACGGCATGCGCATGTCGGCCGAGCTCGTCGGCGCGGTGATCGTCGGTGGTTTCATCGGCATCGGATTGGACTGGTTGTTGGGCACGAAGCCCTGGCTGTTTCTGCTGTTCTTCGTGCTGGGATTTGCCGCCGGCGTGCTCAACGTGGTGAGAGCCTACGAGCGCATGCAGGCCGAGATCAGGGCCCGGACCGGCGGCAGGCTGGGGCCGACAGTGCGGGACGACGAGGACTGAGGGGGAGGACGTGGCAGCAGCGCAGGGGGGCAACCAAGGTACCGGCATGCCCGATCCCATCCACCAGTTCGAGATCCATCCGCTCATCCCCATCAAGGCCTTCGGCTGGGATATCTCCTTCACCAACTCTTCGCTGTTCATGCTGCTGGCGGTGGTGCTGACGGCCATCTTCTTCCTCACCTCCATGCGCGCCCGCTCGCTGGTGCCGACCCGCATGCAGTCGATGGCGGAGGTCAGCTACGAGTTCGTGGCCGGCATGCTGCGCGAGAGCACGGGCGAGGCCGGGATGAAGTATTTCCCGCTCGTCTTCACGCTCTTCATCTTCATCTTCGTCTGCAACATGCTGGGCATGATCCCCGGCTTCTTCACGGTGACGAGCCACATCGTCGTCACCGCCGCGCTTGCCGGCCTCGTGTTCCTCACGGTGCTGGCCGTCGGCTTCGCCAAGAACGGCGTCAAGTTCCTCAAGCTGTTCGTGCCCGAGGGCGTGCCGATCTACGTGCTGCCGCTGGTGACGCTGATCGAGATCATCTCGTTCCTGTCGCGCCCGATCAGCCACTCGGTGCGGCTGTTTGCCAACATGCTCGCCGGCCACATCACGCTCAAGGTGTTCGGCGGATTCGTCGTCATGCTGCTGGGCGCCGGCAGTTTCGCGGCCCTGTCGCCGCTGCCGCTGCTGATGGCGGTGGCGCTGACCGCGCTGGAGGTGCTGGTGGCGTTCCTGCAGGCCTACGTCTTCACCATGCTGACCTGCATGTACCTCAACGACGCGCTGCATCCGGGACACTAGATCAAGACGCTTCACCGCTTACCCGCTCAACCCACGAAAGGGAGTAGACATCCATGGATCCCGCCTCCGCGAAGCTCATCGGCGCCGGCCTTGCCGCCATCGGCACGGGAGCTGCCGCCATCGGCGTCGGCAACCTGTTCGGCCAGTTCCTGCAGGGCGCGCTGCGCAACCCCTCCGCTGCCGACGGCCAGTTCGGACGCCTGATCTTCGGCTTCGCCGTGACCGAGGCGCTCGGCATCTTCGCGCTGCTGATCGCCTTCCTGCTGCTGTTCACCTGATCGCGGGAGACCGCAAAGCGGGATTGACCCCATGGCGCAGAAAGCGGGCACCTCCGTCCCGGAGAGCGGAGCACACGCCAAGGTGTTTCCGCCGCTCGATCCGAACACCTTCGCGCCGCAGCTCGTGTGGCTGGCGCTGACCTTCGGCCTGCTCTACCTGATCCTCAAACGGGTGGCGCTGCCGCGGGTCGGCGAGGTCATCGAGGAGCGTGCCGACCGGGTCAAGCGCGACCTGGCGCAGGCCGAGAAGCTCAAGACCGACACCGCGGCCGCGCTTGCCGAGTACGAGCAGGCGCTCGCCGAGGCGCGCACCAAGTCCAATGCCCTCGCCAAGGCTGCGCGCGACAAGCTCACCGCCGAGATCGACGGAGAGCGCGCCAAGGTGGAGGCACTGATCGCGGCCAAGCTCACCGAGGCCGAACGGCGCATAGCCGACACCAAGACGCGGGCGCTCGCCAACGTCAGCGACATCGCCGGCGAGGTGGCCGGCGCCATCGTGGCACGGCTGACCGGCAAGGAAGCCACCAAGGACGAGGTCGCCAAGGCCTTGGCCCGGCGCGCGGCGGAGTAGGAGCGTCCCATCATGATGGCAATGGCGGAATTCTGGGTCGCGGTCGCCTTCTTCGTGTTCCTGGTGATCCTCGTCTACTACAAGGTGCCCGGCATGATCGCCAAGGCGCTCGACGAGCGCGCCGATGCGATCAGGCGGGAGCTCGACGAGGCCCGGCGCCTGCGCGAGGAGGCGCAGAAGCTGCTCGCCGACTACCAGGCCAAGCACCGCAACGTCGGCGCGGAAGCCGATGCCATCGTCGACCTCGCCCGCCGCGAGGCCGAGGCCCTGGCGCACGAGACGCGGGCCTCGCTCAAGGACACGCTCGAGCGCCGTACCAAGCTGGCCGAGGAGAAGATCGCCCGGGCCGAGGCGCAGGCGCTCGACGAGGTGCGTGCCTCCGCCATCGACGCGGCGGTGGCGGCGGCGGAGAGGCTCCTGCGCGAGAAGGCGTCGGGCGCCGCCGGCGCCCAGCTCGTCGACCAGAGCATCCGCGACCTCAAGGGCCGCATGAACTGACGGCGGGCCCGGGGGGCCTGTCTCCTGGAGGGCCAACCGCATTCGGCTGCGCCCGCGGCCGCCCCTCGCAGCCCTAAGTAGCCAAGCGATGGCGCGCGGCTCGCTGGGCGCCTTCGTACCATCTCGACATCAGCTCGATCGCCAGCCACGTCGCGATCGCGCAGCCCAGCAAGGCGTAGAGCGCGATCTGCCATCCGACGCGGTCGACGACCAGGGCGAATATCGCCGGCGCGAAGGCGTTGACGAGCAGCACCGGCGTCGCGATCAGCCCCAGCACGGTGCCGTAGCCCTGGGCGCCGAACAGCGCCAACGGGACGGCGCCGCGAACGATCGTGACGACCCCCTGCGAGGCCCCCAGCAGCAGCGTGAAAGCGATGAGCTGCCAAAGGTCGCCCCGCGCCAGCAGCAGCAGCACCAGCGCTGCCGGCAACACGCCTATGGCGATGCGCGCGATGGTCATTGCCTTGAGGTTGCGGCCGAAGAATATCTCGACGAGCCGGCCGGCGAACTGGCCATGGCCCTTGAGCGAGGCAACCCACACCGCCGCAGCAGCAGCCAGACCCGCCGCCTCGAGCAGCGGCACGAGCTGCAGCGACACGACGCCGAAGACGAAGCCGTTGAGCGACATGATGAGCGCAAAAAGAACCATGCCGACGATGCGCATGCGGCCCTCGAGCACGGGGCCATCCGGCGAGGTCTGGGTAGGCTTGGGGGCGGCCGTCTCCGTCGTCGACTCGCGCCACGAGAGACCGAGCCAGTTGAGCGGCAGGCAGATTGCAAGGTTGATGCCCGCGAAGATCATCAGCGTGCCGCGCCAGCCATAGGCGTCGTTCAGATAGTGGCCGATCACCCAGAAGACCGTGGAGGCGTAGGCGCCATAGAGCGTGAGGTATGAGATGGCCGCGCGGCCGCGCGTCGGCGTCACCTGCACCAGGGCGGCAAACGCCGCGTCGTAGAGGCAGCAACGCATGCCCACGCCGATCACCGCCCACACCGCCAGCCAGCTCGCCTGATCGCGAACCTGCGACAGCGCAAGCAGCCCGGCCGAGACAATGACCGTGCCGACCGACATCACCGCGCGGGCGCCGGCCCGATCAATGAGCCGGCCAACCCATGTCGAGATGAAGCCCATCGTCAGGAGCGCGACCGTGAAGCCGAGAAACACCGTGCTGGAGCTCCAGCCGGTCTCGGCGACGATCGGCTTTGCCAGGACGCCCAGGCAGTAGTAGCTGGTGCCCCAAGCCGTGATCTGGGTAATGCCAAGCGCGTTGACCGCGATCACCATGGGGTCGGCCCGCCAGCGGCGCCCCAACCCAACATCCCCCTGCATGCTTGCCGGCCTCCGATCTTGACATCTAATGTTCTAGTGGTATGGATATTACATGATTGGACGCAAGCAGCAACGGGAACAAGCAGCCGCCGACGCCCTGGCGGCGCTGGGCAACCGCACCCGTCTGCGCATTTTCAAGCTCCTCGTCCGCGCTGGTCGCGAGGGGGTGAACATCGGCACCCTACAACGCATGCTCGGCATTCCCGCAACAACTCTTGGCCACCATCTGGGCACGCTTGCGAAGGCGGGTCTGGTCGACCAAGAGCGTCGCAGCCGCGAGGTGATCTGCACCGCCAACTACAAGGCCGTGAACGAAATCCTGGACTACGTCCGCGAGGAATGCTGCGCCGGCCTCGAAACTGGCGAAGACACCGAGGCGGCGTGATTTTTTTGGCTCAAAACATCTAGTAACCTAGAGGAATAGATACATGTCGATCCAGACGATCTTGGCAGAAGCCCGCGAGTGGCGCTCTCTTCGGCTCGACCCGGCCTGGGTTGCGGTGGCGGCCATCTTCGCTGCCCTTGCCGCAACCGTGCCGCAGCAAGCAGCGCTCTCGGCGGTGTTCACGGCCAAGGCGGTCTGGAGCGTCCTGCCCTTCTTTGCTTTGTCGATCGGCCTTGCGGCCTATGCAAAGGCAACGGGTGCCGAGAACCTCATCGCCAAGGCGTTCTCGGGTAGGGCGGAGCTGATGGTCCTGTTTGCGAGCCTGATGGGTGCGCTATCGCCCTTCTGCTCGTGCGGCGTCATTCCCATCATCGCAGCGCTGCTTGCATCTGGTGTCCCACTCGCCCCAGTGATGGCCTTCTGGCTGGCGTCCCCGCTCATGGACCCGTCCATGTTCGCCATCACCGCCGGGGTGCTCGGCTTTCAGTTTGCGGTCGCCAAGACCATTGCGGCGGTTGCCATCGGGCTGCTGGGCGGCTTCGGCGTGCTGGCGATACAGCGCTTCGGAATCCTGGTCGGTCCATCGCTGCGTGACGGCATCGGCAATGGCGGCTGCGCGGGGTCGAAGATTCGCAATCCCAAGGCGGTCGCCTGGCGCTATTGGCAGGAACCCGCCCGACGAGAGGCCTTCTGGACCAGCGCGCGGCAGAACGCGCTCTTTCTCGGGAAGTGGCTCGTTCTCGCCTTCGTGCTCGAAAGCCTGATGGTTGCCTATGTGCCCAGGGATCTGGTGGCGAGCGTCGCCGGCGATGGCGGCTTCCTGTCGATCTTGGGCGCCACGCTCGTCGGCATTCCGAGCTACCTCAACGGCAACGCCGCTCTGCCCCTCGTCGCGGGGTTGATGGCCAAAGGCATGGCTCCCGGGGCCGCCATGGCGTTCCTCGTCGGCGGCGGGGTGACGTCCATCCCTGCGGCGCTCGCGGTGTGGGGCGTGGCGCGGCGGGCCGTGTTTGCAGCCTATCTCGGATTTGCAACGCTGGGCGCCATACTCTCAGGGCTCCTGTTCCAGATCGCAGTCGGCTGACTCGGTTGACCGCGATGGCGGGTTGCATCCGCGGCGGCGCTGAGACGCCGCGGGCGCGGCCGACCTCGAGACCTCACGCGTACCAGTGGGTCTCGAGCAGCAGGCAGCCGGTCTCCGACTTGAAGGGGCCGTGGACGACGCCGGGCGGGCGCACCGCGTGGGTGTAGGCGCGGAACACCTCGCCGCCATTACCCTGCGCATCGTTGCCGACGATCATGTCGCCCGACACGACGAACACCTCCTCCCAGTAGTCGTGCACGACCGGCGTGGTGGAGAAGGTGCCGGGATCGAGCCGGAACAGCCGTGTGCGGTTGCCGCGCTTGGCCGTCTCGTCGAGGGCGCCGGAGAGGATCTTCTGCTTGAAGCCCGGCGGGTAGCCAGGCGGCGTGTGCCACCCCTCACCCATGTCGACGGCATAGAACTCGCGGTGGCCCTTGTCGAAGGTCATTGCTCGCTCCGCTCCCATTGCACTGAGGAGGCGCTGTTCGCTCAGATCAGCTTCGCCAGCCGGGCGATGCCGTGCTCGATCTCGGCCTCCGATGCCAGAGAGTAGCTGAGGCGCAGCGCGTTGCGGGCGCGGCCGTCGAAGAAGAACGCGGCCCCCGGCACGAAGGCGACGCCGGCCTCGCTGACCGACCGCTCGAGCAGGGCGGCGCTGTCGATCCCCTCGGGCAGGCGGACCCAGGTGAAGAGCCCGCCTTTGGGCCGCGTCCATGCCACGCCATCGGGCATGTGGGTCGCCAGCGCGGCCAGCATGGCGTCGCGGCGGCGCCGATAGGCTGCGCGCGCCGCAGCCACGCGGTCGTCGTAGATCGACTCCGCCAGGCGGTGCATGACGAGCTGGTTGATGGTGGCGCTGTTGAGGTCGGAGGCCTGCTTGATGAGGACGAGGCGGCGCACCATGGGCCTCGGCGCGACGATCCAGCCAACCCGCAGGCCCGGCGAGAGCACCTTGGAGAAGGTGCCGCAATAGATGACGCGGGCGCGATCGATGCTGCCACGTCGGGCCACCTCCAGCGCCGCGATCGGGGGCAGGGGCTCCCCTTCGAAGCGCAGCGCCGCGTAGGCCGCATCCTCGATGACGGGGACATCGAGCTCGTACGCGAGGTCCAGCAGGCGCTCGCGCGCGGGAAGGGACAGCGTCTCCCCCGTCGGGTTGGCGAAATCGGGCACGACGTAGGCGAACTTGACGCGCCCGCCATTGGCGGCGGCGGCATCCGCGTAGGACTGCGGCGTGCGGTTGCCATGCTCGGGGTTGAGCTCGTCGTAGCGCGGCTCGCTGCCCGAGAAGGCCTGCAGGGCGCCGAGATAGGTCGGCGCCATCACGAGCGCGGTGTCGCCGGGCGAGAGCAGCAGCCGGCCCAGGAACTCGAGGCCCTGCTGCGAGCCCGAGGTGATGACGATGTTGTCCTCCGTGCAGGGCACGCCAAGGCGAGCCATGTGCCGGACGATCCAGCTGCGCAGGCCCTGATGGCCCTCGCTCACCGAGTATTGCAGGGCGCTGCCGGCGCTCGCCCTATCGCCGAGCACCTGCACGTAGGCGGCCTCGGCCTCGCGCACGGGGAACAAGGCAGGGTCCGGGATGCCGCCCGCAAACGAGATGATGCCGGGCCGGTCCAGCAGCTTCAGCAGCTCGCGGATCTCGGAGGCGCGCATGCGCTCCGCCCTGGCCGCATAGGCCGGCTCCCACTCCGCCGCTTGCATGTGCGCGGTCATGACTTGGCTCCCTTGGACCCCCGGAGCCAATTATGTCAGCATTACTGACCTATTTGCAAGCGGAGCTTTTCATGAGCGCTGAATGCGGTGCCAGGTCGAGCGTCCGCACTTGGGGCAGGTGAAGCGCCGGCGCGGGTTGCCTGCAGCCTTCCAGCGGATGCCGCCGAGGTCCCAAATCGAGCGCTCGGTCCCGCAGTCCTCGCAGCGCGCGATCCATGCCCGGGACTCCGTCTCCATCGCCTGCGCCCAAGAGCGCGGCACCAGCGCCGTGACCAGTCCTTGCACGAGGCTCATGCGCTCATCCTCCCCGCGTGCGCTTCGCGGCGGGCTTTCCGGCCTTTCGCCGCGGCGGCGGCTTGCACACCATGCCCTCGAGCTTGAGGCCGTCGGGATCGGTGAAGAACACGGCGTAGTAGCCCTCGCCGTAGTCGGGATAGTCGGCAGGCGGATCGACGACGTTGATCTTGTGCCGCTTCAGGACCTCGTAGAGATCATCGACGTCGCGGCGCTTGCCGAGTTCGAAGGCGTAGTGGTGGAAGCCGATATTGCCGATGCGATACTTGTGCTTCTTGCCCTCGGCGTCGGCCTCGCCGATCCAATAGAGCGTCTTGCCGTTGCTCCAGCCGGCGGTCTTGCCGAACGTGTACTTGCGCGTAAAGCCGAGGAAGCCCAGCACCGTGTCGTAGAAGGCCTTGGAGCGCTCGAAGTCGCTCACCCGGATGACGAGGTGGTCGATGCCGATGACGCGAGCCATGGCGATACTCCGTTGGCGGGCATTCCGGCGGGGCGCACGCGACGCGCGAAGCTTAACCTATCGTTAGGCGTGCGCGGCAAATTTCGGCGCTTCCGCACTGCGTGAAACGCGGCTTGAACCGTCGCTGCCGCATCAGCATTGCGGGGGAGGCAACAGGCGAACCTTGGAGCCGCCTTTGTCCGCTAAGCTGAAGAGCAAGCTGCGCGCCTTCGAGGACCGCCTCACCGTGCGCCAGCAGATCGGCGCCGCAACCGCGGTCCTGTGTCTCGTCCTCGCCGGCCTGCTTGCGATCAGCGCCGCGACGGTCTCCCACTATCGCGTTCAGCGCCTCGTCGGTGACGAGATGGCCAACTACGCAGCCGCCGTCACCGAAAGCCTCGATCTCTTCATGCACACGCGCTACCAGGAAATTCGCACGCTCGCGGCCTTCGAGGTGCTGCGCGAGGTTTGGCTGGCGGAACCGGCTCGCTTCCGCCGCGTCTTCGAAGGCATGCAGGAAGGGCTGCCGCACTACTCCTGGATCGGCTTTGCTGCCACCGACGGAACCGTTCTGGTCGCCACGCGCGGCGCGCTCGAGGGCCGGTCTGCAGCGGAGCGGCCCTGGTTCAAGAGCGGTCTGCAGGGCCCCACGGTGGTAGACGTGCACGGTGCCCTGCTGCTCGAGAAGCTTCTGGGCTCCCGCCCCGGCGGCGAGCCCTTGCGTTTCGTCGACGTGGCGGCACCCGTGCTCGACGCGCAAGGCAGGGTCATCGGTGTGTTGAGCGCACATCTCGACTGGAACTGGGCAGCCGAGCTGCGCGACAACTTCCTCAAGCGCCGCCTGACGCGCGACACGCGGATATCGATCCTGTCGTCGGCCGGGGCTGTTCTGCTCGGCGATCGGCTCGGCGAGCAGATCTTCAGCGCTGCCGAGCTTCGGCGCATCCAGGAAACCGGCCGGGGTGCGGTGACGGTCGACCATGGCGAGCGCATGCTGACAGGGTATGCCCTCAACGACGGCCATCTCGACTATCCGGGCCTCGGCTGGATCGTGATCGCGCAGAGGCCGGCGGCCCTGGCACTCGCCGCAGCGCGCAACACCGCCTTGATCATCCTGGGCATCGGCGCGGTGCTCGCCCTGATAGCCATCGGCGTCTCGATGTTCATTGCCAGCCGCGTTGCGAGGCCCCTGCGCACGCTGACGCTCGAGGCCGATCGCATCGGCCGCGATCCTGGCGCCACCATGCTGAGGCTGCAGCACGGCTCGGCGGAGGTCCTGCAGCTCTCTACGGCCCTGCGCTCCCTCCTCCATCGCATCGGCTTTGCCGAGCGGCGCACCAAGGAGATCGAGGCGAATGCGAACGAGAGTGCACGGCAGTTCGCAGAGGACCTGCGGGCCATGCGCCACCTTGCCGAGACCGATCCGCTGACGGGCCTCACCAACCGGCGCGCACTCCTGAAGGAGGGAGCGGCTGCCTTCGAGCACTTCAAGCGCTATCAGCGTCCCTTCGCGATCCTGGCGGTTGATATCGATCACTTCAAGCAGATCAACGACCGCTACGGCCACGCCGCGGGCGATGCCGGCATCCGACAAATCGGCGAGATCGTGCGCGGCACACTGCGCACGACCGACACGGCGGCCCGCATCGGCGGCGAGGAGTTCATCGTCCTCCTGCGCGAAGTCGACGAGGCCGCAGCCAGGCAGCTCGCCGAGCGCATCCGCGCCGCCGTCGAGGCCTGCGCGATCACGAGCGGCGACACGCAATTCAACCTCACGGTCAGCATCGGTGTCGCGCTGGCACGCAGCAGCGACCGCGACATCGCCGAGGTGATCGAGCGCGCCGACCAGGGCCTCTACATGGCCAAGAATACCGGCCGCAACCGGGTATTCTTTATGCCGCCGCAGGACGCGCGGCACGTCGCCTGATCACTCGGCCGCTTCCTTGCGCTCCACCGGCTGCGTCCACCGCAGGCGCGGCTCGCGGGCGGCCTTCGTCTCGTCGAGACGGCGGCGCGGGGCGAAGCGGGGGGCGTCCTTGAACCGTGCAACGTCTCCCGATTTGGCGGCGCCGGCCAGCGCGCGCAGGGTGGCGATGAACTGGTCGAGGCTCTGCCTGGATTCGGACTCCGTGGGCTCGATCAGCATGGCG